>DKSD01000024.1 GCA_002473165.1 Succinatimonas sp. UBA7265
AACACAGAAAAAGTGACAGAGCCGAATTATTTGAGGCCGGCGCTTAAGCTTGGCGTGATCGGGATGACGATCCCGGACAAGCCTAACAGCCGAAAACAGCGGTATCTAAAAAAACTCTGAACCTTGCTGAAGCAATAAGCCAAAAAACGATTAAGAAACCGATCAAGTACCGACCAAGTACCGTTAAAAAACCGACCAAGATCCTGGGCACATTGCCGCTTATGAGGAGCTTTTCAGCACTCGCCTGCCATCAGCATACCGGGATCTGCCCTGATCCGTGAATTTGCGGAAATTTACGCAAGCCCTCGCACAAAATGCGTTAACCTGGATGCATCTACGGTTTTTCGCGGCGCCCTAACATGCAACAGGACAGATTTGTCTGCAACACCCGATCATCTAACGTCTGGCACACCCTGGCAGCGGAACTGAGCTGCTGCAGCGAGTTTAAGATGTCCGTCGCCTTCATCACTTACGGCGGGCTGCAGGTCATGCTCAATGTCTTCGACGATCTGCAAAAACGCGGCGTCAAAGGCGAGATCCTCACCTCGACTTACCTCAGTTTCACCGATCCTCGGGCGCTCGAGCGCCTGCGCGCTTTTGACAACCTCTCGCTTAAGATCTTTGTGGCCTCGCGCGATCGCGGTTTCCACACCAAGGGCTATCTCTTCAGGCATCTTCAGGAGGGCGTTCCCGGCGAGAACAGCTGGACGGTGCTCATCGGATCGTCAAATCTCACGGATGCGGCGCTCAAGTCCAACGCCGAATGGAACCTGCTGCACTCAGACGGCGGCGCGGCGGAGGAGAGCGCGGAGTTTTCACAGAACGTGCTCGATGAGTTCGGGCGGCTGTGGAACAGCGAATACACCAAAGACTGCTCTGAGGAATTCCTCAAAGCCTACCGCGAGTACCGCAAGGCGCAGTTTGAAGACGCCAAAAGCCGCGGGATCTTTGAGTACAACGCTCAGATAATTGAGCCCAACCGCATGCAGGGCGAGGCCATCGCCAAACTTGACCGCTTAAGAAAAAGCGGGCAGACGCGGGCGCTGGCGATCGCGGCAACCGGCAGCGGCAAGACCTACATGAGCGTGTTTGACGCGCTGCAGTTCAAGCCGCGGCGGCTGCTCTTTGTGGTGCACCGCGACACGATCCTCACCAAGGCCAGAGCGTCCTTTGACAGCGTGCTTCAAAAAACCGTTCAAGGCTACAGCTCCGGGCTGTTCACCGGCTATGCCAAAGACGGCGAAAAGCGCTATGTTTTCGCCACCCGCGACACCCTCTCAAGGCACCTGCATGAATTCAAGCGCGACGACTTTGACTACATCGTCATCGACGAGGCGCACCATGCCGTAAGCCCGGCCTATCGGGAAATTCTCGATTATTTCAGGCCAAAATTTCTTTTGGGGCTTACGGCGACGCCGGAGCGCTGCGACTCAGGCGACGTGTTCGCGCTCTTTGGCAACAACGTGGCCGTGGAGATCCGGCTGCGCCAGGCGCTGGAGTACGGGCTCGTGTGCCCGTTCCATTATTTCGGGATCACCGACTGCGAGGGCATAGACTACGGCTCGCTTAAAAAGCGCCCCGGGGAGAGCGGCTATCTTGAGGAGGCGGGCCGGCTGCTCATGCAAAGCCGGAGGACGGATTACATCTTAAAAAAGCTGGAGTTCTACGGCCATGACGGCGAGGGCAAGTGGAAGATCCTGGGCTTTTGCGCTTCGGTAAAACATGCAGAATTTATGGCGCAGGAATTCTGCCGCGTCAAAGGCGCGGGCTTTGCCCTCGCGCTCTGTGGCGATGACGCGGGCGCGTACAAAGAGCAGAAGATCCGTGAGCTTGAGGACGACGCCGCGCCTTTGAGCGCCATCTTTACCGTTGATCTCTTCAACGAAGGCGTGGACATCCCCTCGGTGAACACCGTGCTGATGCTGCGCCCCACGCAGTCGCCGATCATCTTCGTGCAGCAGTTAGGCCGCGGCCTGAGAAAGCATGAGGGCAAGCACTTCCTCACCGTGCTCGATTTCATCGGCAACTATCAGAGCTCCTACCTGATGGCGATCGCCTTAAACGGCAGGAGCAGTTATGACCGCGACTCGCTCAAAGTCGCGGTCAAAAGCGACTTTGCCGATGTCCCGGGCAGCACGCACATCATCATGGATCGTATCCCCAAAGAGCAGATCCTAAGGCAGCTCGAGCAGGAGCGCTTTTACAGCGCCAGGCGCCTGCGGGAGAACTACCTCTCTTTTAAGCACGTCAACGGCGGCAGGGTGCCGTTTTTGTGCGACTATCTGCGGCATGACGGCGCCTATGATCCGCTCAATTTCACGCTGAACAAGGCGTATAAGACCTACTTTGGCTTTGTAAATTCCCAAGAGCAGCTCACGGCGGATGATCAGGGTTTTGGCTGCAGCGCGTGCAGCACTGCGCTGCTACAGCTCATCCACACGCTGCTGCTGCCCTCAGGCAGGCCTTATGATCTGGCGCTTCTAAAATTCCTCATCGATGCAGAGGATCACGCGATCACTCTGCAGGAAGCGCTGTTAAAGCTTGAGCAGTACCTCGATGCGCCTGATATGCAGACGCTGCGCCATGCCGCCGCTTTTCTCAAGGGAAATTTCTTTGATTCCTCGGAAATTAAGGCCTACAAAGCGGCCCTGCTCGAAGAGACAGAAGGCAAAATCAGGCTGAACGCGGCGCTCAGGGAGTTTTTTGACGGCAAAAGCCCGTTTAAAGCCTGGGTTGAGGACGCGGTAGATTACGGGCTTTTGCGCTATGAGCAGGAGTTTTCCCTGGAGAACTGCGGCTTCCCGTTCTTTAAGATCGGGCATCGCTATTCCATGCGCGACACGGCGCTGCTGTGCCGCTCGGAGAAGAAACACTCCTCATTCAGGGGCCAGGGGCTCATCACGCAGATTGAAAAGCACTTCCTCATCTTCGTCGATCTCTACAAGAAAGAGGGGATCAAGGATTCCGTAAACTACGACGATCATTTCCTCTCCCCCTCGCGCTTCCACTGGCAGTCGCCCAACGCGACCTCTCAGCAAAGCGGCACCGGGCAAAAGCTCATCGGGCACCAGAGGGCGGGGATCAGAGTGCACCTTTTTGTGAGGAAATACCCTGAGGTTGAAGGGGTGACGCAGAAATTCATCTACGCAGGCAGGGTGCGGGTGATCCCGGAGTCCGTGCACGGGGATAAGCCGGTGGATATGGATTTTGCCCTGGAGGCGCCGCTGCCTCAGGATCTCTACGCAGAGCTTACGACCGTGGTGCAGCAGCAGGCCGAACCCGAGCAGTAGGTCAGATCTCTTCAGAGAGCAGCGTGCAGACCTCAGGGTCAATCTGATACGGGCAGGGCAGCGTCACAAAGTAGCCCGCGCCCGGGGCGTCGGCAACAATCTCTCCCGTATTGGCATCGCGCATGTGATCAGTCCTCAGGCGTTTGATCCCCTCGGGGGTAAACAGCAGGACGTCTTTGCCGCCGCCAAAGCGGTTTTTGACGGTTATATGCAGCGTGCCGTCAGGATCCTGGGCGCTGATCCCGCCGCAGATGCGCCAGCGGCCCGGGTAAGGCGAGTTTTGCAGGTAGTCCTGGGTCGCGTCGGGTCGGCCGGGCTCGAGCAGCGCCGTCGTATAGCCGCGCGAGGGCAGCGAGTTTACAATCTCATAGGAAAGATCCGGCACGTCTTTGCCTGATGCGAGCGCGTCGATCGCCAGGCGGTAGGCGCGGGTGACGGCGCCGGTGTAGAAGGCCGAGCGCGAGCGGCCTTCGATCTTCAGGGAGTCAACGCCGATCTCCATGAGCTTTTTGAGCACGGGCAGGGCGCAGAGATCCTTGGAGTTCATGAGGTAGGTGCCGTGCGCGTCCTCTTCCATGTCCATCCACTGCCCGGGGCGGTTGTCCGTGTCCTCAAGCTCGGCTTTGAGCACGAGATCGTCCTCCTCAGCCTCCTCGCCGCAAACCGCGCTGTGGACGTTCCTCATGCGAAAAGGCCAGCGGCAGGAGTTGTTGCAGGCGCCGGTGTTGGCGTCGCGGCGGGCCAGCAGGCCGGAGATAAGGCAGCGGCCTGAGACGGCGATGCACAGCGCCCCGTGCACAAAGACCTCAAGCTCGGTGTCCGGGCACGCCTCACGGATCATGGCGATCTCAGAGAGCGGCAGCTCGCGGGCTAAAATGCAGCGGCTGATGCCGCAGCGCTGCCAGAACTTCACGCTCAGGGCGTTTACGGTGTTGGCCTGCACCGAGAGGTGCACAGGGATCTCAGGGCAGAGCTCGCGGGCCTCCATGATGAGCCCCGGATCGGCCATGATCAGGGCATCCGGTTTTAAAGCCGCGACCTCTTTTAACGCATCCGCAAAGCCTTTTAAACGCCGCATGTGCGGGATCACGTTGAGCACGGCGTAGAACTTGCGCCCCAGGGCGTGAGCCCTCAGGATCCCGTCTGCGAAGTCTGAGCGCGCAAAGCCGTTGCCGCGCACCCGCAAAGACCACCTGGGGATGCCGGCGTAGACGGCGTCCGCGCCATAGGCCAGGGCCTGGCGGAGGTTCTCCGGAGCCCCGGCGGGCGCGAGCAGCTCGGGTTTAGCGCTCACAGTCAAAGAGCGTGAGCAGGTATTCTGAGAGCTCGCCTAAAAGCGCGCCCTGAAGCACGAGGTGCGCTTGCAGATCGGCTGTGCGATCGTCGCTCTTTTCAGGCAGGTTGCGCTCGAGGTACTGATCCGTGGGTTTCATGCGCTTTAAGGCGATGTCTGAGGTGAGCACGAACGAGAGCGAGTCCTGATAGGTAAGCTGCAGCTCGGTTGTGACCTTGCCGGCCTCGATGTGCACGGCGATCTCATCTGAGCTCAGATCCTCTTTGGAGGCGCGGATCACGCCGCCTTCCTCCTCGGTGCTCTTGAGCACGACGTCGGTGCCCAGCGTGAAGCGGTCGGGCAGCTCGTTTTTGGAGATCCAAGCCGTCATGCGATCCTCAACGGCGCAGCGGGGCTGGAGCACGCGGGCGGGGAAGGTGGTGAAAGCCTGGCGCAGCATGGCGATCGCCTTCTCGGCGCGCTTGGCTGACGAGGCCGACACGGCGACAGTGCCGTGTTCGGGGTTTGCGTACACCAGCATTTCGCGGCGCGTGGCAAACGCGCGGGCGAGCAGCTGGTTCGTGAGCGCCGTCTTGAGCGCCTCCTTCTCATTTTTGCGGATCTCGCGCTTGAGCTCGGCCTCGCGTTTGGCCACAAGCTCGTTTAACTGCTCGCGGATCACGGCCGCCGGCAGCAGCTTCGTCTCCTCCACAAGCCTGAAGAACCAGGCGCCCGAGGTCTCAAAGGCGAAAGCGGTCTCGCCGCCAAAGAGCGGGGCAAAGCCCACGGTGGAAATCTCATTGGCCTGGCAGGGGCGGAAAGGCGCGCTTTCCACGGCGTCCTCCACCTCGGTTTCGTTTTTAAAAATATCTTTTAAATCAGAAAAATCTGCGGTGTACAGACGGGCGTTTTTAAACCACATGTTTTAAGTCCTT
This sequence comes from Succinatimonas sp. UBA7265, assembly GCA_002473165.1. GTDB lineage: Bacteria > Pseudomonadota > Gammaproteobacteria > Enterobacterales > Succinivibrionaceae > Succinivibrio. The sequence goes on from DKSD01000024.1 coordinate 5,499, forward strand.
ATATTTTCGGCAACGGACCATTTTAGCATGCGCGCCCTTTTCAAAGCGCGCGCGGGATTTGTTAAAGTTCCCCGATAATGCTATAATCTAAAAGATATTTTTTGTTAATCCCATAAACAAAGCAAGGTACTTTTAATGGCAGACAGGACCGACAACCAGCATCCTGAGGGGAGCGCAGTCACCACCGCCGAGAGCGTGAATTCCGGTGTGCAGAGCGTGAACCTCGAGGACGAGCTCAGACAGTCCTTTATCGATTACGCCATGAGCGTGATCGTCGACCGCGCCCTTCCGGACGTGCGGGACGGCTTGAAACCGGTGCACCGTCGCGTGCTTTACGATATGTACGATCTCAAAGTCTGGCACAGCGGCCAGACCAAGAAATCCGCCCGTATCGTCGGCGACGTGATCGGCCGCTTCCATCCGCACGGCGACACCGCCGTGTACGAGACCATCGTGCGCATGGCGCAGTGGTTCTCGATGCGCGAGCCTTTGGTGTTCGGCCAGGGCAACTTCGGCGACATAGACGGTGACGGCGCTGCCGCCATGCGTTACACCGAAGTCAAGATGACGAAGATCGCCGAGCTCATGCTCCAGGACATAGATAAGGACACGGTCAACACCTATCCGAACTATGACGGCAACGAGCAGATCCCGGAGGTCCTCCCGACCCGTTTCCCTAATTTGCTGGTTAACGGCTCCTCCGGCATCGCCGTGGGCATGGCCACTAATATCCCCACGCATAACCTCTCAGAGGTCATAGACGGCGCCATCGCCGTGCTCGACAACCCGGAGATCACGCTTGACGAGCTCATGCGCTACATCCCGGGGCCGGACTTCCCCACCGGCGGCGAGATCGTCGGCCGCGAGGGCGTGCGCCGGGCTTACGCCACCGGCCGCGGCCGCTGCGTGATCCGCGCCCGCACCCATATAGAGGAAGACAAATCCGGCCGCAAGACCATCATCGTCGACGAGATCCCTTATGTCGTCCACAAGATCGACATCGTCAAGCAGATCGCCCAGATGGTCCGCGACAAGAAGATCGAGGGCATAGCCGAGGTCAACGATCTCTCCGACAAGACGAACCCGGTGCGCATCGCCATCGATCTCAAGCGCGACGCCTACGAAGAGGCGGTGCTCAACAACCTCTTCTCCAACACCATGCTGCAGTCGTCTTTCCCGATCAACATGGTCGCGCTGGTGCACAACCACCCGCGCCTGCTGCCGCTTAAGGACATCCTCACGGAGTTTGTGAAATTCCGCCGCGAGGTCGTGACCCGCCGTACCGTGTATTTGCTGCGCCAGGACCGCCGCAAGGCGCACCTTGACGAAGGCCTTATGGTCGCCAAGGCCAACATCCAGCGCGTCATCGATCTCATCACCTCGTCGCAAAACCAGGATGAGGCCAAAGTCCGCCTGATGCAGGAGGAATGGGACGCCAAGGAAATAGAGCCTTTAATCGAGCGCACGGAGCAGGGCGTCAATATCGCGCTGCCGCAGGGCGTGCCCGCAGACCGCGGCATCCACGGCGACGGCTACTTCCTCTCCGAGGCTCAGGCTAAAGCCATCCTGGCGCTGCAGCTCTCCCGCCTGACCCATCTGGCGCAGGACGAGATCCGCAACGACTACGCGCAGCTTCTCTCGAACATCCGCGATTATCTGGATATTTTGAACCGCCCTGAGCGCATGAAGCAGGTGATCCGCGAGGAGATGGAGGCGGTGAAGAAAGAGTTCGGCAATGCCCGCCGCACCGGCTTTACCATCGACACCGGCGATTTTGACAAGAGCGATCTCATCGCCCGCCAGGACGTGATCGTGACGCTCTCCGAGGAAGGCTACGTCAAATACCAGGACATCGCCTCCTACGAAAGCCAGCACCGCGGCGGCAAAGGCCGCCTGGCCGCCAAGCTCAAGGACAGCGATTACCTGACGAACATCGTCGTGGCCAACACCCACGACCGCCTGATGTGCTTTACCTCAAAAGGCCGCGGCTTTATCACGACGGTCTACGATCTCCCGACCTCGGAAAACCGCGCCTGGAGGGGCCGCCCGGTGCAGAACCTCTTCAACCTCGAAGAGGGCGAGAAGATCACCGCGATGCTGCCGCTGCCTGAGGACGAGGAGGAGCTGGAGTCCACCTACTTCTTCCTGGCCACGAAGGCCGGCCGCATCAAGAAGATCCGCATTGCCGACTTCCGCTCGTTCATCGGGCGCAACAACGGCAACGGCATCAAGGTGCTGGCGCTGGGCGAGAACGACGAGCTCATCGGCGCTGAGATCTCCTCAGGCGACGATGACGTCTATATCTTCTCCTCAAACGGCAAGGCGCTGCACTTCTGCGACTACTACAAGGCCTCTGCCGCAGATGACGGCTCAGATGATGACAGCTCTGACGCTCAGGAGACCTCGGAAGGCGATGACGGCGATGAGGGCTCAGGCTCTGCCGATCGCCACGCCGGCAACGGCCTGCGCCCTTCAGGGCGCGGCTCGGGCACCGTCAGGGGCATGAAGCTCATCAACGGCGCGACCTGCGTGAGCTTAATGGTCCTGCCTTTGGGCGATCCGTGCAAGGAATGTCTCATCGTCGGCTCCAGCGGCGTCGGCAAGCGCATGGCGCTCTCCGACATCCCGCTTAAGGTCAACCGCGGCTCGCAGGGCGTCAAAGTCATGAGCAACCTCGACAAGGCCGGCGGAGTCGTCGGCGCGGTGAGGGCGGCCGATGACGCCGAGTTCATGCTGATCACTGATCACGGCCAGATGATCCGCTCGCCTATGGAGAGCATGAGGACCATGGGCCGCGCCGCCACCGGCACGATCCTGATGCGCCCTGCAGACGGCGAGAGCGTCATCGCCGTGCAGAGCATCCCGGGCGACGTCGTCGCCAACTCCCGCCGCACCTCCGAGGCCCGCGCCGCCGAGCGCAAGGCCTTAAAGGAGCAGGAAGCCCTGGAGAAGGCGGCCGCCGGTGAGAGCGCTGAAAACCCCGGCGCTCCCGGCACTGACACTGAAGTTCCCGCTCAGGGCCCGGATGGCGCTGACGGAAACGATGACATTTAGGAGAGTGAAATGAGATCCTGGAACTTTACCGCAGGCCCCTGCACGCTGCCTTTGGAAGTCATGGAAAAGGCGCAGCGCGAATTTCTTGATTATGAGGGCATGGGCGCCGGCGTCATCGAGATTTCGCACCGCTCGCCGCAGTTTGACGCTGTGGCCAAAGGCTCGGAGAAACGCCTGCGCTCTCTCATGGACATCCCTGACAATTACAAGGTGATCTTCCTGCAGTCAGGCGGGCGCGGCGAGTTTGCCGCCGTGCCGTTAAACCTGATGCCTGAAGGCGGCCTTGCCGATTACTTCGTGACCGGCCACTGGTCGCGCTGCGCCTACAAGGAGTGCGACGAGCGCTTCGGGCGCGCCGTGCTCCATGAGTGCGCCCCCAAAGACGCCAGCGGCATCGTCAGCATCGATTACTCGAAGATGCAGGTGACCCCGGGCGCCTCCTACGCCTACATCTGCTTCAACGAGACCGTCAACGGCATCGAGTTCAACAAGATCCCCGACACCGGCGATGTGCCGCTCGTGGCCGACATGTCATCTGACATCCTCACGCAAAAGGTCGACGTCTCAAAATTCGGCGCCATCATCTTCGGCGTGCAGAAGAACGTCGCGCCGGCGGGACTGGTGATCGCGATCGTCCGCGAGGATCTCATCGGGCATGCCCGCAAATACTGCCCGTCGATCCTCGACTGGAAGGTGATGTCCGAGCATGATTCGCTCTTCAACACCCCCTGCGTGTTCTCCTGGTACATGGCAGATCTGGTGTTCCGGTGGATCGAGTCCATAGGCGGCGTTGCGGAGCTTGAGCGCCGCAACGCCGAAAAATCCAAACTGCTCTATGACTTCATCGACAGCTCGGATTTTTACCGCAACAACATCGCCAAAGACTCGCGCTCGCGCGTCAACGTCGTCTTTAATCTGAAAGACGAGGCCTTAAACGCCGAATTCTTAAAAGAGGCGGCCGCGCGCCATTTCATCGGGCTTAAAGGCCATAAGGTCTTAGGCGGCATGCGCGCCTCGCTGTACAACGCCATGAGCATTGAGGGTGTCAAAGCCCTCATAGAATTCCTCAGGGACTTTGAGCGCGCGCACGCTTGAGCGCCAGGGCAGGGTGAATGAGCGAGAGCACAGAGGTTAACGCGCAGGGCGGGGCGGCGCAGAGCGATCCGCGCCGTCCCTGGCTTGCGAGCTATCCTGCCGATGTCCCCCCTGAGATCAGCCTTGATCCCTCAGACACCCTGCCTGATTTTCTGGATCGCTGCTGCAGGCTTTATGCCGATCAGCCCGCTTTCACGAGTTTCGGCCATCGCCTCACTTTCAGGCAGTTTGACCGCGCCGTCATGCGCCTGTCATCCTTTCTCCAGCAGGATCTGGGCCTTAAAAAAGGGCAGAGCCTCGCGCTCATCATGCCCAACCTCATCCAGTATCCGGTGGCGGTGTTCGCCGGGCTGCGCTGCGGGCTGCGCATCGTCAACATCAATCCGCTGTACACGGCCCGCGAGATCCTCTGCGTGCTCCAAGGCTCGAAGGCCGAATGCGTCATCGCGCTGAACACGGCGGGCGCGCGGCTTGAGGAGCTGTCGCGCAGCTATCCGCTGCCTCACGTGATCATCACGGAAACAGGCGACATGCTGGGGCTGAAGGGGCCGCTGTACAGCCTCGCGGCAGTGTACGCCGCGCGCGCTGTGCCGCATTATTACCTGCGCCACGCGATCTCCTTTAAGCGGGCGCTGCGCGCCGATCCCCTGAGATTTATCAAAGTCCCGCTTAAGGGCTCTGACGTCGCCTTTTTGCAGTTCACCGGCGGCACGACCGGCAAGCCCAAAGGCGCCATGCTTACCCACACGAACATCATTGCCAACGTCGAGCAGTGCTTTGCCATGTACGGCACGGTGATTGAGGAAGGGCGCGAGACCATGCTCACGCCGTTGCCGCTGTACCACGTGTTCTCGATGACCGTGAACCTGATGCTGCAGATCCGTGTCGGCGCCAACAGCCTGCTCATCATGGATCCGCGCCGTTTTGGCAGCCTGCTGCGCACCATAAAGCGCCATCCTGAGATCTCTGTCATGACCGGCGTAAACACGCTGTTCTCGGCCATGGTCGATCACGGCGTCTTTACGAAGATCCCCATGCCGAACCTGCGTCTGGCCATAGGCGGCGGCGCCGCCGTGCAGTCGGGCGTGGCCGAGCGCTTTTACAAGGCCTCAGGGCAGCACATCCTCGAGGGCTACGGGCTTACGGAGTGCTCGCCTGTGGCCTGCGTCAACCCGCACACCGCGCGCGTGTTCACCGGATCCATAGGCATCCCGCTGCCCTCGACGCAGGCGAGGATCGTCTCGCTTGAGGACGGTCGGGAGATCTGGGATTTGGGCAAACCCGGCGAGCTCGAGTTTAAGGGGCCGCAGGTGATGCTCGGCTACTTCAACAGCGAGGCCGACAACCTCAAGGTGCGCGACGGGGAATGGCTGCGCACCGGCGACATCGCGGTGTGGCAGGAAGGCGGCTACCTTAAGATCGTCGATCGCATCAAGGACATGATCATCGTCTCGGGCTTTAATGTCTTCCCCTCGGAGATCGAGGACGTCGTCTCGCACCTGCGCAAGGTCTCGGAGTGCTGCGCCGTCGGCGTGCCTTCGGAGAAGAGCGGCGAGACCATTAAGCTGTTTATCGTAAAGCGCGATCCTTCCCTCACCTCAGAGGAGGTTCAGGTCTACTGCAAGGAATACCTTACAGGCTACAAGCAGCCCAAACTCATCGAGTTTGTAAAAGAGCTGCCCAAATCCCCGGTGGGCAAGGTCATGCGCCGCTACCTCATCCAAAACCGCTATAAAGGCTCATGACGCAAAACGACATTAAGCTGTGCGACACCCAAAGCGCGATTGATGCCCTGGCAAAAGAGCTCGCGGCGCTTGAAGAGGGCGACTGCATCGCCCTGGACAGCGAATTTGACCGTACCGTCACCTATTACCCGCGCTTTGCGCTCTTGCAGCTGTGCTTTCGCGGCCGCGTGTATCTTGCAGATCCGCAACAGACAGATCTGGCGCCCGTGCTGGAGGCGCTGTGCCAGACCCCCGCGCTGTGCCTGCTGTTTTCGGCAGTCGAGGATCTCGAGGTCTTAGCCCGCGCCTCCGAGCAGGCTTTCGGTGTCCGCGATCTGCCAAAGCGCCTTGCGGACTTGCAGCTTTTAAGCGCGTTTACCGGGCGCGGCTACATGCGCGGGCTGGCCGCGACGCTTGAGAGCGAGCTCGGCGTTGCGCTTGAGAAGAGCGAAACGCGCTCTGACTGGACGGCCCGGCCTTTTAGCGCAAAACAGATAGAGTACGCGGCGCAGGATGTTGAATATCTTGAAGCGCTGTGGCAGAAACTGCTCTCTGAGGCCTATCAAAACGATCGCCGTGTAAGGTGGTTCTTTGCGGCCATGGAGGAACTGCGCGGCGAGGCGCTTGAAGTGATCCCCCCCGAGGATGCCTATATGGGGATCGCCGGCGCCGGCATGCTCTCCCATGAGGAACTCTTAAGGCTCCAGTACCTGTGCCAAAAGCGCGCTGAATACGCCATGGAGCATAACGAGGCTTTAAACCGCGTGATCACCGGCAAGGCGCTGTGCGATCTGGCAAAACAGACGCCGCTTACCCGCCAGGGCCTGGCCTCGTGCCGGGTCAACTGGGGCGCGGTGCGCCAGCACGGCGATCAGATCTTAGAGTGGATACGCGGATCCATGTCCTTGCCGGATCGCGAGCTCAAACCTCCTTATGACGCCTGGATCGCCTCGCGCGAGCAGCGCCGCCGCGCCGAAAGGCTCAAACGCATCCTCGCTGCCAAGGCCGCAGAGCAGGGCATCGCCCCTGAGCTGCTGGGCAACCGCCGGCTCGTTACGGATTTCTTCTATTGCAGGAAGCTTTTTGAAACCCCAAAGGTGGAAAAAGGCTGGATCAGTGAATGCCTGCGCGGCATAAAGTTCGATCAGAACGGGCGGATCACGAAAAAGTGAGACGCAAAAACAGAACAGCCGCGGATCACTCCTGCGGCTGTCTGTTGCGCGGCTTTGCTAAAAGGATATGGACGGCGGCTTTCTGTTAACTCTTCAACAAACCCGCCAGCCCAGACGATCCCCGCCGCGGCTGTGCCAGCTGAGGACTTCGTTCTGATTGGAGAGCGGCCGGAAAGCGGGAGATTACGGCTCCTGCTGATGCGACGGACCGCTTCATGGTCTCGCGCCTCATCTGACATTTATCAATATAGACCATTGAAAAATCTTTTCCACCGCCGCTTTGACATTTTACGTTACGGATCACAGCAGATCTTCCATTATTTTATAAATCAGTAAGATCTGCTTAATAAAAATGTCAGATTGTTCGCGGTTTCGCGTAACGTTGCCATGTCGCCAAAGGTCATTGGAGTACAGTCTCAGCGCCATGAACAGCAAGCGGGCGGCGGCGCAGCAGCGCGCGGATCGCACGGGCGATCCGCCACACGCTCTGGTTTAAGTGCCCGCCCTGGTTGAGCTCAAAACATGAATCAATTCCTTGGGATTGCAGCCAGGCCTCGCACTCTGAGGTGCGTTCTTCAACTGTGGCGATGACCGTGCTTTTTGAGAGTCTCTCGCGATCGCCTAATGACAGATAGATCCGCTGCGGCGCGCACTGCAGCGGCGTGCCTTTGAGATATTCAATAAAATCCGGGTACCACAGCGATCCTGAGACCGAGGCGGCCGCGGCAAAAAGCGGCGTGCGGGTAAGCGCCCACAGCGAAAAGAGCCCGGCGAGCGAATAGCCTGCGATCATGAGCTGCGATCTCTCAGGCAGCGCGCATTCGGCCTGAGGCAGGATCTTCTCCAAAAGCTCTTTTAAAAAGACGTCCGCATGCCCGCCAAACGGGCCGAGGCGCGCATCGACTCTGTCGCAGGGCCAGGGGGAGAGTTCCTCGTTCCAGTCAAAGCCGCTGACGCAAATCAGGCTGTGATCGCGGCAGGGGATTTTGGCGATCTCAGAGGGCAGGGCCGGGGCCTCGTCCTCTGAGAGCAGCGCGAGCACGCAGGGTGAATTTGCGCTTTTGGCAGGGTACAGCCGAATGTTGTGGCGCCCTGAGGTGAATGCTTTCATTGGGCCTCCTGCCATCATCTTAATTGAGCGGGATCTTTGAGGCAACAAAAAGCCCGGGCTTTGGGGCCCGGGCAGACTTTCAGGAGGAATAAACCTTACCAGAAGATCGCGTACAGAGCGGCGACGATGATGATCACGGCATAGGCCGCGACCGCGAAGCCGCCTGAGGTCTTGAAGGTGTCAGCGGTCAGCACGATCGAGCCTTCGGCGTCATCCTTCTCGGAGGTGGAGAGGGAGACGAACACGACGGTGGCGATGGTGAGCACGCAGGTGTACATCATCTGATCCATGAACGGCATGCTGATCGGCAGGAACTTAAGCAGCAGCGCCACCGGGATGGAAGCGAGCACGCCGACGATGGCGCCCTTGGAGGTGGTGTGCTTCCAGAACAGGCCGCAGAGGAAGACTGCGAGGATGCCCGGGGAGACGAGGCCGGTGTATTCCTGGATGTACTGGAAGGCCTGATCGAGCACACCGAGCATCGGGGCGACGAACACGGCGATCACCAGGGCGACGACAGCGGTCAGGCGGCCGACGTTCACGAGTTTGAGCTCAGAGGCGCGCGGATCGATGTAAGCCCTGTAGATATCCATCGTGAAGATGGTGGCAGTGGAGTTGAGCATCGAGGCCAGCGAGGACACGATGGCGGCCGCCAGGGCAGCGAACACCAGGCCTTTGAAGCCGGTGGGCAGGAACTGGGCGACCCAAGGATAGGCGCGGTCAGCGTGCTCCAGCGAAGGCACGGTCGAGGTGTTGGACACCAGATCGCCGAAGGAGGCAACCAGCTGCTGCTGCAATGCCGGATCGTTGAGGATCACGTAAGCGGCGATGCCAGGGAGCACGACGATGATCGGGGTGATCAGCTTTAAGAAAGCGGCGAAAGCCAGGCCTGTCTGAGCTTCGTCAAGCGACTTGGCAGCGAAGGTGCGCTGGATGATGTACTGGTTGAAGCCCCAGTAGTAGAGGTTGGCAACCCACATGCCGCCGATGAGCACCGCGATACCCGGGAGGTTGGAGAACTGCGGGTTGGACTGGTCGAGGATCATCTTGAAGTGATCCGGAGCAGCTTCCATCATGTGGGACAGGCCGCCGAAGAAGCCGGCGTCGCCGCCGACGAAGGAGACGGCCAGATAGGTGGTGGCAAAGCCGCCGATGACCAGAACGGCAACCTGGATGACGTCAGTCCAGACGACGGAGCTTAAGCCGCCGTAAACGGAGTAAATCAGGGCGAAAGCAGCCAGGCCGATCACGGTGTACATCATCGGGATGCCCATGATGATCTCGAGGGCGGTGCCGCCTAAGTAGAGCACTGAGGACAGGTTCACGAAGATGTACAGGCAGATCCAGAAGACGGCGAGAATGGTCTTTAAGGTCTTGTTGAAGCGTTTCTCCACGAACTCAGGGATAGTGTAGATGCCCTGCTTGATGAAGATCGGCATGAAATATTTGGCGACGAGCAGCAGCGTGATGGCAGCCATCCACTCGTAAGCGGAAATGCCCAGGCCGATCACAAAGCCTGAACCTGACATGCCGATGAACTGTTCGGCGGAGATGTTGGCGGCGATCAGCGAAGCGCCGACGGCCCACCAGGGGATGGATTTGCCGGCCAGGAAGTAACCTTCAGTGGACTCCCTGTTTCTCCTTGATGCAGCCAGACCGACTGCGACGATGACAAGAGCGTAGACAGCAAAGATGATCCAGTCAACTGTTGCCAGGCCCTGAGCAGTATTTTCCATATAAAACTTACCTATGCAGAGAATACATCGCCAAAGCGAAAACCCGCGAAAACACGGATCCCGTTTGGTAACCGTTTTCACGTGAGATTATAGTTTGAGTTTTGCAATATGCAAAAAGCGCAAAACTGATCAGCCTTGACCTCAAAAACGCAACGAAAACTTGCGAAAAAACGGAGCGGAGCGAAATTTTTCGCAACTTGTAACTTGCGATTTTCATCATGATCTAAAAAGCAATGTTTGCACTGATTTAGGTAATTTTGCACATGTTTTATGGGTACGGGACAGTGCAACCGCTTTCATGATTATAGCCGGAAACCGCCTGTACGCTGTTGCCCATACTTTAATCAAAATGTTGATTAATAAAGTAAAAAATGTAATTATGGAATTTGGCGGAATTGTGATCTAAATCAGAATTTTTAACGAATAATCACCGAATTTTTAACCGTAATCTGATTTTTAAGTAACAAATTTTCATTTTGTCTGCAGCGGACATGAAAAAGGCGCGGCCCCAAGTCTGCTCTTTAAGCCGCGCCGCCCTTCTCAGAACCTCGATCTTCAGATCAAGGCTTGGTGTTTCCCGGCCTCAGTAGGATTTGGCCCATTCCGTAACTTCAGACTCTGACGGAGTCTGGCCAAAGCGCATGCCTTCTTCCCAGTAGACGCCTTTGGCTTTTTGCTCAAGCTCGACGTCGCTCGTGCCCAAAGGCGAGCTGTAGGAGGTTGCAAAGGGGATGATCGTTTTGCCTGCAAAGTCGTTTCCCGCCACGAAAGAATACACCGGCCAGGCTGCAAGCCCCCACCAGATCGGATAGCCCAGGTACACGGTGTCATATTCCGCGAAGTTGTCAGGCTCCGTCTGTTTGAGCGGGATTTTCTCCCAGGACGAGGGATCAGCATGCTCGCGCGAGACGCGGCTTTGGGGATCGTTGTAGTCGAGATCGGCATCGGTGTAGTCAGGATCGGGTTTAATCACAAAGAGATCGGCGCCGACAGCCTGGGCCACGGTTTTGGCAACCTGCGCCGTGTAGCCGCCGTGGGCGGAGTAATAGGCCACCAGAGCCTTGGCCTGGGCAGGGGCGGCGGCGCCAAAAGCCAAAGGCGCCAGCGCGGAGAGCGCCAGAATGTTCTTAAACATATAAACTCCTCGCTTAGACAGCGTGTGAAGATGCAAGTTGAAAGTACTGCTCAGCCGTTACCGGCTCGAGCCATTCGTTGGAGGTTTTAAGCCCCGGGATCTCAAAGGCCAGGTGCGAGAACCAGCAGTCGCGGGCGGCGCCGTGCCAGTGTTTGGCGCCGGCGGGGATCTCGATGATGTCGCCTGGCAGCAGCTCACGCGCCTCCTGCCCCCACTGCTGGTACCAGCCGCGACCTTCGACGCAGATGAGCACCTGCCCGCCGCCTGATGCGGCGTGGTGGATGTGCCAGTGATTGCGGCACCCGGGCTCGAAGGTCACGTTGCTGATCGTAAGCGGATCGTCTTTGCCGGTAAGCACTTTGAGGTAGGAGCGCCCGGTGAAATATTGGGCGTAAGCCTCATTGGGCTCCCCGATCCCGAACAGCCCGCCGTGACCCTCAGGGTTTTGGTCATCCGCGTAAACCTCTTTGGCCTGGCGGAAAGCCGCCCAGGCGTCAGGCCAGCCTGCGTAGAAGGCCAGGTGGGTGAGCAGCTCCGCCATTTCCTCGCGCGTAACGCCGTTTTTGCGCGCCTCGTTTAAGTGGTACGTCAGGGAACTGTCGGTGATGCCTTTGCCAATGAGCGCGCTGACGGTGGCAAGCGATCTGAGTTTGAGCGGCAGCCGTGACTGGCGCGACCAGACCTCCCCGAACAGGATGTCATCGTTAAGGTGAGCAAATTCAGGCGCAAACTGTCCTAAAGCGTCATGGCCTGCGGTTTGTTTCTGCATTGCCTTGTCTCCTCGCAACCGTTTTGTCCATGCCTTAATGGTAGGCAATAAAGCTGTTTATTACAAATATAAATAATGAATATCGTGTTATGCTAAATTTGCATAGATAACCCCGATCTGATACTGCGAGGTGCACACCATGGAACTTGTCCAGCTGCGGCGTTTTGCCGAGGCGGCGCGCAGCGGCAGCCTGACGGCGGCCGCGCTCGCGCTGCATGTCTCCCAGCCGGCGCTGTCGCGGGACGTAAAAGCCCTTGAGGACGAGCTGGGGCGCACGCTGTTTATCCGCAAAAGCCGCAGCCTGGAGCTGACAGCTGACGGGCAGCTGCTGCTGCGCCGCGCCGCGGACATCCTGGAGATGAGCGAGCGCACGAAAAGCGAATTTCGCTCGCTTGCAGACGAGCAGGGCGGCGAGGTTACAGTCGGCTGCGCTGAAAGCGCTCATTTAGGCTTTCTCGCCGAGGCCGTCGAAAAAATCCGGCCCAGGTTTCCCCGCATGAAATTCCATCTGGTCAATTCCGACTCGCAGATTGTTTTCGACCGCCTGGAGCGCAGCCTCATCGATCTGGCGATCGTGATGCGGCCGGCGTCGCCGGTGCGCTTTAACTGCGTGAAACTGCCGGTCACCGAGCGCTGGGCCGCCGTGATGCGCGCAGATGATCCGCTCTCGCGCAAGCGGCACATAACCCCTGACGATTTGCGCGGGCGCGATCTCATTGTGCCCCAGCTGGCGCTTAACGACTATCTGTCATCATGGTTCGGCGAGCGCCTTGAAAGCCTTGAGATCGCGGGCACCTCCAATCTGTTCTTCAACGGTACCGTGTTTGTGCGCAAGGGCAGGTGGATCATGCTCTGCCTTGAGGGGCTGGTGGAGAACTGCCAGAACGCCTTGCTGTGCTCAAGGCCTTTAAAGCCGGCGCTTGAGAGCAGCCTGTATCTGGTGTGGCGGAAACACCAGCACCTGATCCCGGCGGCTCAGTGCCTTTTAGATGAATTAAAGCAGGGCGCTGAGTAAGGGCCTTGCAGGCTTTTTATCCGATCTTTGCGCTCAGGCGTGATCTCTGTAACCATTCAGAGCGCAAATTGCGCCTGAGCGTTACGGCCTGCTTTAAATTTTTATTGAGGGCCTTAGAATTACCTTAAGCAGGCAAAGGAGTCAGCGCATGAATCTTCCCGACAAACTGTACGTGATCGCGGTTCCCTATCCGTGGTACCGCGCCATCAAGGCCCATTACATTGTCAGCGGCTCAAAGAGCGTCAATTGCTGGACGGCAGGCGACATGCATTACTTAAAGGATGCGCCGGATCTGGAACCCGGGACGCTGACGGTCTTTGAGGTAAACCTGGACGGCCACCATCTGCTGTGCGGCGGCGGTTTCTATTTCCGCAGCCTGGACATGCAGCCTGAGCAGGCGTGGGAGATTTACGGCGTCAACAACGGCGCTGAGAGCTATGACGATTTCCTAAAACAGATAGGGGAAAACGGCTGGAAGAGCGGCGAGAACATCACCGCCCATGTGCTAAACGGCGCTTTTGCTTTTTCGCGCAAGGAATCCTTTGAGATGCCCGAGGAACTGCCGCTGGAGCTTAAAACCGGGCAGATGAAGATCTTCAGCCTCGACGAGCCTGAGGGCAGGTTCATCGCCAAGGTCGTCATGCACCGGCGTTCTCCGCACCTGCGCCCGGGCACGAACAACAACGAATGGCCGGGCATCTATCTCATGGCCGCCGAAAAACACGCCTTTGACTATTCCATGGTGTTCTCCACCAAGATGCTGACCGCTTACGGTTTTCGCTGCGCCATCAGCGGCGATTCGACCACTCCGCTGCTGGACGTGGCGCATATCCGCACGTTTTATGACGAGCGCTTCACCAAGCCGGAGAACGGCATCGTGATGCGCAACGATCTGCACCGGCTGTTTTCCCTGGGCTATATCACCTGCGTTTACGCCTCGGACGATGAGGTCAAGGTCAAGGTGTCAAAATGTATTGGGGCCATCGGCGGCAAAACCTACCTTAAATACGACGGCTCGAGCATGCGCCTGCCTGAAGACCGCAGTAAGTGGCCAAGCCGTGACTACCTGAAGTGGCACAACCAGCGCCGCTTTGAAAACTGGCTTAAATCCGGAGCTTTGGGCAAGAGCGACGGCGGCGCGGGGACGATGCTGTGAAGATCGCGGTATTAGGCGCGGCCCGCAGGCCCGGGCTGGAGATCGTGGCTGAGGCCGAAAAACAGGGGATCGGCGTTACCTGCGTGATCAGCGACGCCTCGGTGATCCCGGGCAGCGGCCCCGTGATCATCAAAGATCCGGGCGAGCTTGAGAGTGCGGATTTCGCAGGCTGCCACGCCGTGGTTGACGCGCTCTCTTTCCCTGAGATCGGCGCGTTCTCATCTGAGGAGCTCCCGCTGTGGCATGTTTTGGAGATCTTAAAGGGCACGCAGACCAAAGTGGTGTGCCTAGGCGCCGCCTCCTGCCTTTACAGTGACGAGAGCCGCAGCGAAAGGCTGCTTGAGAGCAGCTGCGTGACCCATGCTGATCACGAGCAGGGGCTGAGGCTGTGCGCCACAGCCTTCAAACGCCTCGCCAGCGAGCGCGGCACTCCGTGGACGCTGCTGTGCCCGCCGCTCATCCTCGATCCTGACGGCCAGGCCACAGGCAGGTTTGAGTTCGCAGGCGATGTGCTGCCGATGGCGCTTGACGGCTCAAGCTACATCTCAGGCCTGGATTTCGCCCGCGCCGCCGTCGAGCTGCTGCTGCGCGGCCCCAAACCTTATGAGGTTATCTCGGTTAGCGGGATGATGAGCAGCCGCGCCTGATTTTTCAGGCCAAAATCTGCTCCCTTCTGACACACTTGGCGGCCGTCCGCTGCGGAACGGCCGTCCTGATCTTCCTCAATGCGTTCTCTGAGCTGTTTTGCTCTCTGAAAATTGCCCTGGCCGCCATGTCCGTTTTAATTTATGGCTTCACAAATGTATTGTATTTGAAATCAAAGCATTTATAAAAGCTGCACCTAGTATATGGAAAATTATGTGGACAAAGCCATGTTTTGGTCCATATACCCTTGCCGAGCTTAACCTGTGGCCTTATGATATGGAAAATTATGCGGACAAAACCTGGTTTTATTCCATATAAAAGGTAAAAGTGATGGAAATCAAGCGCGATCTCTACCTGCAAAGGCTCACAGACAGGATGCATAACGGGATGGTGAAGATCATCACCGGCATCCGCCGCAGCGGAAAATCGTATCTGCTCAAACTGTTCCGCAACCATCTGCTGGCCTCAGGGATCCCTGAGGATCACATCGTGGTTATGGAGTTTGACCGCATCGAGAACGAGCGCTATCTCGATCCTCATGTTTTTATCGGATACCTGCATGAGCGCATGAAAGATCGCGGCGACTATTATGTGCTGCTCGATGAAGTGCAGCTCCTGCCGAAATTTGAAGCCGTCCTCAACTCGCTGCTTTACGAATCCAATGTCGATGTCTACGTAACGGGGAGCAACTCGCGTTTTCTTTCAACAGACGTGGTGACAGAGTTCCGCGGGCGCGGCGATGAGGTGCATGTCTGGCCGCTGTCTTTCTCCGAGTACATGACGGCGTATGACGGCGACATGTATCACGGCTGGGCCGATTATGTCCTCTACGGCGGGCTGCCGTTTGCGGCAACGCTAAAAAACGCCGCACAGAAGTCAGCATACCTGCGGCAGCTTTTTCAGACCACGTACCTTAAGGACATCCTCGAGCGCAACCGGCTTGAAAAAACTCATGAACTTGAGGAGCTTCTGGATGTCGTGGCCTCCTCTGCAGGTTCGCTGACGAATCCGTCCAGGATCCTCGCAACATTCAAAAGCGTGCTGCACTCTGAGATCGGGATTAACACGATCAATCGCTACTTAGGTTATCTCCAGGACGCGTTTATCATCCGCGAGGCCAAACGCTATGACGTAAAAGGCCGTAAATATATCGGGACTCCGATCAAATATTATTTTGAGGATATCGGTTTGCGCAACGCGCGGCTGAACTTCCGCCAAAACGAAGAACCGCGCCTTATGGAGAATGTTTTATACAACGAACTCTGCCTGCGCGGGTATAACGTCGATGTCGGCAGTGTCACAAAGCGTGTCCGCGACGCAGACGGGAACAGGCAGACGAAAAGACTCGAAGTGGATTTTGTGGCCAATCTCGGAAGCAAAAGGTATTACATCCAGTCAGCCTATGCCATGCCCGATGAGGAAAAACGCCGGCAGGAGAAAGCGTCGCTGCTCTGTGTGCGCGACAGCTTTAAAAAAATCATCGTGGTCGGCAATGTCGTAAGCCCGACCCGGGATGATGACGGCATTCTTACCGCAGGCCTGCTCGACTTTCTGCTCGATCCCAAGAGCCTTGAGTGGTAACGGACATTAAAGCGCGGATCAGAAAGCCCCGCCTCAGTGAGGCGGGGCTTTGGCAAACTGGATCTGAAACAGGGACTTCAGATCCTTTAAAGCCTTGCTGATCTCAGGCCTGCTGCGCAGGCGCTGCGCCGTCGGTTTTCTGGTTGCGGCGGTGCAGGATGTACAGCGCGCCGATCATCAGCACAAACGCGGTGCCAAGGCTTAAAGGCAGGCTGTAAGTCAGGCCTGCGACAACGTAGCCGATGAAGCAGCAGGCGGCCACGAGCAGGGCGTAAGGCATCTGGGTGTACACATGCTCGATGTGCACACAGCCTGCGCCTGCCGAGGAGAGAATGGTCGTGTCCGAGATCGGCGAGCAGTGATCGCCAAACACCGAGCCGGCCAGCGTCGCCGACAGGGTGATCACCGTCAGCTCAGAGCCTGAGGGATCGACAGCCTGCGCCACGACGACCACGATCGGAATGAGGATGCCGAACGTGCCCCAGGCGGTGCCGGTGGAGAAGGAGAGGAAGCTGGCGATCGCGAAGATGATCGCAGGCAGAATGGCTGCCAGGAAGCCGGTGTCATTCTGCACGATCGTGGAGATAAACACCTGGGTCTGCAGCAGATCGCGGCAGACGCCGGAAATGGTCCAGGCGAATGTGAGGATCATGCAGGCGGGGATCATGGTCTGGACACCGCGCAGCACGCCGTCCATAAAGGTTTTGATGCTCATGAGCCTGCGGCCTACGAACATCGCGAAAGCCACGACAAGTGCGGCGAACACGCCGAGCACCAGAGCAGGGCCGGCGTCGGTGTTGCCGAAGGCGGCGCCGATGCTGTGGTAGGCCTCATCGCTTCCCCAGTAGCCGCCGACATAGAGCAGCGAGCAGGTGGAGAAGATGATCAGCATGACGATGGGGACGATCATGTCCCAGACCGTGCCTTTGGCGGCGATGTCGAGATCTTTGGTGGACTCATCCTCGGTGATGTCCTGTTTGCCGGCGTCCTCGCCTTTTAAGGTGTTCTGCTCGGCTTTGTACATCGGGCCGAAATCGAGTTTGATGAACGAGAGGATCAGCACCATGGAAATGCACAGCAGAGCGTAGAAGTTCCAGGGGATGGTCGAAACGAATGCGGCCATCTCCGAATCAAAGGCCTTGGTGTCTTTGAGGTTCGAGCCCACAGCCGCGGCCCAGGAGGAGATCGGGGCGATGATGCACACGGGCGCTGCGGTCGCGTCTATGATGTAAGCCAGTTTCTCGCGCGAGATCTTGAAGGTATCGGTGATCGGGCGCATCACAGTGCCGACGGTCAGGCAGTTGAAGTAATCGTCGATGAAGATGAACGCGCCGAGCACTGAGGTGGAGATCATGGCGTTGCGGCGGGATTTGATGTGGGACGTGGCCCAGGTTCCGTACGCCTTGGTGCCTCCTGCCAGCGAGATCACGTAGACCAGCGATCCCAAAAGCGAGCAGAAGAGGACGATGTTGATGTCGAACTTGTTGCCCATGACTTTGAAGGCGTTTTCGACGGTGCCGACGATATAGCTGCCGTCGCCTCCCATGCCCACGGTGTAGATGGCCGTGCCGGTCAGAATGCCGATGAGCAGCGATGAGAACACTTCCTTCGTGGCCAGCGCCAGCACCACCGCGATCACGGGGGGCAGAATCGATAGCCACCCGGCGTTAAACGGATCCATAAGTTTGCTCCTGAAAATGATCGCTTTTAGTGCGATCTTTGCTTGCTACGGGAAAATTATAACCATGTGCTCAAGATAGCTCAAAAAACGCACCCTTAGTGTGCATTAAGTGTGCAGATGAACTGTTGCTGAGCGCGGTCAGGGTGCGTGAGGTGCTTAGGTGAGGAGACGGCGGGATCGCTTTGGCGGGCGCGGGATCCGGCGCGTTTTTTGGGGCCTTTCGCTATTTAGTGTGGGTTAGGTATTTTGCCTGACCCTTTTCTTTCCCTTTTTAGACTTCAGTGACCACTTCCCTCAGAGGCAGTTTTCCGCACACCAAGAAAATCATG
>DKSD01000096.1 GCA_002473165.1 Succinatimonas sp. UBA7265
AAATTGGCGTCAATTAAGGCTGAGGGACTGCGAGCATGTTGATTTTGCCGATGACATTAAAAACGAGTCCTACTGTTCATATGACAGCCTGTGGCAGCTGCCGCTGTTTGAGCGGCACCGACGCTATTTAAAGACCCGCCGCGCCGACTTCTCAAACTGCGGGCACGGGGTCAGCATGCCCGGGGCTTCGGTGGCCGCCTTGTTCCTCGCGGAATTCGTGAAGAAGGACGTGATATGGCTGCACATCGATCTCTCCTCGGCCTATCTGCCTGAGGGCTCGCCGTATCTGGCGCCCGGGCCTACCGGAGCGCTGATCTCTTCGCTGGGGCAGTGCCTTCTGCCTAGAGAAGAAGGGGATGATCCTTTTGACAGTGATGATGAAATTGATTTTTAGGATTTGAAGAGGCGGACATGTATAAAAACATCGTAGTGCTGACCGGTGCGGGGATCTCGGCCGAGTCGGGGATCCCGGTATTCAGATCGGAAACGGGGCTGTGGGAGCATGAGCGCATCGAGGACGTGTGCGTGCCTTCGGCGCTGGTGCGCAATCCGCAAAAAGTCCATGACTTCTACAACCGCATGCGGGAGGGCCTTAAGAGTAAAGAGCCCAACCCGGCGCACCTGGCGCTGACTAAATTGCAGCAGGAATGGCCCCAAAAGAGCGGCGGCAAAGTCTCAGTCGTCACCCAGAATATTGACAACCTGCATGAGAAAGCCGGGACACGCGATGCCATCCACATGCATGGCAGGCTCATGACGATGCTGTGCACCGCCTGCCATCAGCGCTGGGAGTTTGCCGGGCAGTCTGCGCCTGATGACACCTGCCCCAAATGCGGCCGCAAGGGCACGACGCGCCCTGACATCGTGTTCTTTGAGGAAATGCCCTATGAGATGGACCGCATCGGCGCGCTGCTCTCAGAGTGCGATCTCTTTTTGTCCATCGGCACCTCGGGCGTCGTTTACCCGGCAGCGGGCTTTTGCGAAATCGCCAGAAGCTCCGGCGCGCTGTGCGTCGAGTTCAACCTTGAGGCGAGTGCGACGGTCTCGCAGTTCAATTACGGGCTCTACGGCAAGGCCTCAGTCACCGTGCCGCAATTTGTCGAACATCTGCTTAAAACCGGCGAGGTTTTGAGGAAAATCTGATGGATGCGCAATATCCAAGGGCGCGGCTTTCAGCGCTTATCGCTGCCTTGTGCCTCGTGCTCTTCTACAGCCTGCTCGTGCCCTCAGGCTTTGCCGCGCTGACGCCTGAGCAGGCGCTGTTTGCGAGGATCGGGCGCGTCATCGGCGCGCTGCTCATCCCCGCGCTGGCCTGGCTTTTGGTGCGGGTGTTTTTAAAAAAGCGCGCCGCGGCCTGCTACACCTTCACCGCGCTTGCGGTTTTGAAGATGGGCCTGGCGCTGTATTCGCTGTACCTGGCATAAAGGAGCAACCATGAGAGCATCCCTGATCTGCGCTGCCGCCGCCGCGCTGTTTCTTGCAGGCTGCGGAGCGACGCCGGTGGCCGACGGGCCTGATGACATCGCGCTTGAGAAAGACGAGGATGAAAACTCGCTTACGGGGATGCTCGACGCCCTGAACTTTACCGGGGTTTCCATTGCCAAAGAGGTCGCCGAGCAAAAACGCAAGGAGGGAAATGATTACGGCTACTTCCTCTCCATCCGCCGCGCCGCGCGCCTGGGCGATCCGCAGTCCATGCTGATCCTGGGAAACTTTTATTACGAAGGGAAAGTGATCAGGCGCAGCCCGCAAAAAGCCTGTAAATGGTATGTGAAGGCCGCCGACGCCGGGGTGATCGAAGCTCAGGCCATGGCGGGGGTGATGCTCTCATCAGGCGCCGAGTGCGCAGAGGCGGATCCGCAAAAGGCGCTCTCCTACCTCGAGCAGGCTTCCGCGCACGGGATCACGTGGGTCGATCCCTCGCTTGGATACCTGCTGGCGACGGCCGACAGCGGCTATGCCGATCCAAAGCGCGGGCTCATGCTGCTTGAGAGCGCGGCCAAAAAGACTCCTCCTGACGCCAATGCCTGTTTCTATCTTGGGATGATTTACCGGCGCGGCGGCGCGGTCGAGCCCGATCTTAAAAAAGCCCTGAGGTATTTTAAGCAGGCAACCGATCAGGGCAGCGCCGTTGCCAAAGGCGAGATGGGGATCATCCTCGCGCAAGGCGGGGCGGGCGTTAAACAAGATCCTAAAAAAGCCTTCTCCCTGATGCAGCAGGCGGTGGACGGGGGTGTTTATGGTTTCGCGCCCGTTTTAGGGGCTTTTTACGAGGAGGGGATCGGGACAAAGCGCGATTACGACGAGGCCCGCGATCTTTATCTGCAGGCGGTGGCCCACGATTCGTTCACAGGCTACTGCAGGCTTGGGCTCATGCATCATTTAGGGCACGGCACGCCTAAAGACGATGATGAGGCCGCGCGCTATTACCGCATGGCGCAGCAGCACGGTATCAGCGACTGTGAGCGGCGGCAGACGCTTTATGAAAACGGGGTGAAACTCGCAGGTTTCTGACGTTTTTCCTTGTATGCAGGCGCGCCGCGGCTTTTGGTACAGCCCTTTAGGCGCTGATATAATAGCAAGCTGACTTGCAGTTAATGTCATCGGATGTCCAAGTGTCAGAGCAGCCACAGAAAACCAACCTTATGAATCTGTCTCCCAGGGAGCTGGCGGATTTTTGCGTCTCCTTAGGGGAGAAGCCTTTTCGGGCCCAGCAGCTGCTGCGCTGGATCTACCAGTTTGGCGTGACTGACTTTGAGCAGATGACGAACATCAAAAAAGATCTGCGCGCCAAACTTGCACAAACCTGCGAGATCCGCGCCCCGGAGATCGTCACGCAGCAAAAGTCCGAAGACGGCACCATGAAATGGGCGCTCGACATCGGCGGCGGCCAGATGGTCGAGACCGTGCTCATCCCCGAGGAGGATCGCAACACGCTGTGCATCTCCACGCAGGTCGGGTGTCCCGTGGGCTGCGCCTTTTGCCGCACCGGCTATTCAGGCTTTAACCGCAACCTGACTTTAGGCGAGATCATCGGCCAGGTGTGGCGGGCGTCGACCGTCGCCGGCTTCTCGCACAACGAGGAGCACAAACCGATCTCAAACGTCGTGATGATGGGCATGGGCGAGCCGCTGCTAAACTTAAGGCCGGTCATGGGAGCCTGCGAGATCCTGCTCTCTGACTACGCCTTCGCGCTCTCCAAGCGCCGCGTGACCATCTCGACCTCAGGCGTGGCTCCGATCATCAAAAAGCTCGCAGGCAAACTCGACGTTGCCCTGGCGCTGTCGCTGCATGCACCGGATGACGCGCTGCGCGACACCCTGGTGCCGCTTAATAAGAAGTACCCCATAGCCGAGGTTTTGGACGCGGTGCGCGAGTACATCGCCAAATCCAACGCCAACTGCGGGCGCGTGACCATAGAGTACGTGCTCCTGGACGGCGTCAACGACGGCCTCGATCAGGCGCGCGCGCTGGCCAAACTCCTGCGCGACGTGCCCTGCAAGATCAACCTGATCCCCTTTAACCCGCATGACTCCTCGGATTTTAGAAAGCCCTCGGGGAACCGTGTGGAGCGTTTTTACCAGGTGCTTTATGACGCCGGCTACACCGTGATCAAGCGCGCCACCCGCGGCGACGACATTTCGGCGGCCTGCGGGCAGCTCGCAGGCCAGGTCAAAGACCGGCTCAAGGCAAAAAACGGCATCGCATCAGTGCAGATTTAAAAAATGAGCAAGCATTTAAGATCACAGCAGCGCCGCGCAGGCGGCAGAACTGACGCCCAGGGCGTGATCCGCGAGGAACCCTCGCTGGATCCGTCCAAAGTGTCCGAGTCTTCAGCGGAGAACGCGGGGCAGAATTCAGGCGGTATCAGCGGGCAGGCACCGGCCCCCGGGCAGGCGGCTCAGCCCTTTACCGCAGACGTGCGGATCCGCCCTGAGGCGGAGAGCGCCCCGCGCTCGGGCCAGCCTTTTCGCAACGGCGATGATCCTGACAAGATCCCCGTGGCCCCGGAACTGCCCGATGATCAGGTCCCGAACCTGCCCGGCGCCATCTTAAGGCACGCCCGCGAGATGCTTGGCCTGTCCCAGCGCGAGGTGGCCGCGCAGCTGCAGCTGCGCGTCAACACCGTAAGCGACATCGAGCATGATCGCTTAAACCAGCCCACAGCCGAACCGTTCGTGGCCGAGCACCTGGCAAATTACGCCGCTTTGGTGAACATCGATCCCAAAGCCGTGGTGTCCTTGTACCACCAGAACGTCAGCCGCGCCGCCGAGGCGGCCTCGCGCAACGCCAAAACGCAGGCCGCGCCTGCGGGAACTTCCGGCTCCGGCGCGCTCAGGTTCATCATCCTGGCCGCAATCGTCGGTGTCATCCTCGCTGTCGGGATCTTCATCGGCATGCGCCTCTCCGGACCCTCCGAGTCTCCTGAGGAGAGCTCAGGAGCGCTGACCTTAAGCCCGGCGGCGCAGCAGCAGGTGCAGGAGGCCGCGCAAAACGGCCAGATCCCGCCTTTGGGGCCGACGGCCGATGACCAAATCCCTGAACCGGTTCCCGAGAGCGCCCCTGAGGATGCCAACACTCTGATGGCCAGGCAGCAGGCCCAGGCTTTGGGCACGAACGAGATCATCGCCCAGGCCCAGAAGCCTGAGGCCGAGGCCGACAAAAAACAGGGCGGCGATGACGAGCGCCTGAGCGTAAACGGCGCCGCCGCCGCTCAGGCTGCCGCGCCCAAACCTGCCCCGGCCCCTGCCGCCCAGAGTGCGGCCGCGCCGCAGCAGAGCGGGCAGCAGACGCTGACCGCCGCGGCCAAACCGCAGAACAGCGCCGCTGCAAAGCCTGAGGTAAAGCCCCAGGCGCAGAAGCAGGATGAGCCCCGCCCCAAAGATGAGAGCGCCGACGCCCCCGCGTCGCTGGGCGCCGTGCGCACGGTTTCAGCCAAGGTGGTGAACCGCCGCGACATCGGCTCGCTCAATTCCGTGAGCGTCAAAGTGCGCGCCCCGGTCTACCTGAGGATCTCCGGCAACGGCAAGATCTTAAAGCAGGGGCAGTTCAAGGCCGGCCAGACCGTGACGGCCACGGGCATGCCGCCGCTGCGCATCGAGGTCTCCGACAACTCGCGGATCACGGTAAGCTACAACGGCGGCACCGTGTCCGCCCCGCAGGGCAAAAACATCGGCTATGAGCTGCCGACGCGCTAGGAGCTGACGCATGGAATGGCAGCCTCAGGCGATCAGGCGCCGCATCTCCCGCCAGATTGATGTCGGCGGAGTGCTCATCGGCGGCGGCGCACCTGTGTCCGTGCAGAGCATGACCTCGACGGACACGCTCGATGTCGAGGGAACGCTCTCCCAGATCCGCGCTCTCGCAGACGCCGGGGCGGATCTGGTGCGGATCTCCGTGCCGACCCTCGAGGCCGCCGAGGCCTTTGGCAAAGAGGTCAAAGCTTCGCCGGTGCCGCTTATCTGCGACATCCACTTTGATTACCGTATCGCGCTGCGCTGCGCCGAAAACGGCGCGGCGGCGCTGCGCATCAACCCCGGCAATATCGGCTCGCATGAGCGCATCGAAGCGGTGTGCCAAAGCGCGCGCGATCACGGAATACCTATTCGCGTGGGCGTCAACGCCGGATCGCTTGACAAAGATCTGCTGCAAAAATACGGCGGCCCGACACCGGACGCCATGGTCGAGGCGGCGCTGCGCGCCGCGGCGATCTTAGATGAGCACAGCTTTGCCGATTACGCTTTCTCGGTCAAGGCCTCAGAGCTCAACCTCTGCGTGGAGGCTTACCGCCGCCTGGCCAAAGCCACGGACGCGCCGCTGCATTTGGGGATCACGGAGGCAGGCGGCCTTTTAGGCGGCACCGTGCTCTCGTCCATCGGCATCTCCTGGCTCTTGCAGGAGGGCATAGGCGACACGCTGAGGGTGTCGCTCGCCGCCGATCCCGTCGAGGAGGTCCGGGTCGGCTGGGCCATACTCAAGAGCATGCACTTAAGATCCCGCGGCGTTAACATCGTCGCCTGCCCGACGTGCTCGCGCCACAGCATCGATGTCGTCGGCACCGTCAGGGAACTTGAGCGCAGGCTCTCGGACATCCGCACGGAGATTAAGATCGCGGTCATGGGCTGCGTGGTGAACGGCCCGGGCGAGGCGCTGCATGCCGACATCGCCGTCTGCGGCGGCGGCAGCGGCCGCTGCCTCGTCTACGAAGGCGGCAGGCTCATGGGCAAAGTCCCCGCCGCCGCATGCGCAGACGTGCTGGAAAAACGGGTGCGCGCGCTGGCCTCTTTAAAAGCGGCACAGGATTCAGATAAAACACAAAAAGGAAATTGACAATGGCTTTGACGGTTCAGGCCGTGCGCGGCATGAATGATCTGCTGCCTGAGGACACCTCGGTGTGGCAGCAGGTGGAGAAGGTCTTAAAAGAAACGGTAGAATCCTTCGGCTACAGCGAAGTGCGCATGCCGGTTTTAGAGCACACCGCGCTGTTCAACCGCGCCATCGGCGAGGTCACGGACGTTGTGGAGAAGGAAATGTACACCTTTGAGGACCGCGGCGGGGAAATGCTGTCGCTGCGCCCGGAGGGCACGGCAGGCTGCGTGCGCTGCTGCCTTGAGCACAACCTCATCTACAACCAGGAGCAGCGCCTGTGGTACATGGGTCCCATGTACCGCCACGAGCGCCCGCAGAAAGGCCGTCTGCGCGAGTTCCACCAGATGGGCTGTGAGGTTTTCGGGCTCAACGGTCCGGACATCGACGCCGAGATCATCATGATGACCCATGAGATCTGGAAAAAATTCGGCATAGACCAGCGCCTTGTGCTGCAATTAAACTCCCTGGGCAGCGCCGAGGAGCGCGCGGCCTACCGCAAGAGTCTCGTGGAATTTTTGGAAGCGCACTTTGACGAGCTTGACGAGGACTCCAAGCGCCGCACCCATACGAACCCGCTGCGCGTGCTCGACACGAAAGACGAGCACACGGGCGAGCTTTTAAAATCCGCGCCTAAGCTTGCCGATCATTTCGGGGAGCAGACGCGCGAGCATTTTAAAAAGCTGTGCGCGCTGCTTGAGGCCGAGGGCATAGCCTATGAGGTAAACCCCCGCCTGGTGCGCGGCCTTGATTACTACAACCTCACGGTGTTCGAGTGGGTTTCAAATGAGCTGGGCGCCCAGGGCACGGTATGCGGCGGCGGCCGCTATGACGGCCTGGTGTCGCAGCTGGGCGGCAATCCGGTTCCGGCCGTGGGCTTCGGCCTCGGCATGGAGCGCCTCATATTGCTGCTCACCTCTTTGGGCATAGTCAAAGCGCGCCCCGCGGTCGACGTGTGCGTCTTAGGCTCAGGCGAGGGCGCGGAGCTTGCCCAGGCCAAAATTGCCATGGCGCTGCGCCGCGAGCTGGCGGGCGTGCGGATCATGACTTACTGCGGCGGCGGGAGCTTTAAGCGCCAGTTCAAGCGCGCCGACAAGGTCGGCGCTCGCGCGGCGGTGATCCTCGGGGATCAGGAAATCAAAGACAATTCTGTTACCATTAAAAATCTGCGCGATGAGAGCAGCGAGCAGCAGACCGTGCCTTTTGCGCAGGCCGCAGCCGCGCTTCGCGCGATCCTTTTGAAATAAGGCAGGAAAGAAATGGATGTTTTAACCGACGATCACGAGAGAGAAGAAGCCGTACGCCACTGGTGGCATGAGAACTGGAAGCCCATCGCTTTGGGCATCGCGATCGCGCTTGCAGGCCTGATAGGTTTCCGCCAGTACCAGAGCTACACCCTGCACAAAGCGCAGGATCAGGCCTATGAGATGTACACGCTGCAATACCGCCTCTCCAAAGAGGACGCCAAGGCGCGCGAGGATTCCGAGGCTTTCTTAAAAGCCCACGATGACATCTACGGCTCGCTTTTGGCACTTGATCTCGTAACGCTCGACATCGCCAAAAAAGATTATGAGGCTGCGGCGACGCACGCCCGCTTTGCCGTGAAGAACGGCGGCGATCTCGTCTCGCCTTCTGCGTCGCTGACGCTGGCGCGCGTGCTTACGGAGCAGAAACAGTATGACGAGGCTTTGGGGATCTTAAAGGGGATCACCCAGGATGCCTATGCGGCCCAGCGCGAAGAGCTGCGCGGCGATGTGCTGCTGCAAAAGGGCGATCGCGACGGCGCCCGCACGGCCTACCTTGAGTCCGTGAAACTTTTGAACGCGGCCAAACAGCAGGTGAGCGGCGTGCTGCAGATGAAGCTTGACAGCGTGGCAGCCGCGGGCGACAAACCCGCTTTTGAGCTTGTTAAGGCCACGGACAAGGAGCAGGCTTTAAAAGAGGCCAAGGCAGACTGAAAAACCTGAACTTATCGGGCCTTTGGCAGTCAAACAGACAGGATTTTTTATGGAGTCGGGTATGCTTAAGAAAACTCTGGGACCGGCGCTGTGCGGCGCGCTGCTGCTGGCGCTTGCCGGGTGCTCGGGCGACAAAGATCTGGAAAAGCCGGTGGAAGCTCCGGAGATCGCCAACAGCATCGACGTGCAGGAGATCTGGTCCCATTCTTTGGGCTCATCCGATTCCGCGGAATTCTACTCAAGGCTCGCCCCGGCGGTTTCAGGCGGCACGGTGTTTGCCGCAGGGCGCGACGGCGATGTTTACGCCATGGATCTTGCCTCAGGCGACACGCGCTGGTCTGTGGATCTCTCAGATGAGGAAGAGAACGATGACCGGCGCTCGGCGCGCCTCTCTGGCGGCGTCGCCGCCAGCCCGCTTAAGGCGGCCGTCGGCTCGGAAAACGGCTGGATCTACGTCATGAACGCCGCTGACGGCAAGCTCTCGTGGAAACAGTACGTCGGTGCGGAGGTCGTGAGCGTCCCGGCGTTCTCGCAGGACGGCGCTCGGCTGTTCGTGCTGGACTCCCGCGGGCTCGTCACCGCCTATGACAGCGCCACAGGCGCGCAGCTGTGGCAGGGCGGCGATTCGTCGGGCACGCTGAGGCTGCGCTCGCAGCCGCGCCCGGTCGCGGTCGGGAACAAGGCGCTGCTGCTGGGCACGCGCTCGGGCAAAGTGCTGATCCTCTCGCAGAGTGACGGCGGCCTGTTAAATTCCGTGACCGTCGGCACGCCTGCCGGCTCCAATGATCTCGAAAGGGTCGCCGATGTCGCGGGCACGCCGCTGCTTTTGGGCTCGGAGCTTTACACCTCGGCCTACAACTCCGGTTTTGTGTGGTACTCGTTTAACGATCGCGCCGTGGTAAACCGCCTGGGCTACCACAGCTCGCGCGATCTGGCTTTTGACGGCAGCCGCTTCGTCATCGTCGGCGACGACGGCCACATCAGCTGCATCAGCCGCCAGGACGGCCATGAGCTTTGGCAGAACGCCCAGCTGACAAACCGCAACGTCTCCTCGCCTGCCATCTACGGCGAGTACGCCGTGGTCGGCGACATGGAAGGCTATGTCTACTTCCTCGACTTAGGCACCGGCCGCATCGTGTTTATGGACAGCACCGATGACAGCCCGGTGACAGCCGCGCCTTTAGTGACCGCAAACGGCGTGCTCGTGCAGACCTCAGGCAGCGATCTGTATCTGTTCAGGCACGCGCAGTCCGCCGCCTCGTCAAAGCTTGCCGAGGCCAACGCCGAGCTCGCCTCCGCAGGCGCCGGGGTTAATTTCGCCGCAGACGGCTATGACGTTTCAGGCGGCGAGGTTACCCGCGAGATGCTGCAGCAGCGCCGCGCCCAGGCCCAGGAGCTCGTGTCGCGCATGGAAGCCCAGCAGCGCGCCATGGAAGCGCGGCGCGCCGAGTATGAGCGCCAGCGCGCCGAGTACCTTGAAGCGCGCAAACGCGCCGAAGAGGAACACCGCCAGTCGCTGGCAGGCTTCGGCCTGATGCCGGGTGTGAAGTCCGAAGGCTCAGGCGAGGAGTCGGGCAAGGTTCAAAGCGTCGAGCAGGAACAGGCCTCAGGGAGCCAGGGCGCAAGCGAGAGCGGGCAGAGCGACGAGAACTCCCAGGACAAAGCCTCAGGCTTTGGTATTTACTGATTTTCCAAAATTAACCCCGCATGCCATGCGGGTGTAACTCAAAATTGCCGCAGCCGCCCTCCTGCCAAGGAGGGCGACGGCGTGTCTGAAAACCCGTTTTTACAGGAGCGGCGCCCGTGCCCGGGCGCCGGATCACAGATGAAAGTAGTGGCCCTGGTCGGCTGCCCTAACGTGGGCAAATCGACCCTGTTTAACCGCCTTACCAAAACCCGCGACGCGCTTGTCGCGGATTTTCCGGGGCTGACCCGCGATCGCAAATACGGCCGCGCCTTATATGAAGGGCGCGAGTACGTGCTCATCGACACCGGCGGCATCGCCGAGGACAACACCGAGCAGCCTGAAGAACTTACGAAATCCATGACCGCCCAGGCGCTGCAGGCCATAGACGAGTGCGATCTCGTGCTCTACATGGTCGATGCCCGCGCCGGGATCATGCCCGGCGACTATCAGGTCGCCGATTACATCCGCCGCTCCGGCAAGCGCTGCGCCGTTGTGGCCAACAAGGTCGACGGACTCGATCCCGAGACGGCCGGCGCCGAGTTTTACGGCCTGGGCCTGGGTGAGGTTTACCAGACCGCGGCCGTGCACGGCCGCGGCGTGACCGCGCTGCTTGAGGACGTGATCGCCCCCCTGCTGCGCGAAGAAGGCCCGCTGGATTCCGATCTGCCGCCTGCCTCCGAGGAAGATGAGGAAGAGAGCCGCTCGCCCTTTACCAAAGTTCCCAGTGAGTGGGAGGAGGGCTACAAATTCCTGGACAACGTGCCAATGGACGCCCAGGGCGGCGGCTTTGACTGGCACGCTTTCAGGGAGGAGAGCCGCGCCCGTTTGCACGCGGAGGAGCCGGGCAAGGAG
Organism: Succinatimonas sp. UBA7265; assembly: GCA_002473165.1. Taxonomy (GTDB): domain Bacteria; phylum Pseudomonadota; class Gammaproteobacteria; order Enterobacterales; family Succinivibrionaceae; genus Succinivibrio. The sequence goes on from DKSD01000096.1 coordinate 10,864, forward strand.
AAAGAAGCTGAACCTCAGGCGCCTTTTGCGGATCTGCCTGTCAAGATCGCTATAGTCGGCAAGCCCAATGTGGGCAAGTCGACGCTTACGAATCGCATGTTAGGCGAGGAGCGCGTGATCGTCGCCGACTTCCCGGGCACGACGCGCGATTCCATCTACATTCCGCTCGAGCGCAACGGCCGCAAATATATCGTCATCGACACGGCCGGCGTGCGCAAGCGCCGCAAGGTCAAAGAGGTGATCGAGAAATTCTCGATCGTGAAGACCTTAAAGGCTATAGAAGACTGCAACGTGGCGCTTTTGGTCGTGGATGCGCGCTCGCACATCAGCGATCAGGATCTCTCGCTTTTAAGCTTCATCATCGACTCCGGACGCTCGCTCGTCGTGGCCGTGAACAAGTGGGACGGGCTCGATCCGGCCGTCAAGGATGAGATCAAGCTCGAGCTCAACGATCGCTTAGGCTTTGTGGACTTCGCGCGCGTGCATTTCATCTCCGCGCTTCACGGCACGGGCGTCGGCAACCTCTTTGATTCCGTCGATGAGGCCTATGAGAGCGCCACGCGCCGCCATTCGTCCTCAGAGCTCAACCGCATCCTGAGGAAGGCCTGCGAGGATCATGAGCCCCCGATCGCAGGCGGCAGGCGCATCAAGCTCAAGTACGCGCACGCCGGCGGCTACAACCCGCCGCGCATCATCATCCACGGCAACAAGACATCGAAGGTTCCGGCGGCGTACAAGCGCTACATCATCAACTGCTACCGCGATGCGTTGAAGATCATGGGCACTCCGGTGATCATCGAGTTCAAAGACGGCGACAATCCTTTTGCCGAGCAGAAACCCGCGCAGGTGCGCAAGACGCAGTCGCAGATGCGCGCCGACAAGCGCAAAGCCGCCGACGAGCGCATGTGGGAGCACTCAAAGCGCAAACAGGAGCGCCGCCAGGAGCGCGAGATCGCCAAGGCAAAGAGCAGCGGGAAAGGACTGGTGCTAAAGTCCCGCCCGAAGAAAGCCTCAGGCGGCAAGGGCTTCATCAAGGTTTCAAAAACGCCGCAGGACAAGTAAGTAAAAGAATGCCAGATCTTAGGATCCGGCATTTTTCCGGGCTGTTTACCTGCCGACAGTAAAGGCCGGGATGTAGGCCTCGCCGTAGGTGTCGTGCAGCACCTTTACGACTTCATCGGTGTGGTAGAGATCGACGATGTGCTGATACAGCGGCTTGTCCTTGTCGGCCGTGCGCGAGGCGATGACGTTGACGAAGGGATTGTCCAGTCCCCAGCCGTGCGTGTTCTCCACGGCGATCGCATCGCGCGAGAGCGACAGCCCGTGATCAACGGCGAACTCGCCGTTGATGAACGAGGCGGTGACATCCTCGAGGGCGGCGAAAGCGTTGCCCGGATCCACAAAGTGGAACTGCACCTGATGCGGGTTTTCGGTGATGTCTTTGACCGTCGGCGTCCAGCCGGCGTTTTCTTTGAGTTTTAACACGCCGTTGGCCTCAAGCAGCCGCAGCGCGCGGCCCGTGGTGATCGGATCTCCGGGGACGGCAAAAGACGCGCCGTCAGGAATCTCCGAGAGCGATTTGATCTTCTTTGAGAAGACCGCCAGCGGGGTGATGATCGTCGTGCCGATGGCCGTAAGGTGGTAGCCGTGCGCCTGTGATTCGGTGCGCAGGAACTCGCCGGTCATGCAGGCGTGCAGATCGATGTCGCCGTCTTCAAGCGCGCGGTTGGGCAGGGCATAGTCGTTGAATTTCACGAGTTCGGCCGTCACCCCTTCCTCTTTGAGTCTGGCGATGATGGGCTTCCACTGTTCGTTGTTCTCGCCCACGACGCCGATCTTGACGCTTGGGGCGTCAGCGCCAAAAGACGGCGCTGACGCAAAGAGCGCGGCTGCGGCCGCGGCGGCGGTTAAGACTTTTGCAAAAATCATAAGTTCTCTCCTTTAAGTTTTTGCGTTAACGCGCCGGGGCTTGCTGCCCCGGCGCGGCCTGGTTTCAAATCTGCCAGGGCTTTTCAAAGCGGTGCCCGGCTTTTTCCAGTTCCTCTTTGAAGATCTGCAGGTTTTTGAAATTCACGTGGCAGTAGCCGCCGGGATGCTTTTTCAGATAGTCCTGGTGGTACTCCTCGGCTTTAAAGAAGTTCTCAAGCGGCAGCAGCTCGGTTGCAGGCTGTTTGCCCAGCTTGCGTTCAACCTCGGAAAAGACTTTGGCGATCTCAGGCTTTTCAGAGAGATCGGTGTAATAGACCCCGGTGCGGTAGGAGCGCCCTGAATCCTCACCCTGGCGGTTGACGCTTAAGGGATCGATGATGAGGAAGAAGGCGCGCAGGATCTCGGTGAGCGTAAGCTTTGAGGGATCGTAGCCGACCTTCACGGTTTCGGCCGCATCGGCCTGCTGGCTCTTGACCTGCTCATATGACGGGCTGTCCAGCTTGCTGTTGGCGTAGCCAGCCGTCACGGAGACGATGCCGGGGATCCTTGAGAAATACTCGGACACGCCCCAGAAGCAGCCCCCGGCAAGATAGATGAATTTGATATTTGCAGCTGCGGCCATGGCAGGCCTCCTTTAATACTTGAAGGCGGGGATGATGGCGCCTTTGTAGGTGTTCTCAATGATGTCCGCGACTTCTTTGGTGTGGTAGAGCTCGACGATGTGCAGGAACAATGGATTTGCGGCTTCGCTCTCGCGCGCGGCGATAACATTCACGAAGGGATTGTCCAGGCCCCAGCCTTCGGTGTTTTCCACGGCGATCGCGTCTTTTCTCACGGAAAGCCCGTGATCGACGGCGAAGCCGCCGTTGATGAACGAGGCGGTGACGTCATCGAGCACGGCGAAGGCGTTGCCCGGATCCACAAAATGGAACTGCACCTGGTGCGGGTTTTCAGTGATGTCTTTAACTGTCGGCGTCCAGCCGGCGCCGTCTTTGAGTTTAAGCACGCCGCCTGCCTCCAGCACCCTCAGGGCGCGGCCGGTGGTGATGGGATCCGAGGGGATCGCGATTGTGGCGCCGTCAGGCAGTTCAGCGAGCGATTTCACTTTTTTGGAGTACACGCCCAAAGGGGCGATCAGCGTGGTGCCGATGGCTTTGAGGTGATAGCCGTGGGCTTCGGACTCTGTTTTGAGGAAGCGCCCGGTCATGCAGGCGTGCAGATCGATGTCGCCGTCCTCAAGCGCGCGGTTGGGCAGCTGGTAGTCGTTGAATTTCACGAGCTCAAGCTCGGTGCCCTCCTGCTTAAGTTTCTCGATAATGGGCTTCCACTGCTCGTTGTTCTCGCCTACGACGCCCACCTTGACGGTCTGCGCCTGGGCGGAGGCTGAAAAAGCCGCGGCGGCCAGGAATGCTGCAAAAGCCAGGTTTTTTATGATCTGTGTTTTCATGGTTTCTCCAAATGAACGTGAGATTTACAAAACAAAACGGGGAGCCCTCTCCGGGCTCCCCGTAAACTGATGCCTGATCTAAGCTAATCAGGCCGCGGCGAAAACCCGGGCACGATGATGCGGCACATGCAGCACATGCACATGCGCGCGGCGATCATCATGCGGGTCTTTGCCATAAAAATTCCTTTCAAAAACTTGGTTCGTGTCTTGATGCTTTATTTAAAGCCCAAATTTGCGGGCGCGTCAAGAAATTTTTGCGCACTTATGAGGAGAAAACGCCGCTTTTTGGGGAGCAGACGGCTTATCCGGGTGCACCAAAAATCATTAAAAACCCGCTGCTTTAGCATAAAAAAAGATGCAGATCGGAGGTTTTTATGGTGACTGTAGGCGTGATGCCGCTTTGGGATGAGAAAAAGCACAGCGTGTGGATGCTGCCCGAGTATCTTACGGCGCTGATCTCGGCAGGCGCCGTGCCGCTGATCCTTCCGCTTACGGTCAACCTCGAGGTGCTCGATGCCTGCCTGCGCAAGTGCGACGGGCTGCTGCTTACCGGCGGGCACGACATCACGCCGTCGCTTTACGGCGAGCGGACGCTGCGCGTCTGCGGCGAGGTGTGCGCGCTGCGCGATGAGATGGAGTCCTGGATCATCGCCCGGGCCATAGACGAGCACATCCCGTTTTTGGGGATCTGCCGGGGCTTGCAGATCTTAAACGCTGTGTTAGGCGGCACGCTGTGGCAGGATCTGCCCTCGCAGCACCCCTCGGAGATCGAGCATTGCATGAAACCGCCTTATGCGCGGGCGGTGCATGATGTGAGTTTTGTAAAAGGCACCTATCTGGCCAAACTGTTCGGCTGCGAACGATTGGGGGTGAACAGCTACCACCACCAGGCGGTAAAACAGCTCTCGCCGCGGCTTGAACCTTTGGCTTTCTCAGATGACGGGCTGTGCGAGGCGGCGCGGCTTGAGGAGGTGCCCTTTGGCGTGGCCGTGCAGTGGCATCCTGAGTATTTGTGCGCCACCGATCGCAACGCCATGCGGCTGTTCAGCGCTTTCATTTCCGCAGCGGCCACGGGCTTTCGCAACGGCCGCCTCACTCAAAGCGCTTGACAAACACTTTCTGCGGATCGTCAAACGGCTTTATGATGAGCCGAGGCCGCGGGTGCACGTCCGGGGCCTTGGAATCCTCATGATCAAAACCGACTTTGCCGTTTAAAAACTTATAGTGTTCGCCTAAGACGTAATCAGGGAGGTTCGGGTAGAGCTTTTGGGCGTCTTCTATGAGATCGCAGGCGAGCGCGAGCACTTCATTTGCCGCGGCGGCGGCCCTGCTTTCATCGCGGATGTGGTACAGGGCGTTGAGCGCCATCATAAAAAGCGACTGCAAACTGCCCTCAAGCACAAAGCCCAGGCCGCGGGTGAGCGGATCGGCGATCATGGAGGCAATCGTCTCGCTTTGTTTCATCATGAGCTGCACGAGCGCGGTGCGTGTTTTAGGGCGGGCTTTGAAATTGCCAAGCAGGCTGTCGCAGAGCCTTAAAAATTCCGGGGCCAGACACAGCGCTTTGGCCTGCTCATGCGTCAGCGCGAAATCCAGCGACATGCGCTCGCACACGTATTTTGCGATCTCGGCTTTGGGCGCGTCAGGAAGCTTTGAGAACTCCTCTTTAAGCTCAGAGGAGTGACGCGGCTTTGCCCCTTCCATCGCCGCGCCGCCTGAGCAGTTCGTGACCTTAAGAGCTTTGTTGCGGCTTTCGTAGAGTGTGATCACCAGCTCCATGTGGCGGTTTGCCAGGCGGAAGATGTAGTTGCTCTGCACGCTGCTGCCGAAGTTGCCCGGCAGATCGGTGCCGTCGGCGCGGTAATTGCCGCCCTTGTCTGAAACCCCGGCGCTGCCGTAGAGCGCGGAATATTTTGAGTGCATGCGCCCGCCGGTGTCCGCAAGCGGTTTGCCGTTGTCCAGCCCGAAGAGAAAGACGCGCTCAAAGCCCAGGCTCAGCCCCGCGGAGACGCCGAGATTGCCCACGATGGGGTTCATGACGTTGACGGTGCGCACATGGCGCCCGTCGCGGGTGCCGGCGGCGAGCATCCAAAAGAAGGGCTCGTCAGGCTTGCCGAAGATCGCGGTATGGCGGAAACGGTCCTGGGTGCGCGGATGGATGACGTCGCCTGCGATGAGGATCAGGCGGTCTTTGAAATCCTGATCGGGGATGGCGTCTATGGTCTCGGAGATCCCCGGCGTACGCTCGGTGGCCGCGTAAAAATCCGGGCGGATCCCGGCATGGTAGAGCGTGTCAAGCGCCGTGCCGCAGGCGATGATCACCGCCTTGTCCTGGCTGCGGCGCAAAAAGGGGATGTCCTCATCAAGCGACGGGCCGTTGCCCACGATAAAAAGCGGCACTTTGCGGCGGATTTTTTCGGGGAGCTCGACATCAGAGCGCAGGAAACTGTGGCCGTGCATGCAGGCGTAAAGGCCGTGGGAGATCCCAAAGAGGTGATCGTCAAAAAAGCCCATGGCCGAGTGGATGCGGTAGTAGTCCTTAAGCAGCGTCTGCACGAGGCCCTGGATCTCGGAGCTTGCGTAGTGCACGAGGCACAGGCACTGCGAGGTGAGAAAGCGCCCGTGGTGCTCGTAAAAAGCGGAGAGATCCTCGGTCAGCTGCCGGGGCGTCTGGCCGATGAGGAAGTTGATGCCGTAGCCGTTTTCCTTGAGGTACTCAAGAAACGGCGCCCAGTCAAAGGCGTGCAGCGCGGCAAAAAAGAGATCGCAGTCAGGCTCGATGATGACTAAGTTCGCAACCTCGACGCGCTCGCACAACAGCGCCAGCGGGTAGCCTAAGCCTATGCCCACGATCACGGCGTTGGGGCAGGATCCCAGATCTTTGGCGCTGTAAAGCCCTTCGCCCTGTTCAGCTGCCTTGACCGTGCGCACGGCCTGCGCGAGGTAGCGGAAATGGATCTGCCCGAAAGGATCGTATTCCTCGGCATAGCCCGTGCCGGTGTAGCGCTGGCGCTCCAGCGCCTGCTCAAGCTGGGCGCGGCAGAGCGCGAGCGGATCGTCGGTCTTGTAGAGGATGTCGCCGCCGCGGGAGGGGAACATCAGGTTGGGGATGCCGTTTTCCGTGCAGAAGAATTCCAAAGGCTGAGAAGGCCGGTAGTGCGCGAATTTTTCGGCGATGTCGGGGATGAATTTCGAGAAAGCTTTGAGGTTGTCCTGGAAGCGGGCGATCAGGGAGTCGGCAAGCTGCCCTTGCAGCTGCGAGAGTTTTTTAAAACGGTCAGCTTCAGCGGGGGTGAGCGGTCCGTTTTTTAAGGCGAGGCGGTCGAGATCGCTAAGCTCAGCCTCAGAACTCATTTGCGCGTGCCGCCGCTGCCAAGCCGGCCTGAGTTGCTGCGGTAGGCGCTGATGCCCGCGGCTCCTTTGCGGAATTTCACGAGCTCGTTGCGCACCTGCTCCTGCTCGACGGCGGCGTTGTCCATGTTGTCGGAGATGCGCTTGAAGATGGCGGCGATGCGATCGCGGAACTGGGCAGCCTCGGCAGGGGGCGCCGTGCGCAGGGCCTCGATCTTTTCGTTAAGTTTTTCCGCCAGGGCGCTTGCCTGGGCGTAATCGTCAGAGGCCGTGGCTTCGTCGATCTTTTTTAGCAACGTCTCGGCGTCAGAAAGAATGGTATCCAGCATGTTCAGCTCCGCTCAGGATGCCGTCTCATGCGGCATCATTTTTTAAATAATAGCAGAAAGCGCAGCCGGATCCTGTGATGTTCAGACCGATCCGCTGGCAAGGGAATTCACCATTTCCGGGCCCTGGTAGGCAGGATTGTCCTGGCTGCGGCGCTGCGCGGCGGCTTTTTGCTGCTCGGAAAGCGGGATGGAATCCCAGGCGTCCTTAAGCGGCAGCAGCACTTTCAAAGCCGAGTCTATGGGGCCGGAGCTTACCTCGATGGCCGCGTCGGCGATGCGATCGAGCATGAAGGTGTAGAGGTCAAACAGGCGCTGGGCCAGCTGGCTGTTTACGGAAAAGTCCAGCGTGTTTTTCAGGGATTCTATGATGGTCGTGGCCGATGACAGTTTTTTGGCTTTGAGCTCCATGTCACCGTGCTCGATGGCGCCCTTGGCCTGGGCGAGCCTTTCAAACGCCCCCTGGTAGAGCATCTTCGTGATGACGTAAGGATCGGCCACCGACAGCTCAGCCCTCAGGCTGTTCTTGCGGTAAGCGTCAAGGCTTCTGCGACTGAACATTATCTCTCTCCTGCAGCGGCGGAATTTTGCCGTTGATGACGGAAAACGGTTTTTTTCCGTATTCTGCAAGAAGAGTGCCAGTCCTCAGAGTGTCAGCGCTCGCGCTCCTCGGTGAGGAAAAACACCTCCTGGCGGGCCAGGCGGCGGGCCCTGACGGCGCGCATGAAAATGCGGCGGCGGCGCGTGCGGTTGAGCGCGGTCATGCGGTGCAGGGTGTGGGCTGACTTTTTCATCTCTGTCCTCCAAAAAGGCGGCGCTGATCAACGGCGGGGCGTGCGCGCTCAGGGCTGTGGCCCAAGGTGCCTGTGTTAGAATATGCCCGCCGGAAGAATTGATCCCGCCCGGGCTGAAATGCCGCCGCCTGCGGTGATTGCGCAGCGCAATTATAGCAGAGCCTCGCGCTCTCCCGTGCGGCCTCCCGCTTTCGCTCCTGTTTCCATTTACCGCCCGTTCCCTTATATAAAACAAGGGACGCGGATCTGTGAGGAAGGTTTTACTCATGAATATCATGCGCGGCTCCCGCGCCCTGTCAGATTTCAGGGTTAAAAAGCTCATCGCGTCATTTGAGGAGGCCGGCATCAGGGTCTCTTCGCTTTCCACCCATTACGTGCACCTGTGCGACGTCAGCGAAGAACTAACAGAGCAGGAGCTTTCCGTGCTCGCAAAGCTGCTCACCTACGGTCCGCGCGATGAAGGCGGCAGCGATGAGGGAGAACTCTTCTTCGTGATCCCGCGCGTGGGGACGATCTCCCCCTGGGCCTCCAAGGCCACCGACATCGCCCGCAACTGCGGCCTTGCAAAGATCCGCCGCCTCGAGCGCGGCATCGCCTATTACATAAAAAAGGATCAGGGCGCTTTCAGCGAGAGCGAGAAAAAGACGGTCTGCGCGCTCATCCACGATCGCATGATGGAGAGCGTGCTCTTCTCCTTAGATGACGCCGCCGCGCTCTTTGAGGCCCAAAAACCAGCGCCGTTTAAGACCGTGCCGCTGACGACCGGCGGGCTTGAGGCCATCCGCAAGGCCAACGTCGAGCTCGGGCTGGCGCTCTCTGAGCCTGAGATGGCCTACCTCATGGATTCTTTTAAAGACTTAGGCCGCGATCCCACGGACGTCGAACTCTACATGTTCGCGCAGATGAACTCCGAGCACTGCCGCCACAAGGTCTTCAACGCCGACTGGACCATAGACGGCAAAAAGCAGGAAAAGTCGCTGTTCAAGATGGTGAAAAACTCGAACGAACAGCATCCTGACTACGTGCTCTCGGCTTACAAGGACAACGCCGCGGTCATGGAGGGCTCAAAAGCCGGGCGCTTCTTCCCCAACCCCGATCACGAATACGCCTATCACAGCGAGGACATGCCGATCCTCATGAAGGTCGAGACTCACAACCACCCGACGGCGATCTCGCCGTTCCCGGGCGCGGCCACGGGCTCAGGCGGCGAGATCCGCGATGAGGGTGCCACGGGCGTGGGCTCCAAGCCCAAAGCCGGCATCTGCGGCTTCACGGTCTCCAATCTGCGCATCCCGGGTGCCGTGCAGCCCTGGGAGCATGATTTCGGCCTGCCTTCGCGCCTGTCATCGGCGCTGCAGATCATGACGGACGGCCCTCTGGGCGCGGCCTCGTTTAACAACGAGTTCGGACGCCCGAGCCTGGCGGGCTACTTCCGCACTTATGAGGAGGAAGTCGACTCGTTCAACGGCCGCGAGATCCGCGGCTATCACAAGCCCATCATGCTCGCAGGCGGCTGGGGCAACATCCGCCGCGAACACATCCACAAAGATCATATAGATCCGGGCGCCAAACTCATCGTGTTAGGCGGCCCTGCCATGAACATCGGTTTAGGCGGCGGCGCCGCCTCTTCCATGAACTCGGGTTCGTCATCCGAGTCTTTGGACTTCGCCTCCGTGCAGCGCGGCAACCCTGAGATGCAGCGCCGCTGCCAGGAAGTCATAGACGCCTGCTGGGAATTAGGCGATCGCAACCCGATCATGTTCATCCATGACGTGGGCGCCGGCGGCCTGTCCAACGCCATGCCCGAGCTCGTCGCCGACGGCGGCGTGGGCGGCGATTTTGAGCTGCGCAAGGTGCCCAACGACGAGCCAGGCATGTCGCCGTTGCAGATCTGGTGCAACGAGTCCCAGGAGCGCTATGTGCTGGCCGTCATGCCGGAGAACCTGCCGGTGTTTGAGGGCTTCTGCAAGCGCGAGCGCGCCCAGTACGCCATCATCGGCACGGCCACGAAAGAGCGCCGCGTCGTGCTCCATGACAGCTACTTCGGCAACACGCCTATCGATCTGCCTTTGGACATCCTGCTGGGCAAGCCGCCGCGCATGCACAAGGACGTCAAGAGCGCCGTGCAGCACTCCAAGGCGTTTGACACCTCGGGAATAGACGTGCTCGAGGCCGCCGAGCGCGTGCTGCGCCTGCCGGCCGTGGCCGAGAAGACATTCTTAATTACCATAGGCGATCGCTCGGTGACGGGCCTGGTCGCGCGCGATCAGATGGTCGGCCCCTGGCAGGTGCCGGTCGCGGACGTCGGCGTGACGGCCGCGTCCTATGACAGCTACTGCGGCGAGGCCGGCGCCATCGGCGAGCGCCCGCAGGTGGCGCTGCTCGATCACGCCGCCTCCGTGCGCCTGGCCATAGCCGAGGCGATCACCAATATCGCCGCGGCTGACATCGGCGAGCTCAACCGCGTCAAGCTTTCGGCAAACTGGATGGCCCCTAACGGCCACCCGGGCGATGACGCCGGGCTGTATGAGGCCGTGAAGGCTCTGGGCATGGAGCTGTGCCCGGAGCTTGGGATCTCCACCCCGGTGGGCAAGGATTCCATGTCCATGCGCACAACCTGGGAGCAGGACGGCAAAGAGCGCGCCGTGACCTCGCCGGTGTCGCTGGTCGTTTCCGCTTTCGCGCGCGTGCAGGACGTGCGCAAGACCCTGACGCCGCAGCTGCGCACCGACAAGGGCGACACCCGCCTTATCTATGTGGATCTGGGCGATCGCCGCAACCGCCTGGGCGGCTCGGCGCTGTGCCAGGTCTACCGCCAGTTAGGCTCGGTGCCTGCAGATCTCGACGTGCCCGCGCGCTTAAAAGGCCTGTTTGACGCCGTGCAGTTCTTAAACGAACACGGCAAGATCCTCGCCTACCATGACATCTCAGACGGCGGCCTCTTTGTGACGCTGTGCGAGATGAGCTTTGCCGGCCACTGCGGCCTGACGGCCGCCATAGAGCAGCTGGGGCAGGACAACCTCGCCGTGCTCTTTAACGAGGAGCCTGGCGCTGTGATGCAGGTGCACAGCGATGACGCTGAGACCGTGCTCAACATCCTCTCAGGCCACGGCCTGGCCAACTGCTCGTTTGATTTAGGCTCTGTAAACGACTGCGATCGCATCATCATCACCCGCGACGGCAGCGACGTCATCAACGAGAAGCGCTCGCGCTTCCGCTGCGCCTGGGCGGAAACGACCTGGCACATGCAGGCGCTGCGCGACAACCCGGGGTGCGCCAAGGAAGAATTTGACGCCAAGTCCGATGACGCCGATCCGGGGCTTTCGGCTTCGCTGAGCTTTGACATCCGCGAGGATGTCGCCGCGCCTTACATCTCCAAAGGCGCGCGCCCGAAGATCGCCATTTTGCGCGAAGAAGGCGTGAACTCGGCTTCCGAGATGGCTGCGGCCTTTGACCGCGCCGGCTTTGCCTGCGCCGATGTCCACATGAGCGACATCCTAAGCGGCGCCGTGAGCCTCTCCTCGTTCAAAGGCTTCGCCGCCTGCGGCGGTTTCTCCTACGGCGACGTCTTAGGCGCCGGCGAGGGCTGGGCCAAGAGCATTCTCTTCAGCTCCCGCGGGGCTGACGAGTTCTCAAAGTTCTTCGGCCGCAAAGACACGTTCGCTTTGGGCGTGTGCAACGGCTGCCAGATGATGTCGGCCTTAAAAGATCTGATCCCGGGCGCCGAGAACTGGCCGCGCTTTGTCACAAACCTCTCTGAGCGCTTTGAGGCCCGTTTTGTGGAAGTCGAGATCCAAAAGAGCCCTTCGGTGCTCTTTGCGGGCATGGAAGGATCGCGTCTGCCGATCGTCGTCTCCCACGGCGAAGGCCGCGCAGAGTTCGCAGACGGAAAGCAGCTCAAGGCCCTCGATGACGCCTCGCTCGTGTGCGTGCGCTATGTCGATCATTACGGCAAGATCGCCTCTGCCTACCCGCTCAATCCTAACGGCTCGCCTGAGGGCATCACCTCGGTCACGACGCCGGACGGGCGCTTCACCATCCTCATGCCGCACCCCGAGCGCGTGATGCGCACGGTGTGCAACTCCTGGCATCCGGATGAGTGGGGCGAGGACAGCCCGTGGGTGAGGGTGTTCCGTAACGCCCGCGTCTTCGTCGGGTAAAAGATCCGCAAGGCTTAAGGCTCTCCCGGGGCGATCCGGGGGAGCCTTTTTGCTGTGTGGAGCATGCTTTTAAGGCATATAATAAGCGTTAAGTTTGCTGAGAGTTTTAAAAAGGACAGAGAATGGATCTGCGCGTGCTCAAATACTTCGTCACCGTGGTGCATGAGGAATGCATCACGGCCGCGGCCGAAAAGCTCAACGTCACCCAGCCAACGCTCTCACGCCAGCTCAAAGAGCTTGAGGAAGAACTTGGCACGCAACTTTTCAACCGCGGATCCCGCAGCCGCCGCATCACCCTGACGCCCAAAGGGGCGATCCTGCGCCGTCGCGCCGAAGAGCTTTTGGCGCTTGCCGGCAAGACTGTGCAGGAGGTGAGTTCCGAGGGCAGCGTTGAGGGCACGATCTACCTGGGGATCACGGAGAGCGCCGCCGAGGCGCTGCTGTGTAAGGCGGCTGCTCAGGTGCGGGAACGTTATCCTGACATCGGCTTTGAACTGACCTCCGGCCTCTCATGTGATCTCGCGGCCGCTTTGGACAAGGGCGTGCTGGATTTTGCCTGTTTCCCCGCGGACACGGAGCTCTCGGAGTATGAGACCGTCAGCCTGCCCGGCGGTGATCTCTGGGGGGTGGCCGTGCCCCCGGGGAATGCTTTGGCCGCAAAAGGGGAGGTTTGCGCTGAGGATCTGTTAGAGCTGCGGGATCTGCTCCTTTCCTGGCAGTGCGACACCGACAAGATCATCTCAAAATGGCTCGGAGGGAAAAAACTTAAACCCGCGGGGCGTTTTAATTCGGCGCGGCAGGCGCTCTCGATGGTGCGCGCGGGGGGCTGGAACGCGCTGTGTATGAACTGTGACGTCAGCGCTGATGATCCGCAGGCGGTGTTCGTGCCGTTAAAGCCGGAACTTAAGACCGGATCGGTGCTGGCCTGGCGCCGCGGGATCGCGTCCAACCCGGTCTCCGAGGCTTTTTTAAAGCAGGTAAAATCCCTGTGCGGAATACACTGATCCGGTTACCGAAGAATTGAGCCGGCCTGCGGGCCGGTATTTTTTTGTAAAAAATCTTGCGCTGCCGCATGCGAGGATACAATTGTGATAGAGATCACTTAAAACGCGGCTAAATATCGCCGCAAATTCAGAGGGTATCCTGATGGAGCCTCAGACTTTCCTGAAAATGCACCTGGCGGTGCTCATCGGCGGCGTGACCGGGCTGTTTGGGCGCCTGGTCTCGCTCAACGCCTTTTGGATCGTGTTCTTTCGCATCGTCTTAGGCGGCCTGACGTTCTGCGCCTACATGCTCATTACGCGCCGCGCCAGGCGCTACAGCCTTAAGATCACGCTGGCCGCCTTGGGCACGGGCGCGCTTTTGGCGCTGCACCTCTCCGCGTTCTACGCCTCAATCAAGCTCTCCAATGTTTCCATCGGCGTGATCACCATTTCGGCCATCAGCTTCTTCATCGCCGTGCTCGAGCCTTTCATCAACCACCGGCGCTTTAGCTTTTCCGATATCTGGCTGAGCCTCATCGCCATGGCCGGGCTGCTGTTTATCTTCCGCTTCGACACCCGCTACCGCCTGGGGATCGCCGTGGGCTTTTTAAGCGCCATGCTCTCGGCGCTGCAGGGCATATTTAACAAAAAGGTGATCGCCTGGAACGTCATCGACAGCTACAACCTGCTCAACTGGCAGTTTTTGGGCGCATTTCTCACCATGTGCCTGATCATCGGCGGGGTGCGGCTTTTCGGGGGCTATTTCGATTTCAGCTTCCGCCCCCTGGATTTCTTCTGGCTGTTCTGGGCCGGCACGGTGTGCACCGCGGGCATGTACCTGCTGCAGTTTCAGGTTCTAAAGAAAGTCTCGGCTTTCACGCTTATGCTCACTTACAACCTCGAGCCCGTGTACAGCATCATCTTTGCCATGCTGATCTTCAACGAAAACCGCGAGCTCAATTTCTCGTTCTACATCGGCCTGCTGCTCATCGCGCTCTCCGTGGGGCTTAAGACCTGGAAACTGCGCCGCGCCCAAAGGCTCGATCCGGGGCTGCGCGATGCCTGAATCCTGCCCAGGCCTCGTTTAGGGCAGGGTGCCAAAATCGGCAGCTTTTAAAAATCCTTTAGCAAATTTTCCTTGTTTATTCGCCAAAGGATTTTCCGTCCCGGGCGTTAACCAAAGTGCAAGGGGGAGAACCCCGGGAAATTAAAGGCGAGGCGGTTATGCGGAACTTAACTTTGGCAAATCTCATCGATGCGCTCCTTTATGTGGCCGTGATCGTTACAGCGCTCTCCCTCATCGTTCCCCCTTACGGCATCTTAGGTTCCTTCTGTGATGCCACCGTGGCCGCCGCTGCCGCTTTAATGGCTGAGATCGCCTGCCTGGCCTTCTCCCGCATCCTGCGTCTGCACCTGCAGGCCCAAAACGAGTACGTAAACCTCGTGCGCAGCTGCAGCCGCTGATTTCCCCTCTGATCTGTCCTGAGGAGATCCCCAAAAAAGGGATCTCCTTTTTTTGTCCCTGCGCCGTCTTTTTGGCTCTTTTGCCTGGCACGGCTTTTGCTTTATCCAAGTCAGAGCGGCAGAAACCTGCCGGCGCCATTAAGGCGCCTGCCATAAACGTCCGCCAGGGAGAGAATTATGAAAAACGGCATGATCAAAACAGTCCACGATCTGGCGCTGTCGTTTGTGATCTTCACGACTCTGCTTATGCTCATAGTCCCGCCTTACGGCTTCCTCTCAGGCGTGAGCGATGAAACTGTGTACGTGGGCCTGGCGCTGTGGGCTGAGTGCGTGTACGCGCTGGTCTGCTATCTCTTCCGCTCTCTTAAGGCCGAGCACGAGGAGCTTGAGAACATCCTCCACAGTGTGCGCCTGGCAGTTCCGGCCTGATCCTGCGGCGCAGCGGCGCCGCTATCCTCAAACCCAGACCCTGCCCAGGCAGGGTTTTGTTTTGCCCGCCTTGAGCCGATCCTTTTCTTCGCGCATCCGGTGTCATTTTCCTGACGCAAAAACGCCATATTCTAAAAATTCCTTTTTTTATCAGCATAAAAACAGCCTGGCACGATTGTTGATATAAGGCTTTCAAGCAACGGAGGCTGATTATGAACGAGAGCAGTGACGAGTTTTTCCTGTTAAGCGAAGTTTTTGCCAAGGTGCCTTCTGCCATCGTGATCCTCGATGCGCACGGGCTCATCCGCAAGGCCAACGCCAGCGCCCATGAAATGCTCGGCGAAAAAGAGCTTGAGGGGCGCAAATGGTATGAGGTCATCAACGCCGTGTTTCGCCCGCGCCGCGATGACGGCTCTGAGATCTCAACCCGCGACGGCAAGCGCCTGCAGGTTCTGACCAAGCCTTTGTCCAACGGCCAGCTGGTGCAGATGAACGATCTGACGGCCACGCGCAGCCTCCAGGACAAATTAAGCCACATGGAAAGGCTCTCGTCCTTAGGCCAGATGGCAGCCTCCCTGGCCCACCAGATCCGCACCCCGCTGTCAGCGGCCATCCTCTACGCGGCAAACCTGGGCAGCCCGAAACTGCCGCCTTCAGCCCGCGGCGCGTTCCAGAAAAAGCTCATGTCCCGCCTCCAGGCCCTGGAGGCTCAGGTGTCCGACATATTGATGTACGCCCGCTCCGGCGAGCAGACCGTCTCGAAGATGGACGCCGTTGATCTCATAGATCAGACCGTACAGAGCGTGCAAAGCGTCATCACCCGCGCAGGCGCCGGGCTGGAAACCGACATCGGGGAGCGCCCGATGCCCATCCTCGGCAATGTCACGGCGCTGTCGGGAGCCGTGTCAAATCTTGTGGCGAACGCCGTTGAAGCGGGGGCCAAAAAGGTTAAGATCTCTTTGAAGAAGCTGCCAGGCGAGATCGCAGTCAGCGTCGCCAACAACGGCCCTGAGATCCCGCAGGCGCAGCGCGCGAAAATCTTTGAGCCTTTCTACACCACCAAGAGCAACGGCACCGGGCTGGGCCTGGCGGTGGCGGTCGCGGTGGCCCGCGTCCACCACGGAAGGCTGGAGCTTTCCTCAGAGGAAGGCTACCCGGTGGTTTTCACGCTTTACATCCCCGAATACGATCGGGAGGAGAGCCCCTCCCCCTCTGAGATTGCGGCGCCGGACAGAAGCGCCGCGTAACCAAACCGGATTAAACCATGAGCCAGAGCCAGATACTGATAGTTGACGATGACAGTGAATTAAGGGAGGCGATCACCGACACCCTGATGCTTACAGGCTATGCCTGCGCCGAGGCCGGATCAGGGGAAGAGGCTCTGGAAACGCTGGCGCGCCGCCACATCGACATGGTGATCACCGATGTGCAGATGGCCGGCATGAACGGCCACCAGCTTCTAAATTCCATAAAAGAAAAATACCCCGGCCTGCCGGTGCTTTTGATGACGGCCTACGCCAACATCAACGGCGCCGTCGAGGCCATGCGCGACGGCGCGGTCGACTATCTGGCCAAGCCTTTTGCCCCCGAGGTGCTGTTAAACCAGGTCTCGCGCTATGTGCCGGTCAAGCGCGTCGCCCGCGGCGAGCCGGTGTGGGAGGATCCCTCCACCGGCGAGCTCTTAAAGCTCGCCGCCAAAGTCGCCGCCAGCGACGCGACCGTCATGATCACCGGCCCTTCGGGCTCAGGCAAGGAGATCCTCTCGCGCTACGTGCACGATCAGTCCCCGCGCGCCTCCGGCCCGTTCGTGGCCATAAACTGCGCCGCCATCCCCGACACCATGCTCGAGTCCACGCTCTTTGGCTATGAGAAGGGCGCTTTCACCGGAGCCGTGCAGGCCTGCCCGGGCAAGTTCGAGCAGGCCCAGGGCGGCACGATCCTCTTAGATGAGATCACGGAGATGGATCTCGCCTTGCAGGCCAAACTGCTGCGCGTGTTGCAGGAGCGCGAGGTCGAGCGCCTGGGATCGCGCAAGACCATCGCGCTGGACGTGCGCGTGATCGCCACCTCAAACCGCGATCTCAAACAGGCTGTGGCCGAGCACCGTTTCCGCGAGGATCTCTACTACCGCTTAAACGTGTTCCCGCTGCACTGGAAACCCTTAAAAGACCGGCCGCTCGACATCGTGCCGATCGCCAAATTCCTGCTGCGCAAGCACGCCGCCGAAAACTCGGCGCCGCTGCCTGAGATCACCGCCGAGGCCGCGCAGAAACTGCGCGGCTACGAGTGGCCGGGCAACGTGCGCGAACTTGACAACGTCATGCAGCGCGCGCTCATCCTCTCAGAGGGGGGCAAGGTGCTGCCTGACAACGTGATCTTCGATGAAGCGGGGCTTGACGCCGCGCTGTCAGAGGAAAGCGCCTCTGAGGGTTCCGCGGCGGCGCCGGTGCTTGAGGAGCGCCAGGAGGCCGCAGGCGATGAGGCGGTGCGCAACCAGAAGATCCCCGCCAACTTGGGCGGCGAACTTCGGCAGCAGGAGTACCAGATCATCCTCGACGCCCTCATAGAATTCCGCGGCAACCGCCAGATGGTTTCAGAAAAGCTGGGGATCAGCCCGCGCACGCTGCGCTACAAGATCGCCAAGATGCGCGATGAAGGCATGATCATCCCGGGCTGAGCGCATGAAGAAATTTACGCAGGCCTTATGCATATTTTTCGCAGCGCTCCTTAGCGTATCAGCCTGCTTTGCCCAAAACACGGACGCGGACGGGAAGATCGTGCTGCGCTATGTGCTCGAGCCCTCGCCATATATCCCTGTGGCCATGGGCATGGCGCGCATGGGCAAACTGCTTGAGGAGGAGAGCGGCGGGCGCATCTCCCTTGAGAGCATCCCGCTCTACCAGTCGGGCACGTCCTCGGACAACCTCGTGTCCACCGTCGTGGGCACGGCCGATCTCACCGTCGTGCCTTTTGACTACCTCTCCCGCTTTATCCCCGATCTCAAGGTCATGACGGCCCCTTTCCTGCTGCCTCAGGCCGATTTTGATGCGCTGACTTTAAAAAGCGGCCCGCTGTCGCGGAAGATGTGCGACATGATCTCAGGCGGCGATTCGCGCGTCGTGGCGCTGGATGCCTGGTACTCAGGCTACCTGCAGCTGCTCTCCAAGGACAAGGCGATCACTAAACCTGCGGATCTTAACGGGCTTTCGGTGTGGGTGAATTACAACAGCGCCGCCGGGGATTTCTTCCGCTCCATGGGCGCCGTGCCCGAGGACATGTCAGCCGAGGAGGCGGTAAAGGCCGCCCGCCGCGGCAGCCTCGACGTGCTCGTCATGCCGCTGGATGCCATGATAAGCCGCAGCCTTACGGAGGTGATGCGCCACTTAAGCCTGCTCTCGCCTTACCGCATGGCTTTCGCGCTTTTGATCTCAGAGCAGACCTATGCCGCGCTCTCCTCTGAGGATCGCGCCATCGTGGATCGCGCCGCGCGCGGAGCCGGGATCTATGAGGCGTCCATCAGCGCCGATATAGATGAGGTGTCGCTAAAGCGGCTGGGGCATGATCCGCAGGTGAGCCTGTCACGGCCTAAAAGCGGCGCGTTCCGCACCCAGGCTGACAAGCTGCGGAACATCTACCTGCGCCGCTATCCTGAGGCGGCCGAAAAGATCCGCTCTTCTTTAAGAGACCTCGGCGAGCGCTGAGGCCGCATTTATTTCCTGAAAATTATTTCCGCGAGCCGCCGGATTTGCCGGGCTTGGAGTCGTTGGCTGGCGCCTTGTTCTCAGCGTCCAGCTGCTCATTGAGCTCCATGGCCGCATCCAGCGACTGCCAGGGGCGGGGAACCGGCTTTTCGAACTTGCGGATGCGGAACGTGAAGACGCGGCGCAGCTGGGCGGAGCTCAAACGGAACTCAAAATAGTCCTCGTGCTCGTTGTAAATGGACAGCGGCAGCTCTATCTGCGGGATGTCCATCTGGCAGCGCGATTCGGCAAAATCGGGATCCGGGCCGGTCTCGACACGGAATTTCACGGTCTTCTGCTTGTCATCTACGGAGATCACGGTCAGGCGGGCGAGCAGGTGCAGGCTTTGCACTGAAGTGTCGGAACTGCTGAACACATGGACCTTGCCCAGCATTACCTTGTTCTCCTGCAATAAGGTGTCTTTGGGATCTGACATCGCGCCCTCCTGTTATAAGCCGTTCCGTAATTGATAATCTTAGCTATTCTAGCCCACAAACAGCGGTGGCGCTGTGACTTTGCGGGGATTTTGCGCGCTCGCAGGTTCAGGGGCTAAAAAAGCGCTTACACGAAAATAAAATTTTGTGTATCATGCCGCACACAGGCGGAACGCCCGTTCTGCCGCAACCTTGCCAAAGAGCGCCTTAAGGCGCCGCATCCTCCGATGTCAGATTCAAAACCTTTTATGCAGCTCTTTATGCCCCTGGGGCTGGTGCGCAGCTGCGGAACCTCAAGAGACATGCGTTTTCACTGAAGCCTTTATAACCCAAAAGTAGACAACAATGC
>DKSD01000002.1 GCA_002473165.1 Succinatimonas sp. UBA7265
GCTATGTAGTCTACTTTTGGGCTTAAGTGACGGCGTCATGAAACAGCAGCGCCGGATCTTCAGATCCGGCGCTGCTCGCTTTCCCCGGCGGAGCCGGTGATTCAGACTCCGCGCGGTTTGATGTCTCTGCGGCCTGTCAGCTCTTGAACTTATAGCAGATGCAGCGCGAGAGCGGGGCATCCGGGGTGACGATGGGGTTCCTGTCGGCAAACTGCGGCAGGTGCGGGCAGTCAGGGTAGAACTCAGGCTCAAAGCACAAGGCGCTCTGGTTGGGGTAAGGTTTGCCGTCATCGCGGGCGGTGATCTCGCCTGATCCCGCGTTATTGATGTAATTGCCGCTGTAGAACTGGAAGGCCGGGTAGTCGGTAAAGATCTCCATGGAGAGCGCCTCATCCTCGGAGACCACTTTGGCAAAAGGCGTTAACGGATCGCCTTTGATTAAGAAAGGGTGATCGTAGCCTAAGGAGAGTTCCATCTGCTCATCGTGCATGAAGTCCTGTCCCACGGTTTTAGGGGCGGTATGGAAATCAAAGGCGGAGTTGTGCACCTTGCGTATCTCTCCTGTGGGGATGGAGTCGGCATCGCAGGGGAGGAAGGCCTCGGAGTCAAACCATACGGTGTGGCCTAAGGCAGAGGAATTTTTGCCGTTTAAATTAAAGTAGGCGTGGTTCGTGATACACGACCAGCACTTCTCTGTGCACTTGCCCAGGTACTGTACGTTTAAGGCGTTATCTTCGGTGAGCGTGTAGGTGACGGTGAGGGTGTACTCCCCCGGAAAGCCCATGTCGCCGTCAGGGGAGACAAGTTCCAAAGTCACCGAATTAGCGCTCTCAGATTTAAACACGAAGCGGCGCTTGTCAAAGCCCTCGCGCCCGCCGTGCAGGGTGTGGCGATCGGCTGAATTGAGCTTATATTCCTTGCCGTCGATCACAAACGAGTTATTGGCGATGCGGTTGGCAAAGCGGCCGATGGTGGCGTTAAAAAAGCATTTCTGCTCCGACCATTTGGCCGGATCCTTAACCCCGAGCAGCGCCTCGCGGGGCTGCGCGCATCCATAAACCGGCACTTTGATTGAGATCATGGTGGCGCCCCAGTCCATGACGGTCACTGACATGCCCTTGGAGTTCTTGATGGTCTTTAACACCGGATCCTGTGAATACTGCGATTTTGCGCTCATGGCTGCCTCTTAAAAAAGCTTGACTTTGAGAAGTATAAGCTAATGGAAACGTTTTCTTCGTAAACGTTTGTGAAAACCCGCGGGCGATCACCTTTTAGGCGCGGTGTCTGGATCCAGACAGACCCGGCTTGCGGGGATGGAGGACAGAGGCGACGGTTTTCGCACCGGGGAACAGGGAAGGCACCGATCCTGCTCGGCTCCCACTCAGGCAGGCGCCGCAGCGCAAGTTCAAAGAGCCCGCGAGTTCATCAGCGCCGGGTCTCATCTGCCGGCGAGACTGCGCCGCCTTGAGGGAGCTGTTTGCGCGCCTGGGCAGGCCTTAAGCCCGCTCCCTTAGGCGCAAGCGGCGGCAGAGCCTTTGCAGCCTTGCTGCCTGCCGCAGCCTGAAGCGGGTCGGCTCCTCTGCGCCTGAAGACCGATGGCGGGCTCGGCGCCGCGGCTCCCCGCTGCTGAACCTTACAGCCGTACCTCGCAGTAATCAGTCGTTCTTGCTTTGCCCGCCGCTGCCAGATCCCTAATGTGGAAACAAAACTTACTGTCTGTGCGGATCCCCTTCTCCTTTGGGCTTGTGGCGCCAGACAGGCAAGCCGCCGCGCCTGAGGCTTTAAGCCTAAAGCCTGAGCTCCTGGCGAGGTGCCGGAGATCCTGAACTTCGCCTGCTTCAGTAGTAATCCCAGGGATCGCCGTGGGGCGTGACGCCCTGGCGCACCCGGCGGTTATTCTGCCGGCGCGGCGGCTCCTGGGTGTCCCCTTGGGCTGCGGCATCAGGATCGATATAGGTGCTCTCGCCTTCATTGAGCGAGCCTGCGGCCGCGGAAGCGGCCTCCTGCTGCGCCTGATCCTGGGCGGCGGCGCTTAAGGCCTCGGACTGCCTGAGCGCCTCGCAGTCGGCGCTGTCACTGAGATCGCAACTCTCCTGATCAGGATTCATCTGAGCCTGCTGCGCCTCGCGCGCCGCCGCCGCGCGCTGCTCCTGCGCTGCGATCTGGGCAAGCTGCGCCTGGCGTTTCTCATCCTCAAGGCGCTTTTCTTTGAGCACGGCGGCGGCGTCCGTGCGCGTGCGCGGCAGCGAGCTTAGATGCCGGGGCTTGTTGGAGAGCTGCACGGGCAGGGGGATATTCCCTATCTGCACCGGATCGCCGTAAAAGTGCGGGCCGGTATCTAAGAGATACACATCAAGCACGCATTTGAGCCTGGCAAAGAACTCCCTTACTCTCACTTTAGCCTTGGCCCAGAGATCGTCAGGCTCTTTGGCGTTAAAGGCGTCGGCGCGGATCCCCGCGCTCCCTGCGATAAACAGGGCGCGCTCGTTGTGGAAACTCTGCGAGATCACGGTGAGATCGCGCAGCATAAAGACCGAGGAGGCGCGCAGCACGCTGTCAAGCGTGCGGATCCCCGCATAATCGAGCACGATGCGCTCGGCAGGCACCCCTGCCTTGATTAAGGCCTTGCGCATTTCGCGCGGCTCGTTGTAGGAGCGCTCGCGGTTGTCGCCTGATGCCAGGATATAGTCTATCTTGCCGGAGCGGTAGAGGGAGGCGGCCGCCTCGATGCGCGAGGTGAAATAGCCGTTGGGCACGCCGGGTGCCTGCATGGGCGAGGTGCCCAGCAAGAGCCCCACGCGGTGATAAGGGATCTCAGAGGCATCATCGTAAGTGCCAAAGGCAAAGGAGGAGATGCGAAACATCGCGAGCATCACAAAGAGCCCGAACAGCACCACCCCCATGCACAGGAGGTAGCAGGCGATGTTTAAAAAGCGCGAGAGATCGGAGCTGAAAAAGCGCTGATCATCCCCAATGCGGCGGCGTCTTAACATGGCACTTGTTTACAGGATGTTCACAGGATATGGCCTTACAGGATATGACGCACAAACGAGAGCGCGCCGGCCTTAGCATAGATGCGCTCGAGATTGTCAGGGTTTTGCACCTTCACGCGCACGGTGTAGGAGAGATAGCGCCCGGTGCGGCTGGGGCGCGGGACGCCCTGGATCCCCTGATAGCCCTCAGGCTCGATCGCGGTGAGGGTGTCCTTGAGCACGGAGAGCGCTTCCTCAGCTTTCGCGTCCACGATCACCCGAAAGTCGATGGCCGAGGGGAACTTTATGAGATCGCGCAGGGTTTTGCCGCCAGCGAGCGTCTGTAAATCCTCCATCACTCCTCCTCGGTATCCGTGGCGCTCTCTGAGTCAGAGCCCGTGAAGAACATGATGATCTTATCGAGAGTCCTGCTAAAGAACCCGCCCTCGCCGATCTCCGAGAGCGCCACGAGCGGGGCCGAGCTTAGCACGCGATCATCCAGGCTCACCTCAAGGCTGCCCAGCACCGTGCCCTTTTTTAAAGGGGCGGTGAACTCCGAGGATTTAAGCCGGTAGCCCACCTTGATGCGCGGCTGCGAGCCGCGAGGGATCAAAAGCGCGAGGCTGTTTAAAAGCCCCAGCCCCACTTCGTCGTGATCGCCTAAGCGCACGCGGCGGCTTAGAAGCGCCTTGCCGCCTTCAACCGGGGTGTAGAGCTCAAAATAATTGAAGCCGTATAAGAGCAGGGCACGGTTGTCCGCCGCGCGCTCTTTGTCGGATTTCGCGCCGATGACGGCGGCCACCAGGCGCATGCCGTCTTTTACGGCCGAGGTCACGAGGTTGTAGCCTACCTGCGAGAGGTGGCCGGTCTTGATGCCGTCGACCTGCAAAGTCTTGTCCCAAAGCAGGCGGTTGCGGTTGGTCTGCTTAATGCCGTTGAAGGTGAACTCCTTTTGCGAGTACAGCGGGTACTCGTTGGGCACGTCGCGGATCACGGCGCGCCCTAAGAGCGCCATGTCGTAGGCAGTGGAGTAATTGTTCTCATCAAAAAGCCCGTGCACGTTCGAAAAATGGGTGTTCTTAAGCCCCAGGCGCCTGGCGTAGGAGTTCATCACCGAGACAAAGCCTTCCTCGGTGCCGGCTAAATGGATGGCCATGGCCACGCAGGCGTCGTTGCCTGACTGGATAATGATCCCGCGCAGGAGGTCTCCCACTTTAATCGTCTTTCCCACCTCGATGAACATCTTTGACGAGTCCGAGTAGTTCTTAGACCACGCCGATTCCGGGATGGTAACGCTGTCCTCCATGTGCAGCCTGCCTGCCTTAAGCTCCATGCCGATCACATAGGCGGTCATCATCTTGGTGAGCGAGGCCGGCCAGATCTTCTCATCCTTGTTGTGCTCGGTGATCACCCTTCCTGAGTAATAGTCCATGAGCACCCAGCTCTGCGCATCAAAGGACGGAGCCTCGGGGATCACCACGGGCACTGGGGCCGCGGCCGCCGCAGCGCCCTGCGCCTGCGGGGCGCTCTGCCCCTGCTGCGCAGCGGCAGGCGCCTTGGCCCTCAGCGCCGCAAAAGGATCGGGGACGGCCTCCTCGGCGCTCACGGCAAAAGAGGCGGCGAGCGCGCAGGCGCAGAGCGTGATTTTAAGTTTTCCAAGCATGATCATTCCTTGCATTATTATTCCTTTACCCGGCCGTTTCTTTTTGCCTGATCCTTTGTCTGATCTTTTGGCCTTAATCCGTTTACCGGCAGTTTTCCCGCCGCTTCTGCGGTTTTCCAGGTGTCAGATCCGCAATTGAGGGTAAGCCTGTCCATTGTAACGGTTAAAAGCGTTTGATAAAGCTGTCAGGCGCGCCCGAGGCCTTGGCCTTTTTAAGCACCTGCTGCGCTTCTTTTTCGCTAAAGGGCCCGGCGAGCACCCGGTTTACATTGCCGTCCTTGAAGACTTTGACGTTGATCCCCAAACGCCTTGCGAGTAAGGCACAGGCGTCGCGGGCGCCGGCTTCATCGGAGCTTGCGGCAAACTGCACGTAGGTGCCCGAGAGCGCGGAGCCTGAAGCTGAGGCTGAGCCCCCTGCGAGCAGCGCCGCCGCCCGCGATGACTCAGAGCCGTTTTGCGCAGATCCGGCTCCAGCTCCGGTTTTAGCGCTGTTTGCAGGTTTAGGCGCGGCGGCGCTCGCAGGTTTGCTCGGCACCGGCGCCACCTTGGCGTTGTCATAGCTGATCCAGCCGTCGGAGTTCACCCAGCCGGATTTGCCTTGAAAGCCCTCGACGGTGTCAAAAGAATCAGAGTCTGAGCTTTTTGATGCAGGTGCGCTCACGGAGGCCGGGGCGCTCCCCATGACGCTCGGTGTGCCCTCGGCGTTGAGCACCCGGCCTCCTGAGCCCACGTTTAAATACTCAAGGCGGACTTTCGCGGTGCCCGGACCAATCACGCCTAAATAGCGCGCCGCGCCTTCTGAGAGATCGAGAATGCGCGAGTCGACAAAGGGGCCGCGATCATTGACGCGCAGCACCAGCTTCTTGCCGTTTTTAAGGTTCGTGACCTTTAAATACGAGGGCAGGGGCAGGTTCTTGTGGGCGGCCGTATAGCCTTTTTGGTTGTAGATCTCGCCCATGGAGGTGCGCCGGCCGTTAAAGCCAGGGCCGTACCAGGAAGCCGTGCCCTCCTCGATATAGGAATCAAGCCCGTTCCACACCTCGTAATATTTGCCTAAGACCCGGTAGTCGCGGTTGCAGCCGCGCCCGGAGGTGCGCTCTGATCTGATGGGCACGGAGGTCACCCCTTTGAGATCGACCTTGCCCTGCTGGGGCATCGGGCGGGTATGCCCGGGACCGGTTCCGTAGCTGCCGGAATGCCCCAGATTTTCTGAAGAGGACGAAGAGCTCGAGCAGCCGGAGAGCACTAAGGCGAGCACGGCCGCGGCGCCAAGCGGCAGAGCGCGCTTTTTTAAATTAAACGCGAAATCCGCCGCAGCTTTCAGGGTAAATTTCGCCGCAGCCGGCGCCGCGCATTTCACTGCGGCTTTCGCAGCAAATTTTGCCGCGGAGTTTAAGGCTCTGGGAGTGCAACCGGGAGTTAAAGCTGAGCAGTAAGAGCAGGATTTAACGCTCAAGGCAGCCTCCCCTCAGGGTTTACCGTGATCCCCTGCAAGGCCTTTTCTTTGACATAGCCCTGGCGGATGAACTCCGAGAGCTCAAACACGGCGCGGGCATATAAGGGGCTGGTGTTATAGCGGGTGATGGCTTTGAAATTCTGCAGCGCGGCAAGGCAGCTCTTATTTCCGTCTTCGAGGTCATAGCAGTAGAGCCTGAGCTTTTCCTCGGCAGGCAGCTGCGCCTTGGTGGTGGCGCCGGCTTTATAGAGCTCTCCTGCCGTGAGATCCCAGCCTTTATCCATCAGCGTCTGGGCGTTCGCGCCGTGCAGGTGCACCCCGTAGCAGATCCCATGCCCCTTAACCCAGCCGTGGCCTTTGAAGTAGTTCGCCACCGATCCTATGGCATCCTCGGCGCTGGAAAACAAATTCTCGCTGCCGTTGCCGTCAAAATCCACCGCGTAATCAAGGTAAGAGCTCGGCATAAACTGACCCATGCCCATGGCCCCGGCGTAGGAGCCGCGGATCTCCCTAAGGTCCCAGCGCTCCCTCAGGCACAGCGCCACGAAATTGGCGAATTCTTTGGAGAAATACGCCGCGCGCTTGGGGTAGTTAAAGCCCAAGGTGTATAAGGCGTCGAGCACCCGCCAGGTGCCCATGTTTTTGCCGTAGAAGGTCTCCACGCCGATGATGGCGCAGACTATTTCAGGGGGCACGCCAAAGCGCGCGGCGGCCTGCTTTAAGGTTTGCTCATGCTCAAGGTAAAACCTCACCCCGGCGTCGATGCGCGAGCGGGTGATAAAGATCTTGCGGTACTGATACCAGGGCTTGGCCTCCGAGGGCCTGGTGATGGCGTCGATGATCTTCTGCTGAAAGGTCGCCTGCGAGAGGGCGTAGGAGAGCGCCTGCTCTGAGATCCCCGCGCCCTGCGCCAGGACCTTGAGATCGGCGCCGCTGCTGTTCCGTGCGGCTGCCTGGGCGCCCTGGGTAATTACGCTAAAAAACAGCGCCGCCGCGAGGGTTTTGATGAAACTTTTTACGCGCATGGCTAATCCTTGTTCCCGAAGATCTTGACCTTTTTGTGGGTGTGGATGGACATAATAATGCCAAAGCTTACCGAGAGCGTCACCATGGCCGTGCC
Organism: Succinatimonas sp. UBA7265; assembly: GCA_002473165.1. GTDB lineage: Bacteria > Pseudomonadota > Gammaproteobacteria > Enterobacterales > Succinivibrionaceae > Succinivibrio. Next base: position 7,212 of record DKSD01000002.1, read on the forward strand.
GCCGTAGCTGACAAAGGGCAAAGGCACGCCGACTACCGGCAGGATCCCGCTTACCATGCCGATATTCACAAAGATGTAGAACATAAAGGTAAAGGTAAAGGCGCCTGAGAGCACGCGCTCAAAGCTGTCGCGGGCGCGCAGCGTTATCAGGATGCAGCGCCAGAGGATAAAGCAGTAGAGGCTCATGAGGATCACAAAGCCGATGAGCCCGGTCTCCTCGGAGAGCACCGCAAAGATAAAATCCGTGTGGGGTTCGGGGAGGAAGTCGAGCTGCGACTGCGAGCCCTCAAGCCACCCTTTGCCGTAGATGCCCCCTGAGCCGATCGCGATCTTAGACTGGATGATGTGGTACCCGGCGCCCAAAGGATCGGAGGTGGGGTCCAAGAGGGTGTAGATGCGCTGTTTTTGGTAGTCGTGGAGCACGAAGTTCCACATCACCGGCAGCGCGGCGGCCGCCGCGCCGATGCCGGCTAAGATCCACCACCAGGAGAGACCTGCCAAAAATATGGCGATGATCCCCGAGACCGCCACGAGCGCCGCCGTGCCCAGATCGGGCTGCATTAAGATAAGCGCCGTGGGCGCCCCCACGATGATAAAAGCCCCGACGGTGTTTAAAAACTTCGGGGGCAGGGGGCTTCTTGAGAGGAAGGCGGCGACCGTCAGCGGCATCACCACTTTAAAAATTTCCGAGGGCTGGAGGCGCACCACCCCGAGATCGAGCCAGCGCTGCGCGCCTTTGGAGATGTCGCCAAAGAGCTCGACCATGACCAAAAGCACCACCCCGCCTGCGTAGAAATACACCGAGAGCTTGGCAAAGTACTTAGGCGGGATCTGCGCAAAAAAGATCATCACGCCCACGGCCCCTGCCGTGTGCATGCACTTTTTGAGCATCATGTCGGCGTTCTGCCCTGAGGCCGAGTAGAGCACAAAAAGCGAGAGCAGCATCAGGGCGATGAGGCCTGCCAAAAGCGGGGCGTCGATATGGTGGCGCAAAAAGAATCCGCCTTTTTGCACCACGGTGTTGACGCGCTCGAGCGCGGAACTGTCAGCTTTGGCCATCACTGCACCCCCACCGTGCCGCCCATGCCGAATTTGACATATCTGGGCTCGCTCTCGCCCATGTACCCGCCCGGATCACATTCAAGGAGATACTTGTCCATGAGGGCCCGGGCTATAGGCGCGGCCATGCGCGAGCCGCCGCCGGCGTTCTCGAGAATTATTCCCACGAGGATGCGCGGCTTTAAAAACGGGGCGTAGGCCACAAAGAGCGCGTTGTCGCGGTGCTCCACCCGCAGCTTTGAGGCGTCGTATTTCTCGCCCTGTTTTACGGCGACAAGCTGCGCCGTGCCCGATTTGCCCGCGGCCTTGTAAGGGGCGCCAAAGAACGCCCTCCTGCCTGTGCCCTCAGGGCCGTTTACCACCAGATACATGCCGTCGCGGCACACGTCCCAGTAGCCATCGTCCTTAAGCTCAATGCGCGGGGGATCCTCGCGGTTTTCAAAGCGCCCGGTGACGCGCCCGCGCTCGGTGGGATCCTCGATGGTGCGCATGAGATGCGGCGTCATCACCGCCCCGCGGTTGGCCAGCGTGGTGTGGGCCTTTACAAGCTGCATGAGCGTCGTCGTCCAGTAGCCCTGGCCGATCCCGATTGGAACAGTATCGCCTAACATCCACGCGCGGTGGAAGCGCTGGCGCTTCCACTCGCGCGAGGGGTTCACCCCGAGCGACTCTTCGTTTAAGTCGATATTGGTGCTTTTGCCAAAGCCGAACATGTCCAGATATTTATGGATGGTGGTGATCCCGGCGCGGTAGGCCAGATCATAAAAATAGGTGTCCGCGGAGACCTCTAATGCGCGGTAGAGATCGAGCCAGCCGTGACCCCAGGATCGCCAGTCGCGGAACTGATGCGTGGAATTAGGGAGCCTGAAATAGGGCATGCCAAAATAAGAGCTCGTGGGGGTCACCAGACCCTCGTTAAGCCCCATGACGCACATTAAGGGCTTGGCCGTCGAGGCCGGGGCGTAGCCGCCCTGGGTCGCGCGGTTAATGAGCGGGCGCCCGGGGTTGTTCAAGAGCCTTGAGTAATCGCGCGAGCGGATCCCGCGCACAAAGAGGTTGGGATCATAGGAGGGATTGGAGTACATCGCCAAAATCTCGCCCGTGGACGGCTCGATGGCGACGACGGCGCCGCGCACCTTGTCAAAAAGCTCCTGGGCGTAGTATTGCAGCCTGATGTCGAGCGACACCGTGATGTCATTGCCCGGGCGCGGCGGGTTGAATTTTAAGGTGCGGATCACCTGGCCGTGGCTGTTGACCTCGACCTCGCGCGAGCCGGTGCGCCCGTGCAAGAGATCCTCGTAATAGCGCTCGATGCCGAGTTTTCCGATCTCGGTGGAGCCCTCGTAATTGTCGATGCGCCCGGATTCAGTGAGCTCGCGCACATCCTCCTGGTTGATGCGCGACACATAGCCCACGGCGTGGGTCGTGATGTCGGCAAAGGGGTAGTAGCGTTTTAACGTCGCCGCGACCTGCACGTTGGGGAAGCGGTAGGAGTGCACGGAGAACGTGGCGATCTGCTCCTCAGAGAGCAGGTCAGAGATCTCAATGCCGGTGAATTTCTTGCGGGTGCGCGCCTGGCGTGCCAAAGAGGTGATCTCCCGCTCTGAGAGATCGAGCGTGAGCAAATCGTTTAACTGCTCGATCTGCTCTTTGGTGTCAAAGTCGCGGGCAGGGTAGAGCACCAGGTGATACACCGGGCGGTTGTCGGCGAGCACCACGTGGTTGCGGTCATAGATGATCCCCCGCGAGGGCACGACCGGGACGATCTTGAGGCGGTTCTCGTTAGAGCGCGTCTGGTAGTCCTGGTAGGAGACGACCTGCAGGTAATAGAGGTTGGCAAACAAGAGCCCGATCATGATGAGACTGATGCCGATGCAGATGATGACGCGGTTGCGAAAGAGCGCCGCCTCGGCCTCGAGATCGCGCTTGCCGTTTTGCGCCCCTTCCTGGCCGCGGCGGCGTTTCTCCGGCTCAGGGCCGAACAGCGCGCGCTCTTTTTGCTTTTTGATCTCGGGGCTGAAAAACGACACTTTAAATAAATCAGAAAAAAAATAAATCAGAAAAAGACGATCTGAAAAAACGGTACAAAGACGGGACGGAAAACGCTTTACATTCTAAATCAAAAAGCGCGTTTTGGCAGGCTCAGGCGCGGTGATAGGGAAGGCCGGCGCTGATGCTCCAGGCCCGGTATAAGGTCTCAGCCAGAAACACCCGCACCAGGGGATGGGGCAGCGTCAGGCGCGAGAGCGACCACAGTTCGTCAGCCCGCGAGCGCACTTCATCCGTAAGCCCGTTGGGGCCGCCCACGACGAGCGCGATGTCGCAGCCTGAGCTCTCCCACGCCTCCACGCGTTTGGCAAGCTCCTCTGATGAATACTGCTTGCCGCGCTCATCGAGGGCCACGACATGGCAGCGTTTGGGCAGGGCGGATAAGATCTGCTTTGCCTCAAGCTCCATGGCGCGGGCTTCGCTGCCGCGCCCGTCGCGGCGCTCCGGGGCGATCTCGCGAAATTCGAGCTTAAGCTCGCGGGGAAAGCGCTTTTGGTACTCGGATACCGCAGCCTCGACCCATTTGGGCATGCGGTTGCCCACCGCAATCACCAAAAGCTTCACGACAAAGCGCTCTCGTCAGTTCCGGCGGCCATGCAGCGGTAGAGGTCTTCAAGCCGGTAGCGCTCGCGAAACTCCGGCTGCAGGATGTGCACGAGCACCTCCCCTGCGTCCACGATGACCCACTCCCCCTGGGGCTCCCCTGAGATCTGCACGCCGCGCACGCCCGCCTGTGCGAGCTTTTCTGCGAGGCGGTCGGCGATGGCGCAGACATGGCGGCTTGAGGTGCCCGAGCAGATGAGCATGTAGTCGGCCAAAGACGAGCCGGAGCTGACGTCAATTGACACGAGATCGCGGGCTTTTAAGCCCTCGAGGCTGCGCAGACACTCCTCAGAGAGGCGGCGCGAGAGTTGCGGTGCGGCGGTGGCGGTCAAGATTGCTCCTTTTGATCAGGCCTTAAAAATGCGCCCTTCGCGGCGGGGCAGGGCTTTAGCGGAATTCTCTTTGGGATGCCCCAGGGCGACATGGCCGATGCCGGTCCATGCGCCCTTGATCCCCAGGGTATCCAGGATCTTTTGCCCCTCGGGGCGGGCAAACTCCTCGCGGCAGCGGTGGATCCAGCAGGCACCTAAACCCAGGGCGGAGGCGGCGAGCAGCATATTGCCAATCATCAAAGACCCGTCATACACGCCCGTGGGGCAGTCTGATGGAACGAGCACCGCGAGGATCACCGGAGCGGCGTAGAAGGGATCAAAGCCTTGATCCCAGCCTCCGATCTGCCGGTTTAACTCTGCTAACTCAGAGCGCAACGGATCACTTGCAATCTCGATGATGATCCCGCTTTGGCGGTTGCGCCCGCTCGGGGCGCACAGCCCGGCCTGCTCCACCTGCGCGATTAAATCCGCGCTTACCGCCTCATCCGTAAAGGCGCGGCAGCTGCGGCGCGTGAGCAGGTTCTCCAGGGCAGCGTTGTTCATGCTCTCACCTCTTCAATTCCTTTTTTCAAAGTGTACCAGTGAGCGCGGGAGATTGCATGGGCAGGGCTTAACGCACCTTTTGGGAAAATTTTCTTGACAGGTGTCGCAAAAATTTTAAAATGTCGCATTGTTAGCAGAGGCTAACTTGAGTTAGCTTTTGCTTATTTACAATTCCAACCGAAATTTTTCAGGGATCATCATGAAGAAATCACTTTTAGCCGCCGCATTGGCGGTATTTGCCGCAGGCTCCGTGAGCGCCGCCACCGTTTATGACAAAGACGGCACCTCTTTGGGGATCGGCGGGCGTGTGCAGAGCGTGTGGTACTCGGTGCACACCGGCGAGAACAGCGACAACGACAACACCGTCAAGAGCACGGCGCGTTTCTCGCTCGAAGGCCGCACACAGCTGAGCTCCTTTGCCACCGGCTTCAGCTTTGCCGAGTGGGATCTCTCAGGCGGCGAGAGCGACGGCGAAGTCGGCTCCCGCGAGATGTACGTGGGTGTCGATTTTGGCGATTTCGGCATCGTGACGGTCGGCCGCACCTATGACGCGGTAAAGTCCGTCGTCGAGACCACTGACATCTTTGAGGACTGGGGCTGCGTGGGCCAGGTCGGCTGCGATGACTGGCGCTCGGGCACCATCCGCTACAACTGGTCAGGCTACGGCTTTGACGCCGCGATCTCCTACGGCGCAGCCGTGGACGAGGCCACGGTCGCGGGCACTAAGGTCTGGGGCGATGACGGCTTTGAAGACGCCGACATGAATATCAACAATTCGTTCTCGGCCATGGCCGGGTACACCTCCCCTGACGTGCTCTTCGGGCCGATCGCCGTCAAGGCAGGCTATGCCTATATCAAGGCGCAGAACGGCAAAGACGGCAAGTCGGCGCTGTTTGCGGATCCTGATACCGGCTACGCGCTTTACTACAGGAACATGAAAGAGTTCTCCGCCGCGCTCTCCTGGGGCACCGCGGACGCGGGCTTCTACACCGCGCTGATGTTCGATCAGCGCCGTTTCTCGCTTGATCCCAATGTGAGCGGCTTTGGCGGCGAGCATCACTACACCGTTAAAGGTGTCGAGTATGTGGTGTCCTACGCTTTAGACTGCGGCCTGTCCGCGGCCCTGGGCTATGAGTTCAGCGAGACGAGCATCGACGGCGGCGCGATCTCCGTTTTAGGCGAGGATGTGGCAGCCGAGGCGATCACCCGCAAGATCCCTCTCTACATCAACTACTCTGCCAACGAGAACTTCAACGTCTGGGCCGAGGCGCAGTTTGATGCCGGTTCTGATGACGGTGTTGACGATGAGAGCCTCTACTCCGTGGGCGCCCGCTACACCTTCTGATCGCTTCCTCTAAAGTCTTTAAGACCCAAGCCCGGCCATGCGCCGGGCTTTTTTAAAACGCGTCGCGCGGGTTTAGCAGGAAATCAAACAGGCCGACGGTGAGGATTCCGTCATCGTCATAGCGCGGCTTGATCTCGTCTTTGACGATGATGATCTTTTGGAAGGAATCGGAGATCGCCTTCAGCGAGGCTTTTTCCTGGCGCAGTTTATCCTCATCGCTCATGCTTAAGGCCGACTGGAAATAGATCCTCCGCGATCCCAGATTGGCCACGAAGTCAACTTCCAGCGTTTTAAGATGCCGCCTGCCGTCAGCGCCCCGCTCATGCTGCTCCACCGCGCCGACATCGACGTTGTACCCGCGGCATTTAAGCTCGTTGTACAGGGCGTTTTCCATCAGCTGGCTCTCTTCGTACTGCCTGAAATCGAGGCAGGCGTTGCGCACCCCGAGATCCTCAAAATAGTACTTGACCGGCGATCCGATGTACCTGCGGCCTTTGACGTCGTACCTTTGGGCGGGGTTTACCAAAAACGCGTCGGTCAGGAAGTCCAAATACTGTTTTACGGTGTTGACTGAGAGCGCTGAGCCGTATTCGCTCTTAAAAGTCGCGAGCAGTTTGCGCGGGCTTGTCAGCGCTCCGATCGAGGATGCCAAAACCTTGATGAGATCCTCAAGCTCCTGAGTTTTGCGCGTGCGGTTGTGCTCAATGATGTCTTTGAGCCAGGTCTCTTTAAAATGCGCCAGCAGGTATGAGTTTTTTTGCCTGTCTGTTGCGGCGCCTGCCACCATGGGCAGGCCGCCGTAGGTGATAAATTCATTCCACGCCGCGCCTGGTGATCGGTGAGGATCGCTTTCCATGAATTCCCTGAAGGTAAGCGGATAAACATGGATCTCATCGCCGCGGCCGCGAAATTCGGTGATCACGTCTTTGGAGAGGAAACGCGAATTGCTGCCGGTGACATAGATGTCGGCGTTGCTCACATGCAGCAGCGAGTTCAGGACTTCCTCGAAATCTTTAAGCAGCTGCACTTCGTCAAAAAACAAGTAATAACAGCCGCGGTCTTTGATCTTTGAGCGCACGTCAGAGAGCAGGAACTCCGGCTCCCGGTACTGCTTGTTCTCAGCGCCTTCCATCGTGTACGTGAGGATGTGATCCTCCGTAACTCCGCTCTTTAGCAGATCGTCGTAAAAGAGCTTAAAGAGCAGATAGGATTTGCCGCTGCGCCGCATTCCGGTGATCACTTTCACCAGGCCGTTGTGCATGCGCAGCCTGAGTTCCTGCACATAAGCGCTTCGTTTGAATTCCATAATTAAGCTGAGCCAGGTTTAGGCAGTCCGGAGCCTATTGATCATTTTATGACATTTTAGACGAATTTGTAAGCAGAGTCAGATCGCGGATCGGGCGTCGTCGTCCGGGGGGCTCATTGCACCCGCTGATTAGTTCCTCAAAAGTCTTGAAGACACCCGGCCTCGCGCCGGGCTTTCCTGTGTGCTGATTTGCGGCGCAACGGAGCCAAAAACGGCAAAGGTGATCTGCCTTGCTAATCATTCTGGTCATCAATTTGATTTGAATGACTACAACTGACGATCAAGGTGACCAGAAAGGACGGGAATGCGGCTTGATCATTCAAATTGCGGCTGAATTTTTCTGATCACTTGGTCAAGGATTTGGACAAATGATCAATAAGCTGATATCCAAGACTTAATGCTTAAACACCGTGTTTAGGCACGATCTAGAGGTTGCAGATTTTGGGTACGCCGTAATGTAAGCGCCATTTTTTTCTGCATATGCCTTAACGGGCAACAGACGCAGCCTTCGATCAACGCTCTGTAAAACTTAGCGGTTTGAATGAGAATTTGACTCTTTCACAGCCGGGCGCGTAGCCCGGTTTCGGATCCTGGTGAAAAAGAGCCGGGGAGAAACTGCTGACAGCCATGGCCTTGGTTTCATTCCTGTGCGCTGAGATCCTTAAATGAGATTGCGCATTCCCTGCCGCAAAAAGCGATGCCGTAACCATAGAATTTTTCGGTGTTGCCCGTTTTAAGCACCGCGGCATAGTTCTTGTTTTCAATCTGCAAGAGCGCCGCATCGGCGGCCCTGCCCAGATCCTCGCCTGAATTTGCGTACTTGAGTTCCAGCACCACTCCGGCCTTGCCGTCTCCTGACTTAAAGGTGATGTCGGCATAGCCGCCGCCGCTCTCGCGGTTGGAGCGGTACTCGCTTACTTCCTGTCCTGCCGCGGCAAAGATCCCGTTTAAAAAGCCCTGGTAGAAGTTCTCGCGCGGCGCCTTGGTCGCGCTGTCCCTTACGGACACAAAGCCCGCAAGCAGCCGCCGCAGCGACACGGTGGCTTTGCCGGGACTGCCGGAAATCAGACAGGTGATAAGTTCCCTTGCCAGGGTTCCGTAGGGATTTGACGCTTTGCTGTAGTAGCTTTTGATGTTTTTCTCAAAGCACTGGCGCACCTCGGCGTTGGGGATGCGAAATTCATGAGTGTCGCTCTCGCCGCGCTTTGCCAGGGTCAGGTAACCGGTGTAAACGAGGACGTTCCAGAACTGCGCGGGGTTGTCCAGATCGTAATCCTTGTAGCTCATGCCCTCGTCGATTTTAACTTTCACGCTTTTGCCGTCGAGCAGATCCTGGAACCTTTGGGCGTCAGCGGAATTCAGGTTAGGCATGAAATGCGTGATGACGTCGCTGTTGCTCGTGTTGTTCCAGAAAGCCTCAGGTTTAACCGCCGCGGGATCATCGCTGTCCAGGAGCGATCTGATGTATGAAGTCACATCCCAGGGGCAGAAAAGATCACGGCCGTACACAGAATAACCGTCGTAGTATTCCCGGGCTTTGTCATACAGTTTCTCAAGCCCGAAATGCGAGAGCATTTCCTGCACCTCATCGGGAGTGAAACCGAAGGCCGTGCACAGGCTCCTGCTTTGGGTGAGCACCGTGTTGAGCGTGAAATTGTTAAGGTCGGTAAAAATGCCTTCCTTGGTGGCTCTGAGACAGCCGGTAAGGATCCCCTTGCTGACGTTTTCGTCATTGGTCTTGAGCGCTTCGCTGAGCATCGGACCGATGATCCCGATCATCTGATCATAGAATTTGTGCACGGCGGCTTTTTGCAAAGGCACGTCATACTCGTCTATCAGGATCACCGGTTTGACGCCGCAGTGTTGCGTAAGCAGGTTGCACAGCAGCGCCAGTGAATCGCGAAGGTACTGTCTGCCGTCAGCAGTGCGCATGAACGCGCGATCCTCTGCCATCTTGAGTTCGGCTTTGTCACTTTCGGAGATTGCATCGCTCTGCCGGAGCCATGCGAACTTTGCGAAAAGCTTGCGCATCTGCGACATCAGAGCCGTATATGCTTCATCAAAGCTGTCGCCTTTAACGTCTTTGAGCGTCAGCGACACCACCGGGTATTTGCCCATGTGGTTTTCGCAGAACTCCTCATCCTCCATGACCTTGAGCCCTTTGAAAAGCTCCTGCTGCGCCGAGGTGTCGCCTGGGTTTTCATAGTTCATCTCAAGAAAATACTTAAGGGTGCTCATCATCAGCGTCTTGCCAAAGCGCCGGGGGCGGAGGATCAGCAGGCGGTCGTCAGCGTCAAAGATCGGCCTTAGGTACTGCGTCTTGTCGACGTAGTAATAACCGTATTTAATGTACTTGGCGAAATCCTCGGTTCCCGATTTGACCCTGAGCGCAGGTTTTCCCGCTGCCATGGCGTTACCCCTTTAAAATTCTTTTTCTTTCAATACTGATGATAGTTGATACCGGCTGTTTAGGCAAAATCAGAGCCTGATTTCCTTAAACGAGACCGCGCACTCCCTGCCGCAAAAACCTGCGCAGCAGGCAAGGATCTTTTCCGTTTTTTCGCCTTTAAGCGCCGCGGCGCAGTCTTTCCCGTCAAGCTGGTTTGCCGCAAGATCGGTGTCGCGCTCCAGAGTGTGCAGATCTTCGGCCGTGAGCACTTCAAGCAGCACGGCGGTGCGGCGGTCTTTGGATTTAAACACGGTGCGGCCGCCTGCGCCGTCAGGGCTGAAACGGTAATCGCATACCTCACTGGCCGCCGCGGCAAACAGGCTGTTTATAAAATCCCGGTAAAAGCCGTCTCCGAAGGCGCTTTCCTTTGCAGAGACGAAACCGCACAGCAGCCTGGCCAGTTCCGCGTTTGCTGCACAGACATCCCCTGAGAGCAGCGCACCGGCAGCTTTCGCGGCGCAAGTCCTGAATTCGACCGAGCCGCTGTGTTTCCTGACGGCCTCGGCAAAACACCTGCGAACACCTGCGTTGGGGATGCGGAATTCATACTCGTAATTTGGACAGCGCTTTGCCAGGGTCAGGAAGCCTCTGTAGAAGAGGAGACCCCAGAACTTTGACGGTTCAAAGACGCCGTGGCTCAGGTACTCGGCAACCCTGAGTTTGGCGGTTCCGCCGTCGAGCAGTTCCTGTAAATGTTTAGCATCATCGCACCACATCTCAGGCAGGAACCTTGCGATGACGGTGCTGTCGCGGTCTTCAAGGCATGAGGAAGGCTCAAAGGCCGCGGCGCCGGGTTCACGGGATTTGAGCAGCCCGCGGACACAGCAGATCACATCTTTGGGGCGGCAGATCCGCTTTGAGCCGATCAGATACCCGCCGCAGTATTCAAGGACTTTGCCGCTGAATTCATCCAGGCCGTAACAAGCAAGCAGATCCGAAACTTCGCCGTACGTAAAGCCGAAAGCCTCGGAGAGACCGTCATCGCTGCACAGCGGCGTATTAGGAGCGAAATGGTCAAGCACGGAGCCGAAAAGATCGCCGCCGGCCGGCCTCAGTCTCCCTGAGATTATTTCTCTGCACATGTAATCGCTGGTATAAAAAGAAGAACGGCTCAGCATCGGAGAGATGAACCCGCTCATCTCCTCAAAATACCCGTGTTCCGCGGCCTGCTGCAAAAGATCGTCAAGC
>DKSD01000003.1 GCA_002473165.1 Succinatimonas sp. UBA7265
GTAACTTTAGGGGGAAATTCACAGTTTATTTTAGCAGAAAAACAGATCCCCAAAAAAGCGCAGAGCTTCATGAGGTGACGCGGATCGGGCTTGCCGTTACAATCAGACATCAGCGATCGCGGCAGCAAGCCGCTTTTGGTTTTGGCTCAGATAAAAGATAAGGACAGGAAATGATCCCGGTATCAGCAAAATCTTTGTGTTTCACCGACTCGGTGATCAGGCGCATGACGCGGGTGTGCAATAAATACGGCGCGGTGAACCTCTCGCAGGGCTTTCCGGATTTCGATCCGCCCAAAGCGGTGACGGAGCGCTTAGCCGAAGTGGCACACACCGGGCCGCACCAGTACGCCGTGACCTGGGGCGCGCAGAACACCCGCGAGGCGCTTGCGCGCAAGCTTAAACGCGACACCGCTCTTGAGGTGAACCCAGATACGGAGCTGACCATAACCTGCGGCGGCACCGAGGCCATGATGTGCGCGGTGCTGGCGACGTTAAACCCCGGCGACAAGGTGGCCTTTTTCTCGCCTTTTTACGAGAATTACGGCGCTGACGCCGTGCTGTGCGGCGCACAGCCGGTGTATGTGGAGCTGCACGCTCCGGATTTCACCTTTGACGAAAAGGAGCTGGAGGAGGCTTTCAAATCCGGGGCGAAAGCGCTAATCCTCTGCAACCCGTCAAACCCCTCGGGCAGGGTGTTTTCAAGAGAAGAACTCCTGACCATCGGCAAGCTTGCCGAAAAATATGGCGCCTTTGTCATCACGGACGAGGTCTATGAGCACATCGTCTATGAGCCCTGGCGCCACACCTATTTTGCCGCGCTGCCGGGTATGCGGGAGCGCACGGTGATGTGCAACTCGCTCTCCAAAACCTACTCCATCACAGGCTGGCGCATCGGCTATGTCTTCGCGCCGCCCAAAGTTACAGAGGCGGTGCGCAAAGTGCATGACTTCCTGACGGTGGGCGCCCCGGCGCCGCTGCAGGAAGCGGTGACGGCCGGGCTGAACCTGCCGGTTTCCTACTACGCCGATCTTAAAAAGGACTACACGCACCACCGGGAGCTGTTCCTCAAGGGTTTGGACGAAGTAGGCCTAAAGTATTTCGCCCCGCAGGGCACGTACTTCGTGCTCGCGGACATCAGCGAGTTCGGTTATGACTCCGACTATGAGTTCTGCGAGGATCTGGCGCGGCTCGTCAAGGTCGGGGCGGTCCCGGGCTCAAGTTTCTTCAAGCGCAAAGAGAACCGCTACATCCGCTTCCACTTTGCCAAGAAGGATGAGACCTTAAACGCTGCCATCGCGAACCTGAAGCGCCTCCGCGAGCTCATAAAGCCCAGGGCCTGAAAACGGGCATGAAAAAGAAAGGGAGCCTTGCACGCTCCCTTTCTTTATGCCTTCAGGATGCTTTCCGCTTCGTGGCACCGCGCGCCTTTTTGAGCGCCGCCGGGGTTTTCAATGTCAGCGAGGCGATCGCGCCGATGAGCGCGGCGATCCATAAAACCTGCAGCGCCGCCTGAATGCCGCAATTGTCTGCAAGGCGCCCGACAAGCGGACTGAGCATGCCGCCGATGGTGGTGTTAAGGCCGAACGTCACCCCCGAGGCAAAGGCGATGTTTTTGGCAAGATAGGTCTGCCCTAAGATCACCATGGGGCTGTAGCAGGCAAAGAGACCGAAAGAGGCCGGAATAATGGCGAGAACCGCCAGCGGCACGTTCGGGCTGTTGGCGATGAGCGCCATGGCCGGGATCATCACGATAAACGAGAGGCGCAGCACCCGCACAAAACCGCCGCGATCGGAGAAAAAGCCGCCGAAATAGGTAAACACGGCACCCAGCGCCCACATGAAGGTGATCGCAAGCGAGGCGCTTGACGGCTCGGTCTTAAGCACGCCAATCCAGTAAAGCGGGATGAAGGCGTTGCACACCGAGAACACGACGGAGCGGCAGAAGATCACGACGCACAGCCTGCCAAAAGAGCTCCATTCGTTGCAAGGCTGTTCCGCCTTTGCAGCAGAGATTTTTGCGCCCTGTGTTTTGAGATCCCTGAGGATCGAGCCAAGCCTGGCGTGCAGCAGCAGCGCGAAAAATAGGTTCACCAAAGCAAAAACGATCAACGCTTTAGGATCAAAGACATAGGCGCAAAAGCCTGCGACGGCAGGGCCTGCGGCAAAACCGGCGTTGCCGCCTACGGCGAACGTTCCCATGGCCCGGCCTTTTAAAGGCCCGCCCAGGCCGCTTGCCATGCGCGCGGCCTCAGGATGGTAAATTGCCGAACCGGTGCCGCTTAGCATCGAGAGCGCGAAGATCACTGCGTAATCACTCACAAAACCCATGGCGGCCACCGCGAACCCGCTGACGATGAGCCCCAGCGGGGCAAACCAGGGCCTTGAGACCTTGTCGGCGTAATACCCGAAGATCGGCTGGAGCAGCGAGGAGAGCAGGATGTTGGCAAAGATGAGGGTTCCCGCGGCCTGGTAGCTCAAATGGCACACTGAGATGAAATAGGGCAGCAGCGCCGGGATCGCCCCCTGCGCCCAGTCAACCGAGAAATGCCCGCAGGAGAGCAGGTAAACACGAGAGTCGATCTTTTGCATGCAATCTCCGAGATCCGGTAATCCCTCAATATCGCTTAATTTAGCGCTCTTTTTACCGCAGGGCGCATCTGCATATTTTCTGCACATTTTGCCGACAGGTTCTGCAAATCCCTCTTTTAAGCTTTTATGCGTTGCCAAGCTTTAAAGGAGCATTTAAATGGACGCAATGACCCACTACATGGAATGGCTCTCGCTGAACCAGCCCTGGAATCTGATCCTCTTTATGCTGATCCCGATGACGCTCGCCGAATGCGTGCTGGCCTCTGAGATCTTCTCGGCCTTCTGCAAAGAACCGCTGTCTGCGGTATGGGTAAAGCTGCGGCGCGCGCTCAGCATGATCCTCGGCGTGTATTTCACGGTGCTCGCCGTATGGTGGTACGCCGTTTATGTCAGCGGCATAGAAAGCTACCGCGGGACGGTCGACGTGCTGGCCGTGGCGCTGTTCTTCGCGGCAGTGATCCCGGCGCTGCTGCTGGTGATTTCAGAATGGCGCTCGCGGCAGGTGCGGAATTTTGAGCGCCGCGGATTTACCGCGCATGTGCTCACGATCTTCGGTTTCGTGCTCTTTACGCATCTTGCGATGGTCTTCGGCATGCTCTCGCCTTCAGATGACGGCATGATGAATATGCCTGAGATGAATTCGCAGCAGGGCGCCGCCGCCTGCCACGAGGCGCAGAATATGCACAGCCGCATGCACGCCGCCCGGTGATGATTAACGGGGCCGGCAGCGCGGCGGCCCCGTTTTGCCTGTTAAAGGAGCCTGTTTATGAGCAAGGTGCTGATTGCCGATGACGATCCCGCGTTAACCCGACTCGTTTCCCAGTATCTTTCCAGTGAAGGCTTTGAGGTGATCACCGCATCCGACGGCCGCGAGGCGCTGCGATTGCTGGAGCGGCGCAAGCCGGATCTGCTGATCCTCGATCTCATGATGCCCGGGGCGGACGGTTTTGAGGTGTGCCTGAAAGCGCGACAGTCCACGGACATTCCCATAATTTTCCTAAGCGCCCGCGACGCTGAGGAAGACCGCCTGGAAGGGCTGCGGCTGGGGGCTGACGATTATGTGACCAAACCCTTTAGCATCCGCGAGCTTGCAGAGCGCGTCCGGGCCTGTCTGAGGCGCTACCGGGGCGAGCTGACCCCCAAAGGGGAGATCATCCGCGCCGGATCGCTTGAGATCAGAACCGGCGAGCACCGCGTGTTCAGGGACAGAGAGGAGCTCAGCCTGACGCCGACGGAGTTTGAGCTTTTAAAAGCCCTGGCCTTGGCGCCAGGCCGGGTTTTCAGCCGCATGCAGCTTATAGAAAAAGTCCAGGGTGCCGTGTTTGACGGTTACGAGCGCACTGTCGACTCGCATATCCGGAACCTCAGGCGCAAGATCGAGCGCGATCCGGCAAACCCGGAACTCATAGTGACGGTTTACGGCATCGGCTACCGTTTCGGGGGAAAGGCAAGATGAAAAAGCAGCCTAGGATAACCTGCGGCCTGGCCGCCAGGCTCGCAGCCGCCGTGCTGGCCTTCAATCTCGTGAGCGTGGCCGCGCTGTTCATTCTCGTGTCCTCGCAGATGCGCTCCATGCGCGAGGTCCTGGAAAAGGCGGGGGTGCATCAGAGCGATGAATACCTCGTTTCGGTGCACTCCTCGCTCTTGTGGGCAGGGCCGGGACTGTGCGTTTTAAGCTTTGTCCTGGCTTTTGCTGCGTTCTCCCGCCTCTCAAAGCCGCTGAAGGCTCTGGCCGAAGCCGCGGCGGAGATCGCCCAAGGCCGCATGCCGCCGCCACTGCGGCAGTCGGGCGCCGGGGAGATCGGCGTGCTCGCGCGCGCTTTTGAATCCATGCGGCGCAAGCTTTGCGAAAACGATCAGTCAAGGCGGCTGCTGTTCGCCGGGATCGCCCACGAGCTGCGCACACCGCTTTCAGTGCTGCGCGGCAACCTTGAGGGCATGGCGGACGGGGTGTTTGAGACCTCGCAACAGCGCATCGTGTCCATGGAAGACGAGGTGCTGCGTCTGACACGGCTCGTCGAGGATCTGCGCGATCTGTCGCTGGCTGAGGTGCACCGGCTGACGCTGCACCGCAGGCCCACAGATCTGCGCGCGCTGATCTCAGGGGTGATCTCGCTGATGCGGCCGCTCGCCGAAGACCGCGGCCTCGCGCTTGAGGATGAAAGCGGCGTCCCTGAACTGACGGTAAACGCCGATCCAGACAGGCTGCGCCAGGTCCTGATCAACCTCATATCAAACGCGGTGCGCTACGCGGATACCGGCGCGGTGAGGGTGCGTGCGTCCTCAGGCGGCCCGGGGCGCGGCGCGGTTATCACGGTGTCAGACGAAGGGCCGGGGATCGCCCCTGAGGATCGCCGGAGGATCTTTGAGTGCTTCTGGCGCGGCGGGGACGGGGAGAGCCGCGGCGGGACCGGGATCGGGCTGGCGCTTTCGCGCGAGTATGTGCGCGCCCATGGGGGCGAGATCACGCTGGAGGAAGGTGAAAAGCGCGGCTGCGTCTTTACCGTGGTTCTGCCTGACTGCGCCGGGAGTTGTGCAAAAGCCGACCGCTCCAAATCCGCCCTTTGATCCGGCGGCGGGATGTCATACAGACGGTTTGCAGGATCTTTCTTGATTTTTTAAATTAAGCGGTTAGAATGCGCGTCCCAAAGAATTCGCTTTGCCGACACATGGTAACCGATGAAAAACCTCAACCGCGATCGCATAGACTTTGGCACCATGAGCATCCCCGCGCTCTATGTGCGGCTCTTTGTGCCGACGCTTTTAGGCCTGGTGTTCGGCGCCATGATGATCCTCGCCGACGGCATCTTCGTCGGGCGCGGTGTCGGGTCTGACGCGCTGGCATCAGTCAACATCGCAGCGCCGATCTTTCTTATAAGCTCAGCCACGGCGCTGATGTTCGCCAGCGGCGCCTCGATCGTTGCCGCTGTGCACCTGGCGCAAAACAACCTTAAGGCCGCGCGCATCAATGTCACCCAGGCCTTCGCCGTGCCCTCGGCGCTCATGGCGCTGTTCTCCGTGCTGATCCTGATTTTTGCCCCGCAGCTGTGCTATCTCTTTGGCGGCACGGCCAGGCTTGAGCCCTATGTCACGGACTATCTGCACTGGGTAAGCCCGATGCCGCTTTTGAATATCGCTTTTTTCGTCGGCGCGTTCGTGATCCGCCTGGACGGCGCGCCGCGCTATGCCATGCTGTGCAACGTCGTGCCTTCGGTGATGAATTTCTTTTTGGACTGGCTGTTCATCTTTCCGTTTGGCATGGGGATCGCCGGCGCCGGCATCGCCACGACGATCTCGTTTGCCTCAGGCGCGCTCATGGTGCTCTTCTACATGCAGCGCAGAGCGCAAAAGCTGCTTTTTTACCGCCTGAAGCTCACGCCCACGAGCGCCGTGCTGACGCTGCGCAACGTGCGCGCCATGGCGCGCCTGGGACTGTCGACTTTCATCGGCGACGGCGCGATCTCCTACATGATGATCCTGGGCAATTTCGTGATCATCCATTACCTCAAAGAAGACGGAATCGCCGCGTTCTCCGTGTGCTGCTACCTCTTTCCGCTGATCTTTATGTTCGGCAACGCCATCGCCCAGTCCCAGCTGCCGATCATCAGCTACAACCTGGGGCTGCGCAATGTAAAGCGCATCCGGCAGACGTTCAGGTTTTCCCTGATCCTGGCAGCCTCAAGCGGCGTGATCTTAAGCGCCTGCGCCTATATTTACCGGCAAAACATCATCAGTATGTTTCTCGACCCTGGCACAAACGCCTTTGAGATCGCCATGTCAGGCTTTGGCGTGTACGCCGCGAGCTTTGCCTGTTTCTCGCTCAATATAGTCATCATCGGCTTTTTGCAGAGCGTGGAAAAAACGCGCACGGCGACGCTCTTTATGCTGCTGCGCGGCGTGATCGCGCTGACGCCGGCGTTTTTGCTGCTGCCATGGCTTTTGGGGCCTCACGGGGTGTGGCTGGCCGTGCCGCTTTCCGAAACGCTCTCTTTGGGGCTGGAGCTTTTGTATCTTGCCTTGTCGCGCAAGCAGCTCGCGTTTTGGATAGCGCACAGCCATGCCGGGGCGCGCCAGACGCTGTGATTTTCGGCGCTTCTGGCCCAAGAGGGGATCGCGTCTTTTTCTAAAAGCGTTCTGGAATGCCTGGCCTGAGTGTAAACTTAAGCTTTCAGGAGGCACTCATGAGGGGAACGCGCTTTTTTCTGCCGTGGCTTGCGGCCGCGGCGCTTTTGATCCCGGGCACGGCCGCCGGGGCTGAGATTTTTGGCACATATAACAACGGCTGCATTCGCGGGGCGGTGCGCATCCCGCAGAGCCCTTATTACCAGATCCAGCGCTGGGGCCCCGGGCGCGATTACGCGCACCCTGAGATGATCTCCTATCTTGAGGATCTCGTGAAAAAAGCGCGGGAACACAAACTGCCGCCGCTGCTTTTGGGCGACGCCTCCAAGCGCTACGGCGGGCCTTTTGGCAAAGGCTCCTCACACGGATCGCACAATATCGGGCTCGACGCCGACATCTCGTTTGATTTCTCCTCCCCCAAAAAATCGGACGCCGAGCTCTCGCATCCCAAAGACGTCTATATCGTGGACACCAAGGGCAACCCGACGGCGAATTTTGACTCAAACCGCGCCGCGCTCATTTATCTGGCGGCCGACGATCCAAGGGTGCAGCGCATCTTTGTGGCCCCGGGCATCAAAAGGGCGCTGTGCCGAATGTATAAGCGCGACGGCTACTCGACTTCCTGGCTGCACAAGCTGCGCCCCTGGTACGGCCACCGCGGGCACATGCACGTGAGGCTTTACTGCCCCGATGACAGCCCGGAGTGCAAGGTGCAGGCCGAAGCCCCCGAGGGCGACGGCTGCGGGGCTGAGCTTGACAGCTGGTTCCAGCCGCCCAAACCTCCTAAACCCGGTGAAAAGCCCAAGCCCCCCAAGCCCAAAGTGCTGCCTGAGCAGTGCCGCGCCGTGCTGCAGGGCAAATAAGATGGCCGCAGCGCCTGAGAAGGAAGAACGCCCCGCGAGGAAGGCCTTAAGCGCCCTGGATGTGCTCACGCTCTCAAATTTAAGGGGCGTTGGGCCTTTGACGGTGCTCTCAGCAGGGCAAATGCTCTCGGCGGACGGCTGCACCTCTCCAAACCACGTGGATCTCCTGTGCGCGGTGCAAAAGACCGGCCCTGAGTGCGGAGCTGCCCTGGAGCTCTCCGACATCACCGCGGCGCGGGATCTGGCGCGGCGCCAGCTGGAACGGGGCAGAGCGCAGGGGATCGGGCTGCTTGCCTTTGGCGATCCCCGCTTTCCCGCCGCGCTCCTGGATACCGTAAACGAGTTCGGACGCAGCGATCCGCCGGTGCTGCTGTGGTACAGCGGCGATCTTGCCGCGCTAAAAAAACCGGGCGTTGCCGTGATCGGCTCGCGCCATCCCAGGATCCGCTCCGCAAAAGCCGCGTACCTTTTGGGCGCCGCTCTGGCTGGCTGCGGCTTTGATGTCATAAGCGGCCTTGCCTGCGGCTGTGACACGCTGGCGCACCACGGGGCGCTGCGCGCCCAGGGGACGACGTGCGCGATCCTCGCAGGCGGGATCGATCCCCAAAGCATCTTCCCCAAGGAAAACCGCGCCCTTGCCGACGCGATCGCCGCGCAGGGCGGCGTGCTGCTCTCTGAATACGCGCCAGGCACGGCGGTTAACAGCTACGCTTTTACGGAGCGCGACCGTTTGCAGGCAGGGCTCTGCCTTGCCTGCGCCGTGATCCAGACCGGCGCGCGCGGCGGCACGATGCACGCAGCCCGCGCCTGCATGCACCAGGGAAAGCCGGTGTTTGCGCTGCGCGGCGCCTTTGAGACTTTCGCAGATGAAAAAGGCTTCTCGGGCAACCGCCTGCTGCTCGAAGAGGGCGCCGAGCCGTTTTATTCAGGCAGCGATCCGCGCTCCCTGGCCGCGCGCATCTGCGAGCTTGCGGGCATCTGACTCCGGTTATGCCCCCTGAGGGTGCGTTTTTCCTCCTCCTTCGCCGCTTTTTTTAAAAATTCCTGGCTGCCCGCCTGCCCGTGCTAGTATGTGAGCATTGTCAATTTTTTAAGGATCAGCTTTTTAAGGAATCGCATGAAGAGAGTCGCGGTCGTGGGCGCCAGCGGTTACGCGGGAGCCGAACTGTGCAGGATCATCTCCGGACACAGCGGTCTGGAACTTACGGGCATGTATGTCTCAGAGGGCAGCGCCGACAAGGGCAAGGCGCTCTCTGAGCTCTACGGCGCGCTCTCAGGACGCGTTGACGGTACGCTTGAGGCCACGCCGGATGCGCAGACGCTCGCAAAAAACTGCGACGCGGTGTTCCTTGCCACCGATCACAAGGTCTCGCACGATCTCGCAGGGGCGCTGGTGCCGCTTGGAGTCGCGGTTTTTGACCTCTCCGGGGCGTTTCGCCTGCAGGATCTGAAGGTCTTTGCCAAAGCCTACGGCTTTGAGCACCAGTACCCGGAACTCGTAAAACAGGCGGTGTACGCGCTGCCTGAGTTTACCGATGTCGCTTTGCTGCGCAAAACGAAGATGATCTCGCTGCCGGGCTGCTATCCCACGGCCTCGCAGCTGGCGCTCAAGCCCTTGATCGAAGCCGGAGCGCTTGATCTTGAATTCCGCCCGGTCATCGACGCTGTCTCAGGCGTCACCGGCTCGGGGCGCAAGGCCAGGCTCACGAACTCTTTTTGCGAAGTCTCGCTTAACGCTTACGGCGTGTTCACGCACCGCCACCAGCCTGAGATCGCAGAGCACCTCGGCACCGAGGTGATCTTCACGCCGCACCTGGGTCCTTACAAGCGCGGGATCCTTGCCACGATCACGGCAAAGCTTAAAGCGGGCTTTGACAGCGCGCGCGTTGCGGAGATCTATTCCAAAGCCTATGCGGACAAGCCCTTGGTGCGCTTAAAGAGCGGCATGCCGAAGCTTATGGACGTGCAGGGGCTGCCTTTTTGCGACTTAGGCTTTAAAGTCGCCGAGGACGGTTCTGGCTACATCGTGATCGGCTCTGCCATCGACAACCTTTTAAAGGGCGCCGCGGCTCAGGCCGTGCAGGCTTTAAACCTCTATTACGGTTTTGACGAGACTGCAGGTCTCCTGTAACATCGCAGATATGAAAGGAACGGTCGTCATCAAATTAAGCGGCAAAGCGCTGGGAGCCGAGGCTCAGCTGCGCGCTCTGTTCGCCGCCGTCAAGGAAACCCCGCTCGTGGTCGTCCACGGCGGCGGGGTCGAAGTCGACGCGCTCTTTAAAGCCTTAAACCTAAAAGTTGAAAAGCTGAACGGCCTGAGGGTCTCGCCGCGCGAACAGATGCCGTATATCAGCGCCGCGCTGTGCGGGCAGTGCAACAAGCGTGTGCAGGCGCTCGCGATCAAATCCGGGCTGAACGCCGTGGGCCTTCTGGCCTCCGACGGCGGCACGCTGGATGTCAGCATGCTCGATCCGAAACTCGGCATGGTCGGCAGGCCGGCCCCGCGCTCCGGGGATTTCTTAAACTCGCTGCTCAAAGCGGGGATCACCCCGGTTTTGTGCTCGCTGTGCATGGACGCGCAAGGCGATCTCTACAACGTCAACGCCGATGACGCGGCCGCGGCGGTGGCGGCGCTGTTAAAGGCTCCGCTTTATTTCCTCTCTGATGTCAAAGGCGTGCTCGGCAAAGACGGGCAGCTGATCGAATCGCTTGACGCGCAGAAAGTCGCCGCGCTCACCGCCGACGGCACCGTGACCGAGGGTATGGCCGTCAAGGTCAGAAGCGCCCTGGATGCGGCAAAGCAGACGTCATGCCCCGTGTACATCGGCTCAGTGTTCGATCCGGATCTGGCCTCAGCCATCGCGCAGCGGCGGCGGCTGGGCACCGCCTGTCTTAACTGATCTCAGGGCTTATGGCCCGCACTCGTTTTTTTCCTGAACTACAATTGCAGCAGGTTTTATGCACCGCTTTTTAATATTGGAGAACGCTGATGGCAGATCTCACCTCTGAACCGCAGCATTCGGTGATCCTCGACGAACTGCGCGGGCTCACCATAGACGAAATCTTTGAGAAGGCGACGAGCCTTTACAACGACGGGCAGTTAAACGACAGCGACATGCAGGCCATGGGCAGCGCCGTCGTGACCGTGAACCGGATCTTTTCCAAGCAGGAGCAGCACCATTTCTTCATCCGCCAGGCCACGCTTGAGGACGTCGATTCGCTCATGGAGATGGTGGATTTCTGGGCCAAACACGGCCAGAACCTGCCGCGCAAGCGCCAGGACATCATCCGCAACATCCAGACGTTCGCCGTGTGCGTGCGCGACGGCGAGGTCGTGGGCTGCGCCTGCCTTTACGTCTACGACTCCGGGCTTGCCGAGATCCGCTCTCTGGGCGTGTCGCCCATCATCCAGCGCCAGGGCCAGGGCCGCGCGATCGTGGAGTTTCTGTTAAAGCGTGCGGCGCGCATGGCCATCAAGCGCGTGTTCGTGCTCACGCGCTCCCCGAAGTTTTTCTCGCGGGTGGGCTTTACCCGCACCGTGCGCGAGTCGCTGCCTGAGAAGATCTTAAAGGACTGCGAGAACTGCCCCAGACGTGAGAACTGCGATGAGATCGCTTATATCCGCGAGATCCCCTCGCTTAACATTTAGCTGAGATTAAAGGATTTTATTATGAAATTAACCCGTGCCGATTATGACCGCCTCATGATGCCGTGCTACGTGCCCATGGACATGCTCGTAAAGCGCGCTCACGGCTGCTATATGTGGGACACCGAGGGCAGGCGCTATCTCGATCTGACCTCCGGCATCGCCGTTAACTGCTTAGGCCACACCCCCGAGGGCGTGGTGAAGGTGATTAAGAAACAGGCGAGCGAGCTCATCCATGTTTCAAATATCTTCGCGAACGTCAAAACACTTGAGCTGGCCGCCAAGCTTGAAAAGCTCACCGGTTTTGAGCGCGCCTTTTTCGTAAACTCCGGCACCGAGGCCAACGAGGCGGCCTTAAAGCTCGCCCGCCGCGCGGCGCTGGAGAATTATGACGAGAGTAAGGATGAGATCATCGCGTTCTCGCACTCGTTCCACGGCAGAACGTTCTTTGCCGTATCCGTGGCCGGCCAGGACAAATACTCCGACGGCTTCGGCCCCAAGCCCGGCGCCATCACTCATCTGCCGTTTAACGATGTTGAGGCTTTTAAAAAGCAGATAAGCGACAGGACCTGCGCGGTGATCCTCGAGCCGGTGCAAGGCGAGGGCGGGATCATTCAGGCGGATCCGGAGTTTTTAAAGACGGTGAGGGCGCTGTGCGACGAGCACCACGCCTACCTCATTTTCGACGAGGTGCAGACGGGCGTCGGCCGCACCGGCACGCTGTTCTGCTACGAGCAGACTCCGGTAAAGCCTGACATCCTCACCATGGCCAAGGGCCTGGCCTCGGGCATCCCCATAGGCTGTGTGCTCACCCGCACCGAGATCGCCATGCACTTTAAGCCGGGCACCCATGGCTCGACCTTCGGCGGCAACGCCCTGGCCTGCGCGGTGGGCTGCTATGTCCTCGATACGATCGCAAAGCCCGGGTTCCTCGAAAAAGTCACCTCCAAAGGCGCTTTCTTCCGCGCCGAGCTCTTAAAGCTCGGGCAGAAATACGGCGTGTTCTCCGAGGTGCGCGGCAAGGGCATGCTCATAGGCTGCGTGCTTGCGGAAAAATATAAAGATCAGGCAGCGCAGCTGCAAAAGCTCTGCTTTAAGCACCGCCTGCTGACGCTTTTGGCAGGCAGCGGCGTGCTGCGCCTGGCCCCGCCGCTTAACATCAAAAAAGAGCATTTAAAAGAAGGGCTCGAACTGATGGAAAAAGCGCTGCAGGATTTCACCGCCAGGTAAGCGTCCGTTTTTAAAGCAGGCCCTGTGCGCGCACAGGGCCTTTTTTCGTCCCAAAGGCTTTAAGGCAATTTACACAGTGAACCAACGCTCATTAAGCAAGGACGGGGAAAAGTTGTGCTTATTCTTTGTTATGCAAAGATAAACTTTAAACAGGATAAAGGAAGGGGATAAATCGCGCGACGACCCTTCCGGGTGCATCCGGGCTCAGTCCGGCGTTGTTCCGGGCTCCAACCCCGGGACCCCGGACTGAATGGCTGCTTCTTTTTTAGAGAGGCTTAATATGAAGATTAAGATCTTCGTGACCATTGCTTAGTCATGATCCTGATCGTGTTTGCTTACCCGGCATACTGATTTGGATCAGGGACGGAGCCGCAAGGCTTCGCCCTCAATGTGATATAAAGCTCCTATTCCTCATCTTTCAAATCCGCTTTTTCTTTTAATACCGCAAAGTTGAAGCCGCGCCGGCTTTTGCAGCCTTATGTTCAGAGCGAGGAGAAGGGGATCGCGGCGGTGATGACCGTGACGAGCACCAGCGAGATCAGCAGGCTTACCGAGACGAGATCGGAGGAAGTGCCGGTGTAGTCGGGGAGTTTTCTCAAGGTCATGACCGAATTCATCGAGCCGATCGGAGCGAGCGCGAGCACCGCGAGCATCAGTTTAATCTCATTGTCAAAGGGCAGCACAAACAGCAATACCGCGCCCAGGAGCACGCACCAGCCGTAGCGCACTGCCAGGATCGTCGCTATCTGCCTGAGTTCGGCGGCGCCCACCGAGAAATTTAACGCCGAGCCGATGATCAGCATGCACAAAAAGGTGTTGGCTTTGCCTATGGTGGTGATCGGGGTGAGGATCTCAGGCGGCAGTTTCACTGAAATCGCCGCGCAGGCGATCGCGATGAGATAGGCGTAGGTAGGAACAGATTTTGAGAGCTCTTTGAGGATGTCTTTGGGGCTTACCGTCTGGCCGTTTGCCGCGCCGCGGTTGAACCACAGCGCCAGGCTGTACGATCCTCCGAATATAAATACCGCGTTTATGAGATCGAACATGGCCATGGCGAGGAACGCGCGGGGGCCAACCATGCCGGCCATGAACGGCAGCACGAAATTGCCGATGTTAAAGCCCGCGAGGTTCGTCATCACAAAAGCGCGGTAGCTGCCTTCTTTAAGCTTTAAAAGCGGCATGAGGCACAGTGAGAGGTTAAAGGCCACGGAGATGAGCATGATCCCCAGGAGCGATGGTTCAAAACTGATGCCGGAGGTGGAGCTCAAAATGGCGCAGGGCAGGGTGATGTACATGATCACAAATGAGAACCGCCTGGAGGTCTCTTTGGTCAGTACATCGGTTTTTTTAAGGATGTACCCGATCGCCAGGATGATGAAGACTGAGAACGCGTTGAGTATCGGAGCAGACATACTCCCTCCCGGGAAAAACGTGCCCCATATTGTGCGTTATTCAAGGCAGGGATGATGCAGTTGCCGCTCAGCTTTGAGAGATAAATCAAGGTGTGAAAAAGTTTCACAACACGCAACGGAGGAAAAGCACGCATGCCAATAATTTCGTCGTTAATCCGGTTATTAGAACACTTAAGGTAAAGTTTGCAATCTTTGTCATAAAATAACTTGATAAAGCCAATTTCCGATAAATTTCCCAGAATTCGATTTTTTTGATCGCGCGCGTAGAAGTGGTGTAATTTTAGAGCTGTGATTCTCTAAGTGAAGGTGTCTTTGTTATACCGCAAATTTTCTCTTACAAGGGGGTGCGGGGGGGAGGCTTCTCTTTAAAGCGTGATCTTCGTATCATTTTCCGTCCTCTACGATCTCGGCGGCAATCATCCTGCCGTTTTCCTTTCCAGTTTCCTGCCTGCCGCTGACAGCGGCGTTGCCCAGAGCCGCAGTGAGCCTTTGGTTCTGTTCCCTCAGATCGGCGATCTGCCGCGACATGGCCTCGGCGCCTCCTTCAGCCTTGCCCAGGCGTTCCCTGAGCTCGGTGATCTCGCGCTGGCTGTTGCGCGTGTCTGAGGCGTGCAGCTCCGCCTCGCGCTCGTACTTCGCCCTCCAGTCGTCGGCGTCCCTGCTGACGGCCTGCTCCCTGTCGCAGGCATCCTTCAGGGCGCTGCGGCAGTCATCAAGGGCGGCCCCGAGCTTTTCGGTGACATGTTTCACCGCGGCCTTCCAGACCGAGGCCAGCAGCCCGCTGCATGCAGTGCGCAGACTGTCGGGCACCGGATCATTCTCTGCGGCAGGCTGGCGCATTTCTTTGGCTCTGTATGCCTGAAGCATGGCTGTGAGCCTGTCATGGCCTCCGCCCCCCAGCTCCTGCCTCAGGGTGTGGGCGTTGACCTTCTCGCCGCGCCCGGAGACGGCCTTGACGGCCGCCTCGAATTTTTCTTCACTGATGTCGAGCTTGTTCATTTTTTCTTCCTGCGCGCCTCAG
>DKSD01000036.1 GCA_002473165.1 Succinatimonas sp. UBA7265
AGAAAATAAAGATCGGCGGTATGTTTTTATTTTGCCTTTTGTTGTCAAATCTGCAATTCCTGTAACGGATCAGCTCTTCAAAAATTTCAGGAGAAACTATAATAAAGGAAGAGACTTTTTTGTCTTCAGCAATCCAAAGAAAGCAGATGGATTCACAGAAAATTATTTCAATATTTCTCTGTAAGAGACAGCCGTCCAAATTGATGAAAGCCTTTTGGTGTGCTGCTGTTTGGTATGGCTTCATATTGATTGCTGTAATTTATTGCCTTAGTCCTGATCTCAATCATATAAAAGAAACCTTGATCGCTCCAATGGGAGGGTGGCTTCTCAGAGGGCTCATGCAGTTTGGACTTGTTGGGTGGGGTAACGAAGGCTGGTTTAAAGAAAATTTCTTTTTAAGTCTTTCAACGTTGCTTTGTTTTCTCGGCTGCCACTGGTGGATGATAAAAAGGTGGTCGTACCTGGCAAGGATCTGTACAGCCGTTATGGCCTTTGTATGCTGGATGCAGGTTTGGCATTAAGAAAAATAAAAAGGACCGCTTATGTCAGCAGAAGACAGCATCATTGCAAAATACGTTATCAAGTATGACGGCTTGGCATGCGAAGAGCATGTCATAGATCTGAGTGCGTTTGGAACCTCTTTGCAAGGGCTTGGAGACACGCTGAGCATAGCGGGAACGTATGTCTTAACTGGTCAGATACCTGTTAAAGCATCTGATTACAAAGTTAAAGTGTATACAGATGCAAAAATTCAAGCAAAATCGATAGACGTATATGCCTTTGTTCAAGGTTTACAGCAAGCTGTAGGAACAATTACCGGTATTAAAGAAATATTCAACAGTATTTTGAGCTTTCTTTTTAGCAAAATGGATAAAAATGATTCAGATACGGCTCGTTTAGCGATCGAAAAACTATCGTGGCTTGCAGAGCAAAGTGACAAAGCTCGGCATTCTGAAACAGAAAAGGTTCTTGACATTTTGCGAGTGCTTACTCAGGCATCCAACAAAAAGGCATTGTCTCCGGTAGGAAGTCAATGTTCGGAATTAAAACTCATTGACAGCGCTGAAACCGTTTTTAACGCTGATCAAGCCGTAAAAGCGGCAGTAAGTAAATCAATTCCGCAAAGCGTATCAAAGCTTAGCGAGTATGATGTATATCTGTATGAATTAAATAAAATAAATTGTTCATGTAAGCTTTGCAAACAAGAGGATTATGACGAAAACTTCGATAATCCTAAAACCTATCCCGGCAAAATAGTTGATGAAAATTTCAAGTCACAGAACGGTAACCCTTACCTTGACGCCTTTGCATCAGGAAAACTTTTGCACATTGTCGCAAAAGAGATCACCTCAAAATCTGGAGCTGTTTCTTATTCAATTTCTGATGCTTATTTAGACGAATAACCCGAACTCATAAAACGCTTTGTCATTTTGCAAACCCTGCCATTCGGCGGGGTTTTTTATTGCCCGCAGGAGGCAGTTCATGAACATCGGCATTTTGGGAATGTTCGGCACCGTGCCGTTCTGGTGCTCAGACAAGGCCGTGCTGACTTTCAGCGGCGTCCAGGTGAGCCACCCGGCGCGCTACGCCGTCCATGACGTCATCGGCGGCAAGCCCGTGCCTGAGTTTGTAGGCCCGGGGCAGAAGGAAGTCTCTTTCTCCGTGCACCTGATGAGCGCCTTCAACGCCCCGCCCTCGGTGTGGGTGCCGGTGCTCGAGACCATGCTCGACAGCGGCGAATCCTACCGCCTGCTGCTGGGGCCTGACTATTTCGGCGCTTACTGCCTCGACAGTTTCAGCGAGGATCGCAAGTTCACCGACGGCCACGGCATCCCCATAGACAGCGAGGTGAGCCTCACGCTCAAGGAAGCCTCGGGCTTTAACATCTTCACCGCCGCCGTTTCAGCGGCAAGGAGCCTGCTGTGAGCATTGCCGTGGTAACGCCGATGCAGGACATCGACTTTGCCCCTGCCACCGTGCGCGAGGAGATCATTCAGAACGTGCGCTGCATCATCGCCACCGCCAAGGGCACCGTGCCGCTTGACCGCGACTTCGGCACCGACTTCTCGTTTATCGACAAGCCCGCGCCGCTTGCTCAGATGCAGCTGCGCATGGACGTGATCGCCGCCGTGGAGAAATACGAGCCGCGGGCGCACGTGAGAAAGGTTGAGTTTTCGCAGAACGCTGACGCCCCTGACGGGCAGTTAATTCCGGTTGTCACTTTGGAGATAGACGATGCCTCTTGACACTCCGAGGTTCGGCTTAAACGGGCTGGACTTTCTTGAAACCTCCCCCTCTGTGATCAGAGACGGGATCATTGCCAGATACCAGGAAGCCGCAGGGCGCACGCTCGCCCAGGGCGATCCTTTGCGCCTGGTGCTTGAGTCTGTGGCCGCTTACATCGCCCAGCTCTCCAAGGCCGTGCAGCTTGCCTGCCGCAACAATCTGCTCTCCTACGCCACAGGCGACTATCTTGATCCGATGGGCTACTATGTCAACACGCCGCGCCTTGAGGCGTCTAAAGCGTCCGTGACGCTGAAATTCACGCTTGCGGCGGCGCAGAACGGAGCGTTCCAGATCCCCGCGGGCACTCAGGTGTCCGACGGCGCCCGCTACGGCGCCGGGCAGGCGATCGTCACTCCGTCCGTGATCCGCTCTGAGCTTATTGCTCAGTACGCGGCCATGGAGACCGACGGCCTTGTTGAAAACGCCGAACTCTTTGCCAAATACCTGATTGTCGAGCGCAACACCTCGGATCCTAACCGCATCGACGTGCTGCTGCCGCCTGATCTCGTGAACCAGCTACGCATCTTCGCGTTGCAGAACCAGTTCCGTCTCCAGTACCCGGAAAACGCTTAACCAGCAAGAGGCTTAAAAATGGCTACTGAAAAGAAAATAGCAGGCACCTGCTACCTGAAAATCGACGGCGCCCAGGTGTCCGTGAACGGCGACGTCGAGTTCCCGGTGACCCTCGTTAACCGTGAGGCGCGCATGGGTTCTACCGGCGTGGTCGGCTACTCTGAGACCGACCGCGTTCCGTTTCTCAACCTGACGGTCAACCTTGAGCCAACGTTCCCGATTGAGGCAGTCAGAACCAACGATGACATGACGCTCACCGCTGAGCTCGCCAACGGCTGGGTCTACACCTTGCAGGGCGCGTGGCTTGAAGGCGAGATCAACGGCAACGCCTCTGACGGCACGGTGACGCTGAATTTCAGCGGCCAGAAGTGCCACCTTCAGGTTTAAGGAGTAAAGAATGGCAAAATCCCTTACTTCACAGGGGATCGCCGAGGTGCCTGAGGAAACTCAGGCGCCTGAGGATGATCTCGCTCAGCTGATCCTCACCAAGCCTATTCATCACGGCGATGAGGAAATCAAAGTCCTGCGCTTCCGCGAGCCCACGGCAAACGACGTCTGCGAGGTCGGCTATCTGTTTTCGATGGATACCGACGGCGACATCGTCACCAAGCCCAAGCGCGTGCTGGCGTGGGCGGTGCGCCTTGCAGGCCTGCCGCCTTCAGTCATCAAACAGATGGCCGTCAGCGACTTTGAGAAACTGCGGTGGAGGCTCATGGCTTTTTTCAATCAGTCGCTGGAACCGGATACGGTGAACCAGAGCGACTGAGAGAGCTGTGCTTTGACATCGCGTTTGAGTGGCATTCAAACCCCTACGAGATCCTAAACATGAAGCTGTCGCAAATCCGTGAGATGAGCTCGCAGACCGAGCGCATCCTCAAGGCCAAAGCGGCGGCGATGGAGAGACACTGACATGGCTCAGGCAAGAAACATCAGCGTTTTAAAGATGCTGCTGGGTGTGAGCGACAAAGCCACCCCGGAGCTCAAGAAGGTGCAAAAGAACTTTGCCGCCTTCAAAAAGAACGTTGAGAAAACCTCGAAAAACCTGAGCCGCCTTGCCAAGCTGACGCTTGCGCCGTTTGCGGCCGGGCTTGCGGCCGCGGGGACGGCGCTCAAGTCGAGCGTTTCTTCCATGGTCGAGTACGGCTCATCCGTGGACGACACCTCGCGCTCGCTGGGCATAGCCGCAGATTCCTTGCAGGCGTTCAGGTACGCGGCGGATCTCGGGGGATCTTCGGCCGAGGAAATGGACGGCGCCATCGCGATGCTCAACAAGAACATCGCCAACGCCGCCGCTGGCAAAGGCAAAGATCTTGTAAAGCTCATGGACGCCATGGGCATCAGCATGAAGAAGTCCGACGGTTCGATGAAGACCGCCGCAGAACTCATGCCTGAGATCGCCGACGCCATCGCAAGGCAGAAAGACAGCACGCAGAAAGCCTACATCGCCACGCAGTTCTTCGGGCGTTCCGGGCAGAACCTGATCAAGACTTTGTCTGACGGTTCCAAGGGGCTCGAGGAAGCGCGCAAAGAGGCTGAGAAGTTCGGGGTCATCATGTCCGCTGAGGACGTGGAGGCCGCCGCGAAATTCGGCGACAGCATGGGCCGCACGCGCAAAGCTGTGCAGGGCGTGCAGAACGCCATCGGCAGACGGCTTCTGCCGGTGCTTCAGCCGATGCTTGATTACTTCAATGATCTGATCGCGGACAACCGCGAGTGGCTCGCAACCGAGATCACGGACGCAGTCAAAGATCTCGCCAAAGAGCTCATGCCCACGAAGGAAGGGCTCAGAGACGCCGTCAAGGCCACGATCAGCTTTGTTAAAGCGTCCGTAAAGCTGTTCAGGAAGCTGGGCGGCCTTAAGACCATAGCCATTGCCGTGGGCGCGATCTTCGGCATGAAGCTGGTCGGCTCGTTTGCCGCCACGGTGGTAAGCCTGGTAAAGCTTGGCGGATCGTTTATTACGCTGGCTAAGTCCGTGGGCGTCGCGATGAAGCTCATCAACGTAGCGTTTATGAGCAACCCGATCACCCTGGTTTTGGCGCTTATCGCCATGGCCATAGCCGCAATCTATGAGAACTGGGACACCATCGGTCCCTGGCTTAAGGATTCATGGGAGTCGGTCTGCAAGTTCTTCACTGAACAGTGGGAGCTTGTTAAAAACAACTGGAGCTACATCTGGGATCTCATCAAGGCCAAATGGGAAGAAGCCAAAGCGAACTTTGATGCGATCTGCAAAGCGTTCAACGACGCGTGGGACGCGGTCTGCAAGTGGTTTTCAGATCAGTGGGATCAGGCCAAAGCGAACTTTGACGCAAACTGCAAGGCCGTAAGCGATATTTGGGACGGCATCTGCAAAGGCGTTCAGGACGCGTGGGACGCGGTCTGGAAATGGGTTTCCGACAAAGTCGATGAGAACGTCAAAACCAGTCAGAAACAGCTTGAGACTTTGCGGCATGTATTCTGCGACATGCTCATGATCTTAACTTTTC
>DKSD01000057.1 GCA_002473165.1 Succinatimonas sp. UBA7265
GCATTGTTGTCTACTTTTGGGCTGAAACGGTCTTCCACATGCGGGATGTCGAAAATCTTGCGCCGATACCTCGGGCAAAAGACAAAATGATAGCTGATGAGGGAGACGGTTGTAGCCGTCCTGAAATATTGATCCATGGCTCTATTATACTGCAATATATATATGTTTAGGCAATGGGCAAACACAAAAAAAAGAAAGGAGGGGCGCGGCTAACCCGTGATTCAAATCATGGGCTTGCGCCGCGACGTTATGCGTCACTCGCGGGATCTTTTTGGAACTGCAAAACCCCGTTTTTTCCCGGCGCCTGTTCCCGTAAAGCGGATGGCTGCCGCCTTGGGCAGCCTGTTTTAGATTATCTTTAAATTTCATAATGTTATTTAGAAAGCGTTCCCTATCTTTACACGCACCTGTTAATTTTGTGACAGAAAACAGCTAAAAATCCGCGCAAAACATGGAATACCAGCGGATTTTTTTGTATTATTTAACAGATAAATGATTTCCTGCATCTTTGGGAGTTGAGGATGTCGCCCCGGAACAAGGTGTTTCTGGCGCTGTTCGCGGCTTTGGCAACGGCCGCTGTCGTCAGGGCGCTTCTGGGAGAGAAGCGGGACCGCTGGTTTAAGCGCCAAAGGCCTAAGAGTCTCGTGACGCTGCGCAGCCAGATTTCGATGTACTTCGCCATCGGCACTCCGAACTGCCCCCAGGGATATGCGGTGGCCGCGCTGCTTATGGCCGCGGTGGCCGCGGAGTCGCTGTTTATCGCGTTCTTCCTTTAGGTGGCGCGGGAAATAAAAATTGAACTTTGAGATCTGATCTCCGTCTGATAATTTGGAGCTTTTCAGGGAGAAGAGCCGGTGTCTGACCGCGCCTTCAGC
This sequence comes from Succinatimonas sp. UBA7265, assembly GCA_002473165.1. GTDB lineage: Bacteria > Pseudomonadota > Gammaproteobacteria > Enterobacterales > Succinivibrionaceae > Succinivibrio. The sequence goes on from DKSD01000057.1 coordinate 876, forward strand.
CCTAAAGCTGATTTGACAGCGCAATTAAAGATACATGCTTAACCTCAGGATCACCTCACACAGTACTCATGAAGACTATGTCGCCGTGCAGCGTGACACCGGGGTTCTGCCGATTTCAGGCCGCCATTTCGTCGGCATCATTTCTGTCTGCGTCATCTCAGTGATCTGCGCCCTCCCGGTGGGCAACCTTGTCCCCTTAAGCTTTGAAGCCTCCCCGGTCATCGCGCTGTTAAACCGCGGCACCTCCCAAAACAACGAGCAGGCCTATCTGCAAAGCGACGACGCCGCCACGGCCGCCAATCTGGAAATGACGGCGGACGCCGGCTCCAGCGAAAACTACGATGACGTCGATCTGCCCTCGGCCCTGTTCTCAACCCAGGCGGTGGACGACGCAGTCGCAGCCGCCAGGCGCAACGGCTCTGACGAGAGCGTTGACGCCTTTGACGACAGCAGCTTCGCCGGGCGCGACACCCCGGAGATCCGCCAGCGCTTCACCCCGGGGCTGAACTCAGGCGATGACAACCTTTTGCCCATGCCCGCAGAGGAAACCGCGTCCCTGCCGCAGAATCCGTACAAAGAGCCGGAATTCCTGATGGAAAAGCCGGCGCCCGCCGAGAGTTCAGAAAACTCCGAAAATGCCGTTTTGGCTCATGGCGACATGCTGCCGCCGATCTCCCCGATCATCGGTTTCAGGCCTGAGCATCAGCCTGTGATTTTGGCGCCGCAGGTTCATTCCGCCCAGGAAAACCGCGATCTCGCGGATACCGCAATCGAAGTGCTTGCCCATGGCACCCTGCCTCAGATCTCCGCGCTGCAAAGCTCAGCCGCGGCCTCGCAGCCCCGGCCTGAGGGCACCTGGTACAGCCAGACTGTGCGCCGCGGCGACACCATCTCCGGGATCTTCGATCACCTGAGCCTGCCTGACGGCACGCTGGCGGCCGTGCGCAAGGCTGCGGAAAAAGGCGATCTCAAATTGCAGATCGGGCAGCAGATCCACTTCCTCATCGATCCCAAAAACAATGTGCTCGAGCTGGTCAAGCCAGTCAGCAAGACCGAGCAGGTGCGCCTGACCCGCATGAGCAGCGCCGAGGCTTTCATCGCGGTGCATGAGCCCATAAACGCCCATGTTGAGGATAAAGATCAGATAGCCGCGTTCGCCACCGCCGACAAGATGCCCAGCGCCATAGAAGCCGAGCAGGAGCGCAAGGCCGCCGCCGAAGAGGCCGCCAAACAGAAAGCTTTGGATGAAAAGACCGCCCGCGAGAACGCCAGAAACCGCCCGCGCCTGGTCGTCGCGACCCTGGCCAAAGGCGAGAGCTTCCAGAAAGTCGCCAAACGCCTCGGGCTTACCCAGTCGAACATCTCGCAGCTGACGTCAGCTGTTTCAGGGAAAGTTAACTTAAAGCGCATGGGCGCCGGCGATTCGTTCAGGGTGCTGTTCTCCGCCGTAGGCCCGTCAGCGAAGATCACCGCTGTGGAATTCAACACCGCGCGCAACGGCAAAGTCAGGCTGTTCTGCAATCCGGTCAACAACAACTTCTACGAGGAAGACGGCTACAAACCGGTCACCGGCGTGTTCCGCCGCTTCCCGGTCAACGGCAACCTGCAGGTGTCCTCGCCGTTTAACCCGCGCCGCTACCACCCGATCCGCCACCGCACCGTCCCGCACAACGGCGTGGACTTCCGCATGCCGGTAGGCACCCCGGTTTACTCCCCGGCTGACGGTGTCGTCACCTACGCAGGTTACATGCGCGGCGGCGGTTACACCGTGATCATCAAGCACATGGGCGTCTACTCCACCGTCTACATGCATCTGTCGCGCATGAACGTCTCCAAAGGCGACACCGTGCGCATGGGCCAGCTGATCGCCAAATCCGGCAACACCGGCTCCTCTACCGGCTCGCACCTGCATTATGAGATCCGCGTCAACGACCGCCCGGTGGATCCGCTGAAAGTCGATCTGCCCTCAGGCAGCCCGCAGCTTGCCAGGCAGCGCCGCGAAAAATTCACCAGCACCGTTAAGATTCTCAAATCTGAGCTTTACCAGGAAAGTCTGGCCGTGCGCAGGTAAAATAAACCTGTAAACACCAAGACATGACATGCACACCGGCGCGCCCTCGCGTCTGCAGGATTTCAATTGTTCGAATTCATCAATTTCAAGGATGAAGCCATCGCCCTGACTAAGTGGCTGGTTTCCGTCCCTTCCATCACCTCCACTCACGGCGAGCTGGAGATCTCCAAAGCCATCTATGACACCTTAAGCGGCATCAGCTACTTCCGCACGCACCGCAACAATGTCCTCTACGTGCCCCATGCCGATCAGAAACACCACTCGGTGATCGCGCTTATCAAAGTCGATGAGGATCTCACGCGCGAGACGCTGTGCGTGATCTGCAGCTCCGACACCTCGGGGAACGATGCCTACGCCATGCTAAAGCCTCTGGCTTTTAAGCCTGACGAGCTCAAGGAAAAGCTGCGCGGGATCATCCGCAAATCGGAAAAAGCGCTCCCGCTTACCTACACGAACACGCTATACGGCCTGGGTTCTTTTGAATCAAAAGGCGTGACTGGCGCCCTGCTCACCCTGGTAAAGGAAGCCTCGGACCGGCTTTACGAGCTGCCGTTCAACCTGCTCTTCGTGTGCACATCGCAGACGATCTCCGGCAACCAAGGGATCCGCGAGTGCATGCCCTACATCCATTCGCTGCTTGCAGAAAACCGCCTCGATCTCAAGCTCACCGTGGCCTTCAGGCCGGAAAACCGCGCCTCCGATGAGAACAACCTCAACCTCTACACGGCAAACATGGGCCGCACCGAGCCCTGCTTCTATATCCTGGGAAAAGGCTCTGAGGCCATCTCCCCTTTCAAAGGCTTCTCCCCCACCCAGATCGCCGCGCGCATCATCGAAAAGATGGAACTCAACCCGCGCGTCACCTCCAAGCTCTCCAAGCGCCATTTCGTGCCGGTGTTCCGCTCGATCCTCATGCCGCCGATCCTCTCGCCGCGCACCCCGGATTCGTGCCTTTTGAGCTTTGAACTACCGTTTTTGAACCTCAACCTTCTGGATCTCATCGAGATCTTAAAGCAGTTGGCTGCCGAGGCCATTGAAGAGAGCTGCACGGCCATAGAAAACCGCGAGAGCGATCTAAGGCGCATGGAAGACGAGGAATTCATCCCGGACGTGCGCGACGCCGAAGTGCTGTCCTACAGCGATCTCTTCTACCGCGCCTCGCGCCACTACCGCGGGGATCTGCAAGGCGCCATCGACGGACTTTTGATGCGCTGCCGCAAAAAGGAATACACCAGGCTTGAGACCATGCAGGCCATCATGGAAAGGCTCAACGATCTCGCGCGCCTGCCCAGGCCTTCCGTCGTGATCTGCCTTGGGTCAAACTTCATCCCCCAGCAGCAGATCCGCCGCAACAATTCCGAGGATCGCGAGATCTACATGAAGATCAGCTCCGCGGTGGAAGCCTTTAACGCCGACTTCGTCCAGCAGATCCGCTTTGCCGACGAGACCGAGGCCTCAGACTGCTGCTTTATCCGCCCCGTGGGCGTCGATCAGGCCGTCAAGGCCCTCAAATCGGAGTGCCCGATCCCCGTGCAGGATTTCTACAACTTAGGCGCCCCGGCCGTGACGCTCACCGTCAAAGGCGAGGATCTCTACCTGCCCACCGAGCACGTCTCCACGGAGATCTTCGACATCATCCCGGGTTTTTTGGCCAAGCTCTTTGAAGTCTTCAAAGACAGCGGCATCGAGGACGAGCTTAAGAGCGCCAAATCAGGCGATGACGAGGACGAGCTTGAGGAGGAGGCGCTGCCTGAAGGCGCCGAGGAAAGCCCCGACGACAAGGGCTGAGGGCGCCCATTGGATTATGCGAGACCGGACGGATGTTCGGCCTTGCTTATAAGGATCAAAGAGAGCAGCGCCTCGCAGTCGATGCGGTTTAAGGGAGTGAAATTGCCGATCGTCTCCTCAGGCCCGAGGTTTAACGCCTCCATGATGAGCCTGAGATCGCCGCTCTGCCCGCCGAGCTCCTCAAAGGTCGAGGGCATGCCCAGGCTTTTAAACAGGGTGCGGATCTTCGCAAGCCCCTCCTGCGCAACCGCGAGCGCATCGCTCCCGTCATGCGGCAGCCCGAACACCTTTTGGGCAAAGCGCGCGATGCGCCCGGCATTTGCGGGCATCACAAACTCAAGCCACGCCGGGAACAGCAGCCCCACGGACTTGCCGTGCGCGCAGTCAAGCACCGTGGTCACGGCGTGCTCCAGGCGCTCAAGCGCCTGGTTCTGTTTTGCTCCCAGCGCGTATTCCGAGTAAGCCAGCACCCCCGACCACATCAGGTTGGAGAGCGCGTCATAGTCATGCGGATCCTGCCTGAGCCTTTGCAGCATTTCCACCGTTACCCTGAGGCTCCCCTCGCAGATGGCGTCGGAAAGTTCGCCGCAGCGCGTGCTCGTAAAGTAGTCCTCGGCCAGCTTTACAAAGATATTTACAAACGAGATCCCCAGATGTTTGGGGAATGAGGTCACCAAAGCCGGGTTGCACACGGCGAACTTTGGATAGAGGAACTCTGAGTGCAGATCGTAAAGCCTGACGCCGCGGCCGCCGTCAGAGCGCGCCTCGGAGACCGTGCAGCTTCCTGAAAGCTCATCGCCGCTGCCGGGCACGGTCACGATCACGCCAAGGGGCAGCGCCAGCGGCTCGGCTCCGCTCTCAAAGAGATGGCGCAGATCCCCGTCCCACAGGGCGCCTGCGGCGACGGCCTTTGCCGAGTTTACGACGCTGCCGCCGCCTACGGCCAGCACGAAATCCGCCTCAAAGCTGCGGCAGGCCTTGATGCCCTCCTCGACGGTGCTCAGGCGGGAGTTTTTGAGCACGCCGCCTAATTCAGTGTGCTCAATGCCGTGTTCCTCAAAGCTGTGGCGGATCTGATCGAGCAGACCGGGATCGGTGACGTTCTGCCGGCCGTAGTGCACCAACACCCTTGATCCGCCAAAACGCTTGACGAGCGCGCCGACGCTTTCCTGGACGTCGCGCCCGAAGATCACCGCTGTATGCGGCATGGCTGTAAATGTATCCAAGGCAGCTCCCGAGTGCAGCGGCCCCAGCGGCCGCCGTGAGATCATACCGCAAGGCGCACGGATTTTGGGCAGGGCGCAGGCGCTAAAAGCACGCAAACGGATCCCCCTCACCCCCTTTGGCCGGCGTTTATCAGCCCCGGAAATTTTGGGTCCCACCTTGCTGTTATTTAAAAGCTATTTGAGAAAAGCGTGAATCTTTGGGGGGACGTTTTTGCTAAATTTCACAAAATAGTTATTGCGCCTCTTTAAAATTCCTCTTAAATTACGGCAAAAACCGAAACGGCAAACGCACCGTTTCAGAGGAGCCGGCGCCAGGCGCCGGAAGCTCAGATTTGCGGAGAATCAAGGGTGGAAAACACACAGCACAACGATCCTGCGGCCAAGTCCCAGGATCCTCTGGGTGCGGCCGAACAGAAGAACGCCGCGAAAAGCACTCACCGTCCGGGCGATCTGCCGGGACAGAAAGCCTCGCCTGCCGAACAGCACAAAAAACCGATCCTTGAGATCCAGTCGCTGACGAAGAAATTCGGCGATTTCGCCGCGGTAAACGGAGTGGATCTCACCGTCTACGAAGGCGAGATCTTCGCGCTTTTAGGCTCCTCAGGCTGCGGCAAGTCCACGCTGCTGCGCATGCTGGCAGGCTTTGAACAGCCGACCTCAGGCGCCATCTTCCTCGACGGCAAAAACATCGTTGACCTGCCTCCCTATGAGCGCACCATCAACATGATGTTCCAGTCCTACGCCCTGTTCCCCAACATGACGGTGCGCCAGAACATCGCCTTTGGCTTAAAACAGGAAAAGCTCCCGCGCGCGGTCATCGACGAGCGCGTCGACAAGATGTTAAAGCTCGTGCACATGGAGCAGTTCGTCGACCGCAAGCCCTACCAGCTCTCAGGCGGCCAAAGGCAGCGTGTGGCGCTGGCCCGCTCGCTGGCCAAAGAACCCCGGCTGCTGCTGCTGGACGAGCCTATGGGCGCACTGGACAAGAAACTGCGCGAGCAGATGCGCCTGGAGCTCGTCGACATCATCAATTCCGTCGGCGTGACCTGCCTCATGGTGACGCACGATCAGGAAGAGGCCATGACCATGGCCGACCGCATCGCGATCATGGATCGCGGCGAGTTCGTCCAGGTAGGCGGGCCGCGCGAGATCTACGAGAACCCCAACTGCCGCTTCTCCGCGGAGTTCATCGGCTCGGTCAACCTCTTTGACTGCACGCTGCTCTCCTCAAACCAGAAAGAGTCGCTCATCCACACCGATGACTTCCCCAACCCGATCTCGCTGGAGCACGACGTCGATCTCGCGGACGGCATGCCGCTGACGATCGCCCTGCGCCCTGAGAAGATCTACATCTCCAAGACCCCGGATGACAGCGGCAGCTCCAACTGCTGCGAAGGCGACGTCGAGAACATCGCCTACTTAGGCGACATCTCCATTTACTACGTGAGGCTGCCGTCAGGGAGGCTTGTGGCCTCAACGCTGCCTAACGTCGACCGTTTCAAGACCGGGCTGCCGATCTGGGATGATCATGTGTATTTAAGCTGGGATCCTGATTCCTGCATTGCGCTGACCATCTGATCTCCGGGAGGATACGGCAATGCCCATCACCGCATTAAACGTCAGTTCGACGCTGGCCCGCCGCAAGCTCGGCAGGTTTTTGACGAAGAGGTCGCGGCGCGAAAAGATCCGCGACATCATGCGCCACGAGAACACCTGGCGCGAGAAGCTGGTCATCCTGGTGCCCTACCTGTGGATGCTGCTGTTCTTCCTGATGCCCTTCCTCATCATCTTCAAGATCTCGCTCTCGGTAACCGAGATCGCGATCCCGCCTTACTCGCCCTTGGTGACGTTCGAGGAAGGGGCGATGCAGATCATCCTGCATCTGGAGAACTACACGTTCATCTTAACGGACGAGGAAGGCACTTATCTTCGGTCCTACCTCAAATCCATAGAGGTTGCCAGTTTCTCCACGATCTTCTGCCTGATCATCGGCTATCCGATCGCCTGGGCGCTCTCCAAGTGCCGCCCGGCCACGCGCAACATCATGTTCATGCTGCTCATCATGCCCAGCTGGACTTCGTTCGTCGTCAGGATCTACGCCTGGATGGCCCTGCTTAAAAAAGACGGCCTCATCAACGACGTGCTCATGGCCCTGGGGATCATCGACAGCCCGATCCACATGCTGCAGACCGACTTCGCCGTTTACGTCGGCATCGTCTACTGTTACCTGCCCTACATGGTGCTGCCGCTGTTCACGGCGCTGCTTAAGGTTGACTACTCGTTAATCGAGGCCGCCTACGACTTAGGCTGCCGCCCGGTCAAAACGTTCTTCTCGGTGCTCGTGCCCCAGACGAAGAGCGGCATCATCGCCGGCTCCATGCTGGTGTTCATCCCGGCGCTGGGCGAGTACGTGATCCCGGAACTGTTAGGCGGCAAGAGCTCGATCCTCATCGGCCGCATCCTCTGGCAGGAGTTCTTCAACAACCGCAACTGGCCTCTGGCCTCGGCTGTGGCGATCATGATGCTGACCATTTTGGCCATCCCTATAGTGATCTTCTTTAAAGTGCAGCGCAAACAGATGGAGGCGGCTTCGGCATGAAAATTCTCAGCAGAAAAATTTCGTCGTCCGCCATCGCCAAAGCGGTGATCCTGGCCCTGGCGCTGCTGTTCCTCTACCTGCCCATCATGACGCTCGTCGTCTACTCGTTTAACGAGTCGAAGATGGTAACGGTGTGGACGGAATTCTCTTTTAAATGGTACGGGGTGCTGGTGCAGGATTCGGCCATCATCCACGCTTTGGTCATCTCGCTGACCATCGCCGTGCTGGCTGCCGCCTCTTCCGTGGTCATCGGCACCATGGCCGCCTTCGTGATGGTGCGCATCCACCATTTCACCGGCGAGACCTCGTTCATGCTCTTCATGACGGCGCCGATGGTGCTGCCTGAGGTCATCACCGGCCTGGCGCTGCTGCTGCTCTACGTCACGCTCGGCGGCTTCATCCCTGTCTTTGCCGACCGCGGTATCCTCGCCATCTGGATCGCCCATGTGACGTTCTGCTCGGCCTACGCCACCGTGGTCATCCGCTCGCGCTTCATCGAGCTGGACACCTCCATAGAGGAGGCGGCCAAAGATCTGGGCGCAGGGCCGCTGAAGGTGTTCTTTGCGGTGATGCTCCCGGCGCTCATGCCCGCGGAAGTGGCCGCGTTCATGCTCTCGTTTACCATGTCCATGGATGATCTCGTGATCACGAGCTTCATCGCCGGGCCTGAGTACACGACGCTGCCGATGCAGATCTTCTCGTCGATCCGCCGCGGCCTCTCCCCTGAGATCAACGCTCTGGCTTCGATCATCATCTTCGTGGCCTCCATAGGCACGTTCATCGGCTGGCTCTCCATGGTACGCAAGCAAAAGCGCATCGCCGCCGATGCCGCCAAAGCTCAGGCTGCGGCCAAGCTCGAGCGCGAAAACGCCATCTTAGGCGCCATCCGCCCGTAAACCGTGCTTTTAAAAGCCCCCGTTCGCGGGGGCTTTTGCGTATTCATGACTTAGCGAAAAACGCCGCATCACCGTAAACAAGGCGCGGACGCGACCGTCTTGGAGCGTGCGCTTAACACCTGTGCAAGCGCAAGTTTTTGCGGACATTGTCCGCTCAGGCGTTATAATGGGCGCGCCTGAGAACATTCAGCGCCTCCTCTCTCAATCTTTTTGTGGTGATGATAAATGGCTGATATGAAACTGTTTGCCGGAAACGCCATTCCGGAGCTTGCAAGCAGCATCGCGTCCCGTCTTTACACCAAGCTGGGCGACGCCACCGTCGACCGCTTCTCCGACGGCGAAGTCCATGTGCAGATCAATGAGTACGTCCGCGGCTGTGACATCTTCGTGATCCAGTCCACCTGCGCCCCGACTAACGAGAACCTCATGGAACTGCTCATCATGATCGACGCGATGCGCCGCGCCTCCGCCGGCCGCATCACCGCCGTGATCCCTTATTTCGGCTACGCCCGCCAGGATCGCCGTCTGCGCTCAGCCCGCGTCCCCATCACCGCAAAAGTCGTCGCCGATCTGCTCTCCTCAGTGGGCGTTGACCGCGTGCTCACCGTCGATCTCCACGCCGAGCAGATCCAGGGCTTCTTCGACGTGCCGGTCGACAACTGCTTCTCTTCGCAGATCTTTGTCGATGACATGAAGAACCTCGGCCTCAAGAACCCCTGCGTCGTCTCCCCGGACATGGGCGGTGTCGTGCGCGCCCGCGCCATCGCCAAACAGCTGGACAATGCCGACATCGCGATCATCGACAAGCGCCGTCCGCGCCCGAACGTCTCCGAGGTCATGAATCTCATCGGCGAGGTCAAAGACCGCGACTGCATCATCGTCGATGACATCGTCGACACCGCCGGCACGCTGTGCAAAGCCGCCGCCGCCTTAAAAGAGCGCGGCGCCAAGAGCGTTTACGCCTATGTCACCCACCCGGTGCTTTCAGGCAGCGCTTATGACAATGTCTCCAAGTCCGTCATCGACACCATGGTCGTCTCCGACACCATCCCGGCCTCGCCTAAGTTCAAGGCCTTAAAGAATTTCAAAGTGCTGACCCTGGCCCCGATGCTCGCCGAAGCCATCCGCCGCATCAGCAACGAGGAGTCGATCTCCTCGATGTTCGATGAAGTGCACTGACAGGCTTTAGCCTGCCGCGGCCGGAGCTTTCAGCTCCGGCCGTTTTGTTTTTGCCGCGATTTTGCAAAAAAGCTAAATTTCGCGATCCCGGGCGCCGTCATAAAGATGAGGAGCGAAATAAGCATGAGCATCATCAGTTCAACCGGGATCCAGGACAGCGGCGCAATTTCACAGCAATACGCCGTCAACGCGGAAAACGCAGTATCCCAGGCGGTGCAGACGCCGCAGCAGCGCGACAGCGAGACGCTCGCCGCGCCGCCTGCTCTCGAGCATACGCAAAGCGAGCATGAGGGCGAGATCTATTCGCACAACCGCCACACGGCGCGAGCGGCCTATGTAAGCGGCAGCAGCGGCGAGACCCAAAGCAGCGCGAACTCCGAGTCCGCAGACGACGCGGAGAAAACCGACGCGGCGCAGGACGGCGAGCACACTGAAAAAGCCCAAAACGGCAAAGAGCTCACCCCTGACGAACAGCAGCAATTAAAAGAGCTCAAAGAGCGCGATCAGGACGTGAGGGATCACGAGCAGGCCCATCAGGCCGCCGGCGGCCAGTACGCCAGCTCCCCATCCTACGACTACCAGAAAGGCCCTGACGGCAAGGATTACGCCATCGGCGGCCATGTCAACATTGACACTTCAGAGGAAAGCACCCCCGAGAAGACCGTTGCCAAGATGCAGCAGGTGATCCGCGCGGCCCACGCCCCCAAAGATCCTTCATCTCAGGATCTGAAAGTCGCCTCGGAAGCCCAGCAGACCATCGCCAAGGCCCAGCAGGAGATCGCCAAGGAAGCGCTCGATGGCGGCGCCGGGAAAGACGATGATGGCGCAAAGCAGGATGACAAATCCGTAAAACCCGCGGACGGCAAGGGTGCACAAGCTGACAAGGCCGGCACCGAAAAAACCTCCGCCAAGGACAAGGAGGACAGCGCGAACGTCAACGCCGTCTCAGCTGACGACTCGAAATCGCTCACCAAGGAGAGCGCCTCCGGCTCCCCTTCGCTCTCCGGGATCATCTGATTTAAGTTTTCCTCCCGTCAAAGGGCAGCGCAGGCGCTGCCCTTTTTATTGGCCTTAAACAGCAGCTTTGCGCATCCTGAGGTGGCTTTTTTCCTGAATTTCCACTATCGTAAACACATGCAGGATTTTGCCATGCAAGATCCGGGTTATGAAAAAGGCATTAAACCTTAGTTCTGACGAAATGTCTCACTTCATTGGCCTTTAGAGGGCCGGAAAGAGGCGAGATCCCTTG
>DKSD01000077.1 GCA_002473165.1 Succinatimonas sp. UBA7265
CAGGTTTTAGGACTGACCCGAAAATGTCAAGCTCCCGGTTTTTTCGTTACAGAAAATTGCCCTCAGCGCCGCATCCACTTAAGGCAGGCGTCATCGATCTCCCCGCGCTCAAGCGCCGCGATCGCCCCCTCAATGATCCCAAAGGCCTGTTGCAGCTGCTCATTCGTAAGCGTGTATTCAGGCTCAAGGCGCAAAAACGACGATCCCAGTCGCTGGGTGTAAAGCCCGCGCACAAAGCACTCATAGATCACCTTAAAACACGCGGTCTGGTCATCCTCACGCCCGTCCTGCGAGCGCAGCCACAGCCCGCGGGCTGTGCCCAGGCCCGTAAGGCGCGCCACCGCTTGGGGATGCCTGCGTTTAAGCCCCGCGTAAAAATCCTCGAGGGCTTTGGCGATCTCAGCTATTCTGCCGTGCGCTTGCAGCGTTTTTGTAATTCCAAACGCCTTAAGCCCGCGGGCGCAGGCCTCGGCATTGCCTGCAAACGTGAAATCGTGATCAAGCGGGCGCAGGCTTTTCATGATCTCAGGGCGGCCGATCACAGCCGACAGCGGGATCCCGCCGCCTAAAAACTTGCCCATGACGATGAGATCGGCCTGCACTTTAGGGTAATTTTCAACGCTGAAAAACGACCCGGTGCGCCAGAAGGCCAGCTGGCTTTCATCGGAAACCATGAGGAAGCCCATGCGGCGCGACAGTTCGTACAGGCCTTCCAAAAAGCCGCGGTGCAAGGGCAGAAAGCCCGAATCCCCCTGCACGGCCTCAAAGATCACCGCCGCGATCTCACCGCCCTGCGCTTCGATCTCAGAAAGTTCCGCCGACACCTGCTCAGCTTGCGCATCCTCGCCGCAAAACGGCAGCAGGCGGCACTCAGGCAGCATCGGCCCGATGTAGTCGCTGCCGCCCTTAAAAACCGAAGTCAGCGTCATGGCGCCGTAAGATTTGCCGTGGTAATCGCCTGCAAAAGAGATGATGCGGCGACGCCCGGTGTAAGCGCGGGCGTACTTTATGGCCGCGTCTGTGCCCTCAGAGCCTGAGATCCCGTAGGAGAGCATGGCCTGGCCGTAAGGATAAAGCGCAATAAGGCGCTGTGCGTACTCAAGCTGCACTGAGCCTGTGGCATAGGGAAAGGGAAACTGGCCGATATGCCCGGGCAGGATGGGATCGTAGCCTAAGTTCATGGTGCAGGCACCGGAGATGAAATCGAGGATCTCTCGCCCGTCCGCGCACTCAAGGTAAGGCCCGTGCGCTCCGGTGACCGCAAGCGGCAGCTCGCTTAAAGTCTGCACCGGCGCGATGAGCTTTTCATGGCGGCGCAGCAGCTGCGCCGTCGCCGCATCCTCTTTATAAGGCATTTTCAGATCTCCGCTTTTAAATTCCGCCCCGGGCTTTGCCACTTGCAAACTGTGCGCTCCGTCCGGCATTTGCATAGGCGTGATTCTGTTAGAATCACTTCATCACTTTAAAAGGAACTTTGCTCAGGTCACATTCGCTATGTCTTTTGCAAACTGCCTTGTCAAGGCTGTAAATTATGTTACCCCTTTCAATACCCTGACCGCGCTTTCAGGCAAGCTGGCCTCGGCGCGACTGGGCTGGTTCACGCAGTTCCTCATCAAAAGCTTCATCAGCGCCTACCACATCGATCTGAGCGAGTGCGCCAACACCGATCTGAGCTCCTATAAAACCTTCAACGAATTCTTTATCCGCAAGCTGCGCCAGGACGTGCGCCCGGTGACGGACGCCTGCACGGCCGTGTGCCCGGTGGACGGCACTGTGGGCCAGTGCGGCACGCTCAGGGCCGGCCGTCTTTTGCAGGCCAAAGGCGTCGACTATTCTTTCCGCGCGCTCATGGGCGGCAGCCGCACCGACTGCGCCCCCTTTGAGCTGGGCACGTTCGCCACGTTTTACCTCTCCCCCGCCAACTACCACCGCGTGCACATGCCCATGGATGCCACGCTGGTAAAGACCATCCATGTGCCCGGCCGCCACTTCCCGGTGGGCCGCCGCAACACCTCAAAGCTTCACGGCCTGTACACCCAGAACGAGCGCCTCGTGTGCATCTTCGGGACGCGCGAAGGCCCGTTCTGCCTGATCTTTGTGGGCGCGGCTCTGGTGGGCAGCATCCACACTTCCTGGGCCGGAACCATCAAAAGGCGCAAAGGCGTGGAGGCCAAATACTACGATCCCGATCAGTTCACCTATAAGAAAGGCGATGAGATCGGCTACTTCTCCTACGGCTCAACCGTGATCTGCATCTGGCCTGAAGGCCAGGGCGCCTTAAGCGACGATCTCACTCCGGGCACGGCTGTCAGGTACGGCCGTCCCATGAGCATTTAAGCCGCTCCTGCCATACCTTTTGCCATACTGTGGTGCGCCCGCGTTTTCGTTGCCAAAATGCGGGCGCACGCATCAAAGTGAGAAGTTTTTTCAGCTATAATTATTTCCGATTTTTTGCTTGCTGTCCGGCAAGCGCGGTCTGGATGCAGGGTGCGCGAGCCGGAATGTTAGGAGATTCACGTGGAAAAATATCAATATGATGTTGCGATCGTGGGTGCCGGCGGTGCAGGCCTTCGTGCTGCCATAGCGGTGGCCCAGGCTGACCCGAAGCTTCGCGTTGCGCTCATTTCCAAAGTTTACCCGATGCGTTCGCACACTGTGGCCGCAGAAGGCGGTGCCGCAGGCGTCGTCCGCGATGACGACTCGCTGCAGAAGCACTTCGAGGACACGGTCGCCGGCGGCGACTGGCTGTGCGAGCAGGACGTCGTCGACTACTTCGTGCACCACACCACCCAGGAGCTCTACCAGCTCGAGCACTGGGGCTGCCCTTGGAGCCGCAAACCCAACGGTGACATCAACGTCCGCCGTTTCGGCGGCATGAAAGTGCCCCGCACCTGGTTTGCCGCTGACAAATCCGGTTTCCACATGCTGCACACCCTGTTCCAGACCTCCGTGCAGTTCCCTTCCATCGAGCGCTTTGACGAACACTTTGTCCTCGATCTCTTAGTCGAGGACGGCATCTGCCGCGGCGTCGTCTGCTATGACCTGCAGAACGGCATCTTCCGCCAGATCAACGCCAAGTGCGTGTTCCTCGCCACCGGCGGCGCCGGGCGCTGCTACGCCTTCAACACGAACGGCGGCATCGTCACCGGCGACGGCCAGGCTCTGGCCTACCGCCACGGCGTGCCGCTGCGCGACATGGAATTCGTGCAGTACCACCCGACCGGCCTGTTAGGCTGCGGCCTGCTGATGACCGAAGGCTGCCGCGGCGAAGGCGGCGTGCTCTACAACAAGGATCACTACCGTTACCTGCAGGATTACGGCCTCGGCCCTGAGACCCCGGTCGGCCAGCCTAAGAACAAGTACATGGAGTTAGGCCCCCGCGACAAGCTGTCCCAGGCTTTCTGGAACGAATCCAAGAAAGGCCGCACCATCAAGTATCCTTTAGGCGAAGCCGTGCTGCTCGATCTCACCCACTTAGGCGAGAAATACCTGCACGAGCGCCTCCCGCTCATCTGCGAGCTGGCCCAGACCTACTCCGGCGTCGATCCGGTCAAGGCTCCGGTGCCGGTCCGCCCGGTCGTCCACTACACCATGGGCGGCATCGAGACTGACGGCCGCACCGCCACCCGCATGGAAGGCCTGTACGCCGCCGGCGAGTGCGCCTCCGTGGGCATCCACGGCGCCAACCGCTTAGGCTCGAACTCCCTCGTTGAGACCGTGGTGTTCGGCAAGGCCGGCGGCGACGCCATGGCCGAGCGCGCTCACCAGGTCAAAGACTACGACTCCGCTGAGCTCGCCCGCCAGGCTGAGGCTGCCGAGAAGCGCGCCCTGTCACTGTTTGACGTCAAGGGCGAAGAGTCCCAGGGCAAGATCCGCGCCGAGATGGGTCAGTCCATGGAAAAGGGCGTGGGCATCTACCGCGAAGAGACGACCATGCAGGAGACCATCGACAAGCTCAAAGAGCTCAAGGATCGCTATGTGAAGGTTGCCATCTCCGATCGCGGCCGCGTGTTCAACACCGAGTGGATGAACCTCATCGAGCTCGGGTACACGCTCGATGTCGCCCAGACCATGGCCTACTCCGCCATCAACCGCAAGGAGTCCCGCGGCTCCCACCAGCGCCTTGACGGCCCTAACGGCGCCTACAAGGAGCGCGATGACAAGAACTTCCTCAAGCACTCGCTCGCCTTCTTAAACCCTGAGACCGGTCTCCCTGAGATCAAGCTCCAGGACGTGAAGATCACCACCTTCCAGCCGGCCAAGCGCGTCTACGGCGCCGAGGCGGAAAAGGCTGAGGCCGAGAGAGCCAGGAAGGCCAAAGCAGCACAGGAGGCCAAGTAAATGGCAGAAATCGAGAAAAAAATGAAGATCACCGTGCTCCGCTATCGTCCGGAGCAGGATGACAAACCCTGGGATCAGACCTTCGAAGTTCCGTACCATCAGGGCACTTCCCTGCTTGAGGCCCTCTTCTACATCAAAGACAACCTCGAGCACAGCCTCTCGTTCCGCTGGTCCTGCCGTATGGCGATCTGCGGCTCCTGCGGCATGATGGTCAACAATGTCCCCCACCTCGCGTGCAAGACGTTCCTGCGCGACTACGAGGGCCAGGACATCCGCGTTGAGCCACTGGCCAACTTCCCCATCGAGCGCGATCTCGTCGTCGATCTTTCCGATCTCATCGAGAAGATCGAGCTCATCAAGCCTTACATCATTCCGTCGGAAAAAGACGCGAAGATGCCGCTTAACAGGAACTTCAAGCAGAGCCCGATGCAGATGGAGGCTTACCTGCAGTTCGCGCAGTGCATCAACTGCGGCTGCTGCTACGCCGCCTGCCCGCAGTACAAGCTCAACCCGAAGTTCATCGGCCCGGCCGCGCTGACGCTGCTGTACCGCTACAACATCGACAACCGCGACAGCGGCGCGCTGCAGCGCCTGCCGTTCTTAAACTCCGAGAACGGCGTGTGGGGCTGCACCTTCGTGGGCTACTGCTCCGAAGTCTGCCCGAAGAAGGTCGATCCTTCATCTGCCATCCAGCTTGGCAAGAAGATGAGCGCGACCGACTACGTCATCAAACTCGTCAAACCGGAGGAATGATCCATGGCTCAAGCTACTTCATTTCGCAAGCCGTATCACCGCGAGGTGACCGCCACCTGGTGGACGAAGAACCCGTTCTACGTTCACTACATGCTCCGTGAGGGCACCGCAGTGCTCGCACTCTTCGCCACGCTCGAGATCATCTTAGGCGTGTTCCTCTTTGCCATGTGCAACTTAAACGCCGTGGCCGCGGGCACTGTCGACGAGACCACGACCGCCGCCTACATGTGGTGGGCGACCGACTTCCTGGGCAACCCGGTCGTCATCGCCCTCAACATCGTGACGCTTGGGGCCCAGCTCTTCCACATGGTGACCTGGTTCAACCTCATGCCGAAGGCTGTGCGCGTGTTCCTCAACAAAAACAGCACCGAGAGACTCCCGGACATCGCCACGAAGCTTGCCCTCTATGCGGCTGCTTTAGGCGGTTTCATCGTGGTCCTGGGCGCTGCCTGGCTTACCAAGTAAGGAGAAACTTATGCTTAAGATCCTTCCCACCCGTTCAGACGAGCCGATCTTCTGGCTCATGTTCGGCACCGGCGGCATGATCGCCGCATGGGTTCTCCCTGCCATCCTCGTCGTGATGATCGTCGCGGGCATCTGCCCCCCGGGCATCGACTCAGGGCTGCTGAGCTTCGCTCAGGCCAAAGCCATATTAGGCAACTGGTTCTTAGCCCTCGTGCTCTTTGGCATCGTGTTCATCCTGTGCATGTACGCCCTGCACCGCATGTACCACTCGCTGCACGATCTGAACCTCCACTCGAAGATCTTCTGGTACATCTGCTACGGCGGCGCCGCGGCTCTGTCTTTCATCACGCTGGGCCTTCAGCTGATGATCTACTGCAAGCTCTTCTGATTTAAGCAAGTAAAAATCGCAAGGCCCGCCTCAGGCGGGCCTTTTTTTCACCTTGCGTTTGTTCCTGCGCCTTCCCTGTGCAAAGCCGCGCCTTCATGAGAATTTAACCTGATGCCACAGGTTTTCGCGCATTCTTAGAATGCCTGTCTGATATAATTCAGCACGAATTAAAAGAAGAAACCGCAGCCAGGCACCCGCGCCTGCTTTGAGGCTGAAACAAGTTTTCACCGCCGCCAAAGCAGCACAGCCTTATAACTGTTATTGCGTAAAAAACGCCCGGGCTGAGCACTGAAACCTTACCCTGACATTGAGGAGACGCCTTGGCCTTAACGCAAAGGCGCCTTTTTTGCCGATGAAAAAAACGAAAATGGTCTGCACGATCGGACCTAAATCCGAAGATCCCGCAATCTTAAAAACCCTGCTCGACTCAGGCATGAACCTCATGCGCCTGAACTTCTCGCACGGCGACTATGAAGAGCACGGCCGCAGGATCGACTCCATCGAAAAGATCATGAAGGACACCGGCAAGGTCTTCGGCGTGATCCTCGACACCAAGGGCCCGGAGATCCGTACCTGCACTCTGGAAAACGGCGAGGATGTCGAGCTCAATACGGGCGATCGCGTCGTGATCACCACTGACTCCTCGGTAGTCGGCAACAGGGAGCGCATCAGCGTCACCTACAAAGATCTCGCAAAAGATCTGGAGATCGGCGACACCGTGCTTTTGGACGACGGCCTCATCGGGCTTAAGGTGATTGAGAAGAACAACGATCACGAAGTCACCTGCGAGGTGCAAAACAGCGGCTTGCTGGGCGAGCACAAGGGCGTGAACCTGCCTGACACCCACATCTCCATGCCGTTTATGTCAGAGAAGGACAAACAGGATCTGCTCTTTGGCATCAAGCGCCATGTCGACTTCATCGCCGCCTCGTTTACGAGATCGCGCCGCGACGTGCTGGACATCCGCGAGTTCCTCGACGCCAACGGCGGCAATGATATTCAAATCATCTGCAAGATCGAAAACCAGGAAGGCCTCGACAACTTTGAGGACATCCTCGCCACCGCTGACGGCATCATGGTCGCCCGCGGCGACATGGGCGTGGAGATCCCGCCCCAGGAAGTGATCTTTGCGCAAAAGCGCATCATCCGCCGCTGCAACGAGGTAGGTAAAGTGGTGATCACCGCCACCCAGATGCTCGACTCCATGATCAAGAACCCGCGCCCGACCCGCGCCGAGGCCGGCGACGTGGCCAACGCGATCATCGACGGCACCGACGCCGTGATGCTCTCTGGCGAGTCCGCCAAGGGCAAATACCCGCGCGAGGCCGTGAAAACCATGTGCACGATCTGCGAGCGCACCGATCGCGAGATCCGCGCGCGCCTGCACGAACGCCTCTCCCAGGGAGCCCCGGTGTCCACCACTTCCGCGGTGTGCCTGGCAGCGGTTGAGGCCTCCGAAACCTTAAGCGCCCCGCTCATCGTCGTGGCCACCGAGCACGGCGGCTCGCCTAAAGCGCTGCGCAAATACTTCCCGACGGCTAACATCCTGGCGCTTACCCCGAACGTCAAGACGGCACGCCAGCTGTGCATCGTCCGCGGCGTGATCCCCAAGCTCGTAGCCCGCATCAACTCCACCGACGAGTTCTTTAAGGTGGGCATGAAGGTGGCCGAGGAAGAAGGCCTGGCCCAAAAAGGCGACACCATCATCATGGTAAACGGCGCCCTGGTTCCCTCCGGCACCACGAACACCATGTCGGTGCACACCATTTAAGCCCAATTGCGCTAAGAGGGCGGGCCGCAGGCCCGCCCTTTTTGTCATTGGTACGTCACTTACCGTCCCGGGCTTTTTGCATGATGGCAGGAGCCACCAGATAAGCGCCGCGGTAATTGAGGTGGCTGCGATCGCGCATCAGCATGTGCCCCTTGCCGTCAGTCATGCGGCACTGCCCGCCCTCGCACAGCAGCGCTTCCAGATCAACAAAGCTCACATTGCCAAATTCCCGCGCCGCCTTTTTGGCGATGCGGTTGTAGCGATCGGCGGCCTTGCGCGAGAGCAGCGTGCCCTGATCCTGATGGCAGGAGTCCCTGGCGCGGCGTTCTGCCATGCCGGTAGGATCGATCCCCGAGAGCATCACCGCGACCTTGCAGCGGTTGTAAAGCCCGTCATCAAAGGTGGGGTTGTCCAAGGCCACCACAACCTTGCGCCCTGTCTTGGAGAGCGCCGAGAACGTGCGCGCGAAACCGCGGCGCAGCATCTCGTCGTGATCTTTGAGCTTGGGATCCTCAAGATCTTTGAGTTCATCGTCAGAGCACAGCGGGGAGTGGGCGAGCACCACGGTGCGGATCTCAGGATGGCTTAGGATGTGCTCAATACCTGCGGCGACCAGATGCGCATTCTGCGCCCGCTTGGGGTTGAGCTTTACGGTCTGCTCGTCCGCCCCTGACTGCAGCCCCAGCAAGGGGATAGCGCAGCTTGCAGAAAACAATGCCACCCCATCATCTTTGCCGCTTACCCGAATCAGCCCCGGGAAGAGCTGCGAGGCGTGGGAATCCCCGATCACGGCAATGGTGTTTTCCCCGTCAGGGCGCTGCATCTTGCAGTAATTGTCAGGATCGGTTGAGCGCCATTGAGGGAACACCAAAGCGCACTGCGCTGCCGCCTGCTCATCGAGCTTGGCAACTTCGATCTCGGCGCGGGCCTCGGGATCGCTGATGCGCTCCGGCACCCCGCCTGATGAATACACCCAAAGCCCGGCGCCGCCGATAGAGCACATCACCGCCAGCAGCCCCAGGGCCTTGATCCCGCCATGACGCCCCCAGCGCAGCGGCGGTTCAACCACCCTGTAGGTAAGGTATGAAAGCAGCAACGCCAAAAGCACGCAGCCGGCGCGGATGCCGGCGCGCGGCAGCCTGCCGTCGATGATCGCCGCAAAAGAGAGCAGCGGCCAATGCCAGATGTAAAGCGGGTAGCTGACAAGCCCGATGAACACCATGACGCGGTTTGAGAGCAGCCAACGGTTCACGGCACTGTCAGTGCCGGCAGCGATGATGAGCACCGCGCCTGCAACCGGGATCAACGCTTTGGCGCCGGGAAAGCCCTCTGGCCTCACCAGCAGCGCCGATCCGAGCACCAGCGCCAGGCCAAGGACTCCGGCAAATTCACGAATGAACCTGCGCCGGCCATCCGAGAGCCTGAGTTTTGCCGGGTGCAGCGCCATCCATCCCAGGAGCGATCCCGCCATCAATTCCCAAAAGCGCAGCAGCGGCGAGTAGAACGCCCCGGCGGCGTCAGCGCCGATCGTGGCAGCCTCAAAAACAAAAGACACGGCAGCGCCCAAGGCTGCGACCCCAAACAGGCTTATCCTGAGTTTCCAGGCCAAAAAGAGCAGCGCCGGCCAAATGAGGTAAAACTGCTCTTCGATACCGAGGCTCCACAGGTGCAACAGCAGCTTGTGCAGGGAATCAAAGTCAAAATACTGCCCGCTTTCAGACCACAGCACCAGGTTTGAGACATAGCCGGCACCTCCTGCGATATGCTTGCCCAGCTGCGCAAAATCCTCAGGGGTGAGCACCGCCCAGCCTAAGGCAAAACAGAATGCCAGGGCGCAGATCAGCGAGGGGAAGATGCGGCGCACGCGGCGCCCGTAAAAGGATCGCGCGCGTAGAAGTGGTGTAATTTTAGAGCTGTGATTCTCTAAGTGAAGGTGTCTTTGTTATACCGCAAATTTTCTCTTACAAGGGGG
>DKSD01000013.1 GCA_002473165.1 Succinatimonas sp. UBA7265
TAAAATTTACTGATCACTGTCGGTTATATACCTAATTCAGCACAATTTCGGCCTGCAGGCGCCCCGGCTTTTGCGTATGAAAGGAGGATATAAAACTGCGTGGACAGGTCAATCCGCTCAGATCGCACACTGTTAACACAGGTGGCCGTACAGAAATGCTGCCACCGGGAATTTGAAACTTATGATCGGCACTCTGCCATTCCATGATTTGTCATAAGTATAATCACGATTAGTATAATTATAATTGTACTAATTTATCATTCAAAATCAGCAGGATTAAGCGGGATCATCCCCTCAAGATCGTGTTTGGCTTTTTTCCCGAGAACCTGCGGCAAAAGATAAGGCGGCAGCCCCAGTCCCGGGCGCACCACCTTCACATCCTCCTCCCTGAGAACCTCGCCTGCCTTCAATGGCTTCACGAGATAGACGCTGCGCCTGCCAAGGCGATCTCCCTCCTCGTCTGCGCGCACCGGCAGCGTTTCCTCGCCCAGCCCTGCGGCCACGGCCGCGGTGTCGCGCGCGAGCATTTTGAGATCCTCAGGGGTCATGGAGAAGGCTACGTCAACGCTGCCGCGGGAGCGATCGTCGGTAAAGTGCTTTTCGATCATGTCAGCGCCCAGCGCCGTTGCCGCGAGATCGGCTGCATCGCCCAAAGCGTGGTTTGAGAGTCCGGCTTTGCAGCCGTAGCGCTTTTTAAAAAACGGGATGGTCCTGAGGTTAAAGCGCGAGACCTCGGCAGGATAGCGGCTCTCGCAGTGCAGCAGCGTCAGATCCGTGCACCCGCCTGCAAGCGCGGCCTCCACGGCTCTGTCAACTTCCTCGATGCTCGCCAGGCCCGTTGAGATCACCATCGGTTTTTTGGCCTCGGCGCACAGGCGGATAAACTGCGGCCAGTTGAGCTCAAACGAGGCTATCTTGTAGCGCGGGCAGCCTGAGGCCTCCAGCGCCTCAAAATCCTCAGGGCCAAAGGGGGAGGAGAACAGCGCGATCCCGCACTCTCGCGCATGGTTAAACAGCGGCTGCATCCACTCGCGCGGCGTTTTGGCTTTCTTATAAAGCTCATAAAGGCTCTGGCCTTTCCACAGCCCCCCTGAGATCATGAATTCGCTTCTGCGGCAGTCAAGCGTCAGGGAATCCTCGGTATAGGTCTGGATCTTGACGGCATCGGCGCCGCTGGCGGCGGCGAGATCCATAAGCATGAGTTCGCGCTCCAGCGATCCCTCATGGTTTCCTGACAGCTCGGCTACGATCTCCGGGCGTTTTGCGCGGCGCTCGTTCATGACAGCTCCTCAAAATTTTGCATACACAATTTATATTTCGGCATTTTTGAGCGGGATTTAAATCCTGCGCCCTCGCAAAATGACCGCTGTGGCGAAGGGAATAAAGCGAGATCCCGCGCACAAAGCGTTTATTTTTGTGAACCAGGTCACACGTTGCGTTTTTTAAATGTCCTATACAAGATAGAGACGTAAAAGCGTCGGTCATTTTGTCTAAAATAACTCAATTTTCCGCCGTACCCCCGGCCTCCAGGGAGATCGCCGCCACATGCGCGCCACTGTGTTAAAACAGCTTGCCAGCAACCGGATCCTTTGCGACTGCGAAGGGATCGTCACGCCCGCGCTGTGGCTTGGAGGCACTCCGGCGCATGAAGGCGATGAAGCCGAGGTGCGCTTTGAAAACCCCGGGATCCCCGTGGTGATCGCAATCAGGAAACCTGGCTTCGGGCAAAAATACGGCATCCGCGCTTTTAAAGAAGCGGCGCCTGCCGGGCTTAAGATCGCGGAGTCGACGCGCGAGGTCATGGTCTGCGGCGAGGGCTGCACTCCCAGCGAGGCCTATGAGGCCATGTGCGCGCTGGCGCAGCGCATCGGCGCGAACACCGTGCTGGAGCTCAAGATGCAGGCTGTAAGCCGCACCCGCTTCAACCGCGGCGTGCTCTACCGCTTTATGGGCTGGCCTGCCGTGTCCGCTGCCGCAGAGGGGGCGCCTGAGGGGCATCTGCACATTGAGATCGTAAGGGCGCGCTCAGGCTCGCCAAACCGCGCCCTGGCAGTCAGGTTGCGCACTTGCATGATGGCCGGGCTTTTGGCGGGCATTCCGGCGATCGTTGCCTACAGCACCGCCAAATCCGAAACCGGAATGGGGTTATTTATCTGCCTGCTCGGCGTAGTCTTCACCGCCGTCTCCTGCTTCAGGCTCTTCCCCAGGCAGCGGCGCAGTTTCCTGCTGCGCGGAAATCGCACTCTGACCGTTTAAGGTCAGCTCGCCGTCCCTTAACACCGCCTTCGTCCTGAGCATGTCGCCCTGCTGGGTGAACATGCCGCTGCTCAGCGCCTGGGCAAACTCATCCTCATAGCCGTCCTCGGCAAGTTTCCTGACAAACTCGCGCGAGGCCGCGGCGTTGATCTCCGCCCGCACCGACTGCGGCTTTAAAGCCTTGCGGTCAAGCTGCGCCTGGGCAAGGCCTGAGAGCTTAACCTCAGAGCCTTCATGGGAGAACGAGAAATCCTCAAGGCGCAGCTTCAAAGGCGAAGACACGGCCGCAAAGGCCGCCTCAAGCGCCGCCTTACCGGCGTCGTTCTCAGTTCCTTCTTTATCCCGGGATGGAGCCTTTGATGAGGCTTTTAAGAGCGCCTGCGGGTTCAGCTCTGAGACCGAGCCTTTGAACTTTAACGAGTCAAAGCTCCACATCGGGATCATCCGGCTCTCGCGCACTTTGGGGAAACCGAAAGCAAAAGAGCCGTTCAGTGAGGCTTCAAGCATGCCAAAGCCGCCGCGGCTTTCCTCAAAGCCAAAGCCCAGCACGGGCTTCGTGAACAGGAAACCGTCGCGCAGGCTGGGATCGCGCACTTTGTCATCAGGGGAAAAACCGATGAGGTAGATGGTGGAGGCGTCGGCGCTGAGCTCGTCTGCGGCGATCGTGCCGGAAAGCCCCTTTAAACGGTGCCCCTCAAGCGCAGGCTTTAACTGCCCGTGCAGCTTTTTTAAGTTCAGCGTGTAGGCGGCGCGGCCTGAGTAGACTTTAGGCGAACGGCACTCCGCACCCTCCGAGGAGAAAGCCACGGTGAGATCTTTGGCGGCGTTCACACTGAAATCGGCCCGGCTCTCCCCGACATTGCAGGTGCCGTCGGCAACCGGCAGCTCAAAAGCCCCGGCGTTAACGCTGCCTGAGAGCGTCAGCGACGCAGGCGAGAGCGCAAACGTGCCGCCTAACGGCGGCAGCTCTTTTAAAAGCGGCCTGCCGAAATCGTCGAGGTTGCCCGATCCCGGCACGCGGGTGAACGTGCCGCTGACGCCGCTCACTCCGATATGCGCCTCATATTTCACAACAAAGGAAACATTCCGTTGTCCGAGCACCCCGTTTTTAGGGGCGTAATTTACCTCGATTGCACCTTTTTTCGTGAGCACGCCGCTGCCCTTTGAGACCTGCGAGAGCGTAAGCCCCGGGACTTTTGAGGAAACCTTGTTCAGGATCGCGCCCGTCTTGCTGTCGATGACGATGCTGGCAACCGTCATCAGCACCACAAGCAGCGTGAGCAGCACCAACAAGACTATGAGCACCCATTTCAGCGCTCTTTTCATATGCCCTCCTCAGCGCTCGTCCTGCAGCTTGGCCAAAAGCGAGCCGCTTTCCTTTAAAAAGCGCTCCGCGTAAGGCCCGAAGTACTCGCGTGCCTTGAGGAAGCGCTGCTCGAACGCGGCTGCGTCTGATTTGAGGATGACGTCAAGCTCCGGCTTTAGCGCCTCCATATAAGAAGAGACCAGATCGCGGTTGCGCTGCGATGACATGATGATGTCCGCGTACAGGCGCGGATCCTGGGCAAAGAGCCTGCCGACCAACATGAGCTCGAGGCGGTAGATGGGAGAGCTCAGCTCGAGGATGCGGTGCAGATCCGGATGCAGCGAGGCGAGGAACACGCCGTAGGCGTAAGTGGTGAAATGCCGCAGCGCCTGGATGATGCTCATGGCCTTGTCATGCTCGTCAGCGCCGCATTCCGTGACCCGGGCGCCCCACAGCGCGAGCTGCTTCCGCAAAAAAGCGGTGCGCTCGGGGAAACGGGCGCTCACCGTGACCACGACCTGCTTTACGAGGTTTGGCACGTCCGGCCCGAACATCGGGTGCAGCCCGATGACCGGCCCGCGGTGCACTGAAAGCATCTTGCGGACCACCGGGCCTTTAACCGAGGTCAGATCGCACAGCAACATGTCCTCGCGCAAATACGGCGCAGCCTGATCGAGGATCTTTTCCGTGATGTCTATGGGCACGGTCACCATGACGATTTTGGCGTTTTTAAAGTGCTCGGCAGCCTGATCCCAGCCGCGATGGCCAAAGGAGATCACTTTATAGCCCGAGGCCTCAAAGTACCTCGTAAAGATCTTTCCCATGCCGCCGTTGCCGCCGATGATCACCACGTCGCCGTCCGTCTCAAGCAGCCTCGGATAAGCGCCGATCCCTGAGCTCTGGTAGCTCTCGCGCAGGATGCGGCGCACGAGATCCGAGGCCAGCCCTTTGGGCAGCCCCAGCCGCGCGGCCATCTCCTCGCGGCTTTTGGCAAGGTAGCTCTCGCGCTCGGAGCTCCAGGCGGCGTCACGGCTTGCGCATTTAACCTTTGCGGCCTGGGCCACCAGTTCCTGGCGGCGGGCGATGAGCGCGAGGATCTCCTCGTCCGCCTCATCTATCCTGGCGCGCAGTTTTTCAAGATCGGTCATCGGCTAAAAGCCTCGGGCGCCAAGGCGCCCGAGGCTCTCCGTATTAAGCGTTAAACAGGGAAAAGATCACTGGGAGTCGATCTCGTCCATGAAGGAATCATCCACGCCCTGCCCTTCTTTCTGGGTGTCTTTGAGCGCGGCTTCAGGATCCACCAGGCCCTGCTCATGGGCAAGCCACACCTGGCGCATCGTAGCGTAGGGATCGACAGAGTCGTCGATGAACTTTTCCTGCGGGATAAGCTGGGCGCGCTCATGGATGCCTTCAATGAGATAGCAGGCGGCCGTGATGAAAGGCTCGTTGATTAAGAAGGTGTACCATCTGTCAGCCGCGGCGCCGTGGATGGAGCGCTCGCTGGCCGGGCCGTAGAACGGCACCATCAGATATTCGCCCTGATCGACGCCGGCACGCCCCATGACCGTGGTCATCTTCATCGGATGCTTTTCAAGCCCCATGCGGCTGGCAGGATCCCAAAGGCCCAAAAGACCTACGGTGGAGTTTATGAGGAAGCGGGCAAAAGAGGTCGCGCTGTCGGCAAACTGCCCTAAGAGCAGGTTGTTTGTAATATTGTTGATCTCAGAGATGTTTGAGAAGAAGTTGCCCACCCCGTCCTGCACCGGCTGCGGCAGATGGGCGTACCCGTGAGCCACAGGCCTTAAGAAATAGCGGTCGAGGGCGTAATAGTCGATCGCCCAGCCGACATAGCGGTTGGCAGGCTCTATGCCGTCTATGGAATTGCCAGGCAGGATGGAATACCCATAGCTGTAATCCTGATCCGACAGTTCTTGGTAGATCTGGCGCGGGGCCATGGGATTGTAGCTCGAGTGCTGGGCGTAAGCGCCGGAGGCGGCGCACAGCGACAGCGCTGCCGCAGCGGTCAGAATCATCTTTTTAAGCATAGGCACCTCTCTTGGTTATTCTACCAAATGGAATCAGACCAAAGATTAGGGCTAAGCCTGGGAGCGCCCTTGCAGACAGCGACAGTAGTCAAAAAATTAAGGAGACACCGGCTGCCCGGTGTCTCCTGTGTTGGTATCAGCTTTGCAGATCAGGCGTTTTCAACTTGGTTGAAAACGCCTCCACATCTAAAAAATTTTAAATTAACGGGATGTTATCAGTCAGACCCATTATTTTCTGGCTTATTAGACTTTGGTCTGTCGATGCTGCATTTTCCATATCCGGCAGCGAAACCTGCAACAGCAAACAAAGCATATTTTGCAATTTCCATAGCCTCGCTGCTGTAACCCAAGACAAATGCAATACACACCGCAACAGCAACAAAAAGAGCTATTAACACCCATTTGATCTGTGAAACTATGATCACAGCCTTAAGGGTCTTGGAGTGGGATGAATCACTTTCTGCCTGAGCTTTTATCGTGGCAAGCGCGATCCTCTCGTTTGACTCTATTTCAAGCTTTTTATTTATGTTTTCCTGAGTCCGTATCTCAAGTTCTCTTTTGGGGAGTTCTATAAATTAAACTT
>DKSD01000059.1:0-65749 GCA_002473165.1 Succinatimonas sp. UBA7265
CCTCAGGTGGACTTTAGGCGACAGTTACGTCTTTGGAACTAAAATCAGATCCAGGACTCGTCTTATAACCAAATCCAATATTCATTTATGAAAGGTGAAATATTTATGAAGAAAAAAGCTCGTTATTGTCAAAGAACCAACTGACAAAAAATGTGAAATATTCTCCGACCAGAATTTGTCGAGACAATAATTAAAAAAGAATGAATTTAGAATATTGCTTATAATATAGACTTGCGCCAACCCCAGCAAATTAACTAAGGTAAATTTAATGGCTTCTATATTTGTTTTTTGAGATTTTACCGCCTCAAAAACAAACATTTTGAATAGTACAAATGCAGTTACCATTCCAACAAAATATGCAAGGATAACTGATAATTGAAATGAAAATAAAAATGAGAGTCCGCAGCGTGATAGTACATTGCAGAGGGCAGAAATTCCTCCGCAGATTACGAAAATTATAAATCTTCGCTCGATTATATGTTTTATAAGCATATAACCTACTTGCAATTAAATAACAAAGATTTTTTAATATTTCTATGACACATTTGCTTTACTGTCATATAATATTTTTTATATAAAATATATCTACAGGCAAGCAAGAGTACCCTGTATAACTGAAAGTACAATTCTGTATTAACAAAAACAGAATATCTATGGAATTCTTTGTTAGAACTGTTGGCGCAGAAAGCGACAAAGTTTAAGAGGATGGATGCTAAAGAAGATGTCTTGGATTTGCGTAAGCAAGCAACCCGATTAGATAAGTCGAGAGTTAGACTGCTATACCGAATACAGCAATGCGAGTAAGAAAAACCACAATATAAGATTTGGTGGTGGTTGGGAGGGGTAATCATCTGATAAATAAAGATTTTTCCTATTTAGCGGTAGTTTTCAGAAAAAAGATTTAAACTCTACAAAACCGCAAATCGATGCAAACCGTCAGAATTCGTCTAACACTTTCTATTTTACCTCAGGCACCGGAAACTTTCTCTCACTGTCCTTGCTCCCGGTCTCAATGACCTCGTGACCACCGTATTCAAGCAGCCTCTTTAAGATCCCCTGCACCACATACTCAGGCGCCGAGGCCCCGGCACTCACCCCAACGGCTTCTACATCTGCTAACCAGTTCTGGTCAATCTCGCTCTCATCATCGATAAGCACAGAGCGAGCTCCGCCTTTCTGCGCCACTTCCATAAGGCGCCTGGAATTTGATGAGTTCCTGGATCCGGCAATGATCACAAGATCGCACTGTGATGCCAGATCTTTTACCGCATCCTGTCTTAATTGAGTTGCCCTGCAGGTGTTGTCTTTTCTAGGGCCTTCAATCTCAGGGTATCTTGCCCTGAGCGCTTTAACTGTCTCCGCGGTCTCATCAACGCTCAGCGTGGTTTGCGTCACAAAGATCTTGTCTCCAGCGCCTAAGCTGAGTTTTTCAACATCCTCAGGCGTGAGGATCACATGGACTCTTCCAGAATCACCTTGGTACTGCCCTACCGTGCCGATCACTTCCTGATGTCCCTGATGGCCGATGACCACCGCCGCAAGTCCCTGTGCTCCTGCACGGTTTAGCTTGCGGTGGATGGCGCTCACCACCGGGCAGGTGGCGTCGATCACTTTAAAGTCTCTTGAACGTGCCTGTTCTTCAACCTCAAGCGACACACCGTGCGCCGAAAAGATCAGCACCGCCCCGTCAGGCACTTCATCGAGGCTGTCGGCAAAGCTTACGCCCTGAGATCTTAAATCCTCAACGACATGGCGGTTGTGCACGATCTCATGGAGCACCCAGATCTTGCCAGGACCGTAGGCCTTTAAAGCCTCTTCAACGGTGCGGATGGCTCGCTCCACACCGGCGCACATGCCGCGCTCGCGGGCAAGCAGGATCTTAAAGCCCATCAGCGTTGCCCCCAGGTCATATTGACGACTACGGTATTCACACGCTCAGGATCAGCAACCGGCTTGAAACAACCTTGCCAGGTTGCCGCTGAACTCTGTTTCTTGCGGTTAGTCATCTTAATTCCTTGGTCCTCGCCGGCTCCCTTGCTTTTGACCGCACTGGCATCTTCAAGCCCTTTGGCATTGCCAGCATGTTTGATGTTTTCGGTCTTTTTAACTTTTTCAGCCTTTTTAGCGTCTTGAGCTTATTTTGCCTTTTCAGCCTTTTGGGGATTTTCAGCTTTTTTTGGAGTTTCCCTTGCCAAAGATCCCGATGATGACCAGCAGCCCTGCCCCTGCGCACACCGCGATATCGGCAACGTTAAAGGCAGGATAAGACCAAAACCAGCCATCGCCTTTAAGATAGAAAAGCAGGAAGTCGATGACATGGCCTAGGAAAAGACGGTCAAGCAGGTTGCCAACGGCCCCGCCGATCACCAAAGCGATCCCCAGGCAGGTCCAGGGCCGGCAGCGCGGAGTGCGCCTGAGCACTACGAGCAGCACCATAATGATCGCGAGCGCTATGCCCATAAAGAACCAGCGCTGCCAGCCTCCCATGGAGGCTAAGAAACTAAAAGCCGCCCCTTCGTTGAAGACATAGACCAGGTTAAAGAACGAGGTTACCTGGATCCCGGCGGTTTCATAAGGGATGTGCGCAGACACCAGGTACTTCGTGTACTGATCGAGGATCACCACGAGCAGGCTTAAGATTAGCCAGCTTAAGGAGCCGGTATTTTTAAAAAATTTCATCAGATATTTTTGTGATCACAGATTCAGCGCCCTTTATGGCAATTGAGCGCTTGAAAGCTTATACCTGCCTGAAGCGTTGCGCCTTTTAAAACCATTTTGCAGCCTGTTTTAAAACCTGTTGCAGTCCGGCACAGGCTTCCGGGTTTTGCCGCCAAGATCCCGGTTCTTCCGCCATCATGGCAAGGCGGAAACTTAGCCAAACAGGATCCCGAAAGCCTCTGTGCCCAGGCGCACCTTCGTTTTCCTGCCTGCCAGCCTTGCAAGCAACAGTACTCAGGCATTTCTCAAGCTGCCAGAGTGAAAGCTGCAGCCTCGCAAGCCGCTATGGTCTCCATCCCTTGGCCGCCATTAGGCCGCCTTAAACTTTACCTTGGCTGCCGGATTCAAGCCATGGCCGCAAGCCTGATTGACTGCCCTTTTCAGGCCAGGCCGCGGCTCTGCGCCTGCGATAATTTGAGGATCTCATAACAGCAGCGGCACCGCCCCGGTTCTCCGTGATCGGCGCCAATGTCATCCCCGCAATCAGGCAAGGCCTGCAGTGATGAGGGTACGCTGCCACAGCGGTGAAGGCTTCAAGTCTGCCGGTTACAG
Source organism: Succinatimonas sp. UBA7265 (assembly GCA_002473165.1). GTDB lineage: Bacteria > Pseudomonadota > Gammaproteobacteria > Enterobacterales > Succinivibrionaceae > Succinivibrio. The sequence continues at coordinate 3,271 of DKSD01000059.1, forward strand.
ACAAACTATCGCCTCTGCATCTGCGCGAAGCTGACATTCTTCACGCGAAGCCAGTACCGCCTTGGATCTTCTATGGATCTGCGCTGACATCCGCTAACAGGCAGGCAACGCCAGCCCTTGTGAGAGGACGCTTTGGCAACTGCAAAGCTCAAAGCCTGCCTGTTTAGGCAAAGCTGCGACTCTTCACTGCGGAGATTTTATATTTTCCCTCGCAGTTCTCAGCGCAGGCTCTGCCCCAGGATCTCCAGGATCGGCGCCTGCATCATCCTCACAGACAGGCTCCGCCCGGATCCTCAAGCTCAGCACCTATGCCCCAGGCAGCCCCTGTACTTGCAGGACTGCACTTTGGGTGTCGCAGGCTCTCAGCCTGCGTTAAACCAAGCTGCCTTTTAAGCAAACCTGCGGCTCTCGCCCTGCTCTGACTTGATGTTCTCCACACAGCGCCGGCACAGGCCCGGATACTCAGGATCGTAGCCGACATCCTCCTCATAGTGCCAGCAGCGCTCGCACTTGTGAGCTGCGGATTTGGCCACAGTGAAGGCGCAGTCAAGGCTTTCTGACTTCACGGCATCCGCAGGGATTGGGCTGCCGCTGTCCTCGGCGTCTTTTACCTCAGCCTTGGAGGTGATGAGCACGAACTTGAGCTCATTCCCTATCTGCCTTAAGTCTTTTAGCAACTGACCCTTGGCGTAAACCGTGAGCTCGGCCTCAAGCGAGCCGCCGACAATGCCGGCGTTGCGCGCGCCTTCGATGGCTTTGTTGGCCTCGGCGCGGAAGGCGAGGATACGATCCCAGAACTCTGAGGAGAAAGCTGAATGCTCATCGAGCTCCTTTAAGCCTTCAAACCATCTGGCGGTGAACACGAACTCGTCGTGTTTGCCCGGCAGCGCCTCCCAGGCCTCCTGGGCGGTAAAGGAGAGCACCGGCGCCATCCAGCGCACCAAAGCTTCGGCGATTAAATACAGTGCGCTCTGGCAGGATCTGCGCGCCAGGCCTGAGCCTTTGGCCGTGTACTGGCGGTCTTTGATGATGTCAAGGTAGAACGAGCCCATCTGCACGGAGCAAAAGAGCATCATCGCCTGCACGGCCTGATGGAAGTCATAGTCCTCATAGGCCTTGATGATCTGCTTTTGCACTTTTGAGGCTGTCGACACCGCCCACTTGTCAAGCTCGACCATCTGCTCAAAAGGAACCATGTCCTTCTCAGGATCAAAGCCGTTTAAATTGGCCAGCAGGAATCTTACGGTGTTGCGCACGCGGCGGTACGAGTCCGACACGTGGTTGAAGATCTCATGGGACACCGCCATGTCGCCGGTGTAATCGTTGGAGGCGATCCAAAGCCTCAAAACGTCCGCTCCCAGCTTGTCCACAACCTCGCGCGGGGCGATCACGTTGCCCAGGGACTTTGACATCTTGCGGCCCTGGCCGTCCACGGTAAAGCCGTGGGTTAAGACCTGCTTGTAGGGGGCTTTGCCCTGCGTGGCACAGGAGAGCATCAGCGATGACATAAACCAGCCGCGGTGCTGATCGGAGCCCTCCAAATAAAGATCTATATCATGCCCTTTAAGCTCCGGGCGCTGGCCGGCTACCGTGAACCATGTAGATCCTGAGTCAAACCACACATCGAGGGTGTTGGGATCTTTGTGCCAGTTTTGGGCGTCCTCAGGGCCAATCAGATCCTCGACTTTGAGATCCCACCAGGCCTGGATGCCTTTCTTTTCAACCTCTTTGGCAACCTTCTCGATGATCTCGGAAGTCTTTGGATGGATCTCCCCGGTCTGATTATTAATGAGCACGGCGCAGGGCATGCCCCAGGTGCGCTGGCGCGAGATGCACCAGTCGGTGCGCTGCGAGACCATGGCCTCGATGCGGTTCCGGCCCCAGGCGGGGATCCAGCGCACCTTCTTGATCTCATCCAAGGCTTTCTGCCTTAACCCGTGCCCGTCCATGGAGATGAACCACTGCTCGGTGGCCCGGAAGATCACCGGGGTCTTGTGGCGCCAGCAGTGCGGGTAGGAGTGGGTGATCTTGACAGCCTTCACCAGGCTGCCCGTGTCCTTTAAAACCTTGATGACCTCAGGATTTGCCTTTAAGACATTCATGCCCGCAAAGTACTTGACGTCGTCTGCAAAGCAGCCGTCAGGCTTTACCGGGTTGTAGATCTCAAGACCGTATTTTACGGAGACGTTGTAGTCGTCAAGGCCGTGGCCGCCTGCGGTGTGCACGCAGCCGGTGCCGCCTTCAAGCGTGACGTGCGCCCCTAAGATCACCGGCACGTCAAAATCGAGGAAGGGGTGCTTAAAGCGCGTAAGCTCCAAAGCCTTGCCGCTTACTTCACTGCCTAAAACCTTGAAATCCTCAATGCCGCAGGTCTTCATGACATCGTCGATGAGGCCGGATGCCAGGATAAAGCGCTCGGGGCCTTTTTCGGTCTTAACCTGCACGAGGCTGTACTTTAATGCCTCGTTCATGCAGATGGCGCGGTTTGCAGGCAGCGTCCAGGGCGTTGTCGTCCAGATGACGCAGGAGAGCGGCCCCTGACCCTGTCCCTGGGCGCCGAAGATCTGCTCAGTCTTTGACTCATCCTGGGCGGCAAAGCGCACGTAGATGGAATCCGAGGTCACATCCTTGTACTCGACCTCGGCCTCGGCCAAAGCCGACTGGCAGTCCATGCACCAGTAGACAGGCTTTAAGCCGCGCACGAAGTGGCCCTCTGAGATCACCTTGCCCAAAAGGCGCAGCGTCGCCGCCTCGGTCTCAAAATTCATCGTAAGGTAGGGGTGATCCCAGTCGCCTAAGACGCCCAGGCGCTTAAAGTCGGCGCGCTGCGCCTCAACCTGGGATTTGGCGTACTTGCGGCACTCCTGACGAAATTCCGCGGGCGTGACCTTCACGCCGGGCTTGCCCACCAAAGACTCCACCTTGACCTCAATGGGCAGGCCGTGGCAGTCCCAGCCCGGGACATAGGGGCAGTCATAGCCTGAGAGGGTCTTTGATTTAAGGATAATGTCCTTTAAGACCTTGTTGATGGAGTGGCCGATGTGAATATTGCCGTTGGCGTACGGCGGGCCGTCGTGGAGGATGAAGGTGTTGCAGCCTGCGCGGGATTTACGGATCTTTTTATAAAGTTCGCGCTTTTCCCAGTCTGCGAGCATTAAAGGCTCGCGCTTTGCAAGGTTGCCGCGCATCGGAAACGCGGTGTTCGGAAGATTTAATGTGCTCTTGTAATCTGCCATAAAAAGTCCAAAGCCTTTTGTCTTTTTTTAAATGATGCCTTCATCCCCGGGATGGTCTTTTAAGATCCCCAGGGCACGATCCTGATCCTGCCGCAGCTGTAACGTTAACTGCCTGAGATCAGGGAAGCGGCGCTCCTCCCTGATCTTTTCAATAAAATACACCCGGATCCCCTTGCCATAAAGCGAGCCTGTAAAGTGGAAGAGGCTCGCCTCAAGCAAAGGCTCTTTCCGCGAGCTTTCAGCCGTGGGGCGCAGCCCCGCGTTGCACATGCCCCCGTATAAGCCACAGGGGGTCTGCACCTTTACGGCAAAGACCCCGGATACCGGGCACACCTGGCGCTTTAAGCTCAGGTTGGCCGTGGGAAAGCCCAGGCTGCGCCCCAGGGCTTTGCCGTGCTCGACGATGCCGCCGATGCTGAAGGGATGACCCAGGGCGCGCTGCGCGCCCTGCACATCCCCTTTTTTTAAAAGCTCTCTTATGAGCGTGCTTGAGATCCTCACGCCGTCGAGGGTAACCCCCGCGATCGCCTCGCAGCAAAGCCCCAAAGGCGCTCCGATCTCCTGCATAAGCTTAATGTCGCCGCAGCCGCCCTTTGCAAAATTAAAGAGCGATCCCACGGTGACCTCGCGCACCCCGAGCTTTGAGACGAGGAGATCTTTTACAAACTCCCCGGGGCTTTGAGAGGCAAAAGCCTCATCAAAGCCCATGCACAAGACCTGCTCGACCCCGAGCTTTTCTAAAAGAAAGCACTTGTCCTCAAGGCTTGAGAGCCTTGCGGGGGGATGGTCTTTGCAAAAGAACTCCCTTGGGTGGGGCTCAAAGAGCATCACCGCGGATTTAAGTCCCAAAGCGCGGGCTTTCTCCTGCATGCGCCTTATCACCGCCTGATGCCCCAAGTGCACCCCGTCAAAATTGCCGATGGCAAGCGAGAGGCCCTTGGGGTCTTTTACATATCCTGACAGTGAGCGCAGCAGCTGCATGTGGAAAAGGCAAGTGTGTAAGTCTTGGAGTTAAGTGCACGGCAAGCGCCGGGTGCTGAGCGCTTATTATAGAGCATCAGCCCTAAAGCCTGAGCGCTTTTTTAAGAGTGCGGCGGGGGCAGTTTTCGCCGCCAAAGCCTTGCTGCCTGCCTGAGGATGCCGGCGGGCGATACATCTTCATTGAAGCATTGAGGATCGAAGAAGGAGAACAGAGAGCGCAATAACGGTTTCCTCGACCGGTTCAGTAAATTTCCTCCGGCGCTTTAGCGCAGAAAACATCTGCCCGCTTCAGGCCATCCGGCATTCCCCTCGCGCATCCGCCTCACTCTTTAAGATCTCATCCGGCGCAGTTTGAGCAAGCCTTAACCCGGCCGTGTTCCGGGGATCATGCACGCGCCCTGCCGCCCCGCATCATGCCGCGGTGTTTTAATGCCCTCTTTGATACCGCCCTGGTGCCCGTTTTTGGCAGAGGTGCAGGCTGCGGCCTGGCAGCCATCGAAAGCCGTCCGCCCCTGAAAGCCTCACCCCCGCATGTTCCCAGGCAGGATCAAAGCTGCACCCTCGCTGATGCCCAAAGGCACCTTGCCGCGATTTGCGCCAAGCTGCTGCCATCCGCGCTTTAAGATCGCCAAATTGCGATCGCCGGATCACCTGTATCTTGCAGAGGAAGCGCTGATCTAAAGACAGAGGAGTGCCCCTCTTCCTTTAAAGCCGGCGCCGGCTGCCTCTCGGTTTCAGGTTTTAACGATCCGCAAAGCCCTGACGGCGCCGCCCTCATGTTCCCGCCGGCACTTTACGGCAGTGCGGATCTGCCGTTGCGCCGTGAAGATCGCTGTCTTACGGCAGCAGGAGTTCCTCAGGCTTGCAGAGGCAGCGCCGATCTCAAAAACGGCTGCTTGGCCTTCTTCCTTTAAACCCGGCGCCGGGCGCCTGCACCGAACCTGCACAGCATGAGGATCGCTGAGATCTGAGAAGAAAGCTGCGGAGCGCTTAAAAAACTGACGCCTCTTTAATGCTCGCCGCCGGAGCTTTATGCGCAGGTCCCCGGACCCGGGTTCATTCCCGTCACCGCTTCAGCGCCTCGTGAAAAGCGATCATCAAGTGTCCCTTTCAAGTGCCGATCGCCTGCGGCGCAGCAGCAAAAGCCCGCCACGGCTGAGCAGCCGCCTGCCCCGCCCATTCAGGAAAAACCGCTGGCGCATCGGGGTTCGGTTCCCCGTTGGCGAGGGCTTCGTATCAATGCTCAGGAGGGATACGAACCCTCGCGTTCATGCAGGAGATCTGAGCTGCCGGATCGCTCAGGCTCAGATCCTGCCTGCGCCTGCCGTGAGATCAGGCCATGCCGGATCTTTGGCGATAGCAGGCGTATCTGAGCCTGAGCGTGACAGGAGGCGCAGCTTAACCTGATAATTTGACGCAACCCAGGATCCTTTGCCTAAGATGGCAGTTCTATGCAAGCTTGGGATCGGGCAGGCGCTGTTTGGGTTTAAACCAGCGAGAAAGGGAAAGCTCACGGCCTCCTCGGTCACCAAAGAGCCGCTGAGGGTTTTAAGCTCTCATCTGCGCTGATGCCGCTCAGACTTAACCCGACCTGGCGCTTTTCAAAGTTCCGCCACCGGCGCCTGACAGTGTTTGCAGGCTTAAGCTGCGGATCAGCCCGCCTCCCGGGGATCCTTCAGGCCTTAACGCGGTTAATGCAAAATGTGCTTTCATCTGCCTTTGAGAATTGTTAGAATACGGCGTTCAAGCGCCACCGTGTTTGGGATGTGGCCGTTTTGTTATAAATCAGGAGCTATCCGTGCCTAATATCAAATCTGCGAAGAAGCGCGTGGTGATTGCCGAGAAGGCTCGTCAGCACAATGTGGCTGCACGTTCCAAGATGCGCACTTTAGTCAAGAATGTCCAGAAGATCGTTGCCGCCGGCGACAAAGAGGCTGCCAAGGCCGCTTTCATCAAAGCCGAGTCCGTACTCGATCGCAGCGCCTGCAAGGGCCTGATCCACAAGAACAAGGCCGCCCGCGCCAAGAGCAAGCTCTCCGCGCTCGTCAAGGCCATGGCCTGACATTCGGGCTTAAAGAAAGAGGCTCCCGCGCGGGGGCCTTTTCTTTTGCCTGAAACCTGCCCTTTGCAGGCGCCTGGGCTCCATCCCCGGGCACCGGGGATCGCCTTGTGCAGCGCCCTTGTGACAGAGGCGGCGTTTTTTCTCAAAAGCCGGGGAACTTTTTGCTTTTGGGGCGCTCTAAGGAATGCACGGTGAGAGAACGCAAGCTCGCCGCGCCCTTCTCTGTAAAGGTCTTCCTTTACATTTTAAGCCGGCTCAAACGCCGGCATTTTTGTCTTTGGCGCAGCTGCGCGCCAGACCCTGCGCCTTAATGAGCGAGATCCTTCCGGAAGCTGCGGATCGCCGCGCGCGCCGCAGGTTTTGAGCAAGTCCCCTGATCTGACATCATGCGGCCGCCGCGCCTGTCTGCCGCCGGCTCATTTAAGCTCAGCAACCCCTGCGCCGGCGCTTCAGGCGCTTTTACGAAGATCATTGCAGGCAAAAAACGCCACCCGGGCATTCCAAGGCGGGGTCCGGAACCCCCAGGGATACCGGGGCGCCGGGTTATTTTCGGGGAGCTGGCGCGCCGGAAGCGGGGCTTTGACCGGGGTATACAGGCCAAGGCAGCGAAGGAAGATACGCTGAAGCGCTGCAAACAAAAATATTTCTAAATTTTTCTGATGATTAAGCGCGGCAAAGCCACAGACAGAAAGCTGTCGAGCCCTCGCCCGGGCTCTTCGCTGTTTTACCGCGCAAGACAGAGCGGGGCATACAGTTCAGACAGAAAACCGATGATAAAATAAAGCACAAGCACTAGGAGAAGCATATGGAATTCAGAAGCATTGAAACCGGCAACGTCTCGCTTAAGGAATTTCACGAACAAAACCTGGCTTTTGCCGACAAGACCAGATACATCAAGGAACTCGAGGAGCATGCCGGAACCAAAACTCCGGTGTTCCTGAGGCCCAGGCGCTTTGGCAAGACGCTCTTTACCAAAATTCTTTTTAACTACTATGACAAAAGCCAGGCCGAACAATTCGATGAGAACTTCAAAGGGACGTGGATCCATGACCACCGCACTGCTTCGGCAAATTCTTACTATTGTCTTAATTTAGATTTTTCGTCAGTTTCACGTGACTCTTCGCTTCTCAAAACGGATTTTATTCAGGCGCTGATCAACGGGTTTACTGATTTTACAGTCAGCTATCCTGAACTGGGTCTGCCTCCGGAGGCGCTCAGAGCGGATCTTTATGCAAGTCCGGCCAGAGCGTTGCAAAGTTTTATCAACAACTTCAAACTGCACGCCAAGCCGCATGATCGTCTGTATTTCATCATCGACGAGTACGATCACTTTATCAATGAGGTGCTCACCTCTGATCGCGAGGCTTTCCGGGATCTGACCTCCAATGACGCAAACCACAGCGGATTAGTCAAGAATTTCTACGCCTGTATCAAATGGGCTGTCGGAAATTCCCCGGCGAACCCGATCGAGAAAGTTTTTATGACCGGAGTGTCAGCGATCTCGCTGGATTCAATGACCTCAGGCTTCAACATCGGCACCAACATCAGCGCGGACGCCGAGTTCAACGCCATGGCCGGGTTCACGCATGACGAGCTCTCTAAGATCATCGATGAAACCGTGGATTTCAGCCGCTTAAGCGGGATCACCAAGGCTCAGGTCCTGGACGTCATGGAACAGCGCTACGACGGCTATCTGTTCTCAGCGGAAACTGCAGAGAAGATCTTTTGCCCGAATATGTGCCTGACGTTCCTGCACAGCCTCATCAAGACCAGGAAAATCCCCAAAGCTTTGACAGACAGCAGCGCAGGCATGGACGCCGGCAAACTCGGCGGCATGCTGAGCCTGGCTGTTCCCGATGTCCGGGAAAAGCTTGAACAGGCGATCTTTGAAAAAGACAGCGTGACTGCGGAAATGCCAAAAGATCTCAACTTAAACGAGTCGGATCTGTTTGGGCAGGAGCAGGCGTCCTCCGTGCTCACTTACCTGGGCTTTCTGACCATAGACCCCGATGACACTAAAAAGTACGGCGTGCTGCGCTGGCGCTGCCCCAACGAAGTCTGCTATGAGACCTTCGTCGAGTGCGAAGCCAAAGCCATGGGCTTTAAGCGCGCCCGCGGTCTTGACCTCACCGGAGTCTCCGAGCGCGGGGATCTCAAGCCGCTCATCGCCGAGGCCGGGCGCCGCATCGCAGGGCTTCCCGCCTCAGCGTTTTCAGGCTTTAACGAGCGCTGTTTGCAGATCATCTTCTATTACACGGCCAAAGACGGCAATGACAACGCCTTGGATCCTGAGCTTGAGTGCGACACCGGAGAGCGGGGGCGTGCGGATCTCTTCATCAGAAACCGCAGACAGGGCGGCAGGCAGTACCTGCTTGAGCTCAAATACCTCTCCGATGCCAAAGGCAAAGACACCGCAGTCGCCGCAAAGCTTGAGGAGGCCAAAGCGCAGCTTGAGCGCTACCGCAAGGCGCCTAATTTCAGAGATGTTAAGAACCTCGACTGCTGGGCGATCGTCTTTGTGAACGCTGAGCCCAAGGCCGTCGAGAAACTGCCCTGACGCCGAAACGGGAGTTGCGATTAACGTCATGCAATATCCTGAAAGATGACAAATAAAGCCATGCACGAGGAACAGCGTATGGAATTTAAGCATGTCTGCGTGGGTTGCACCACGCCAGCCAGATTTCGCAAAGAGGATCTGGCCTTTGCCGACAAGACCAGATACATCAAGGAACTCGAGGAGCATGCCGGAACCAACTGCCCGCTGTTCTTAAGGCCCAGACGCTTTGGCAAGTCGGTCATTTGCGACATGCTCTTTTGCTATTACGACAAAAGCCAGGCTGAGAGCTTTGATGTGAATTTCAAAGGCACGTGGATATACGATCACCGCACGCCTGAGGCCGGCACCTTTTACTGCCTCAGGCTTGATTTCTCAGCTGTCGGTTTCATGGTCACCGATTTGCTAAGGCAGTTCACCGGCGCGGTGATCAGCGGGCTTGCCGATTTCACCTCGCGCTACCCTGATTTAGGCCTGCCGCGCGAGGAACTTAATGAACTTTCCTGTAAAACCCCGAATGACGCGCTGCAAGACTTTGTAAACAATTTCCGCTTCAATGCAGGACTGGACGCGCAAATCTGCCTCATCGTTGAAGACTACGATCATTTCCTCTGCAGCCTGTTCTCAGCAGATCACCAGGCTTTCTGCGATCTGGCTGCGAACACTTACGATCTGGAAGAAATCAGGCAGTTTTATACCACCGTCAAGGCTTTTACCGGCAGAGGCCCGATCTCCAGGATCTTTTTAAGCGGGATCTCCCGGGTGTCGCTCGACTCGCTGCTCTCGGGCTTTAACATCGAAACTGACATCAGCGACAAAGCCAGGTTCAACGCCATGGCCGGGTTCACCCGCGAGGAACTTTCGCAGATCATCGACGAAACCGTGGACTTCACCCATTTAGGCGGCATCACCAAGGTACAGGTTATGGAAGCTCTGGAACAGCGCTGCGGCGGTTACAGGTTCTCAGAGCAGGCGGAGGAGGAGATCTTCTGCCCGGGAGCCTGTCTTGAGTTTTTGAGCGATCTTTTAAGCGACGGCGAGATCCCAAGGGCTTTAAAGGATTTAAACTCGGACATCAAAACCCGCAAGCTCAGGGACATTCTCGGATTAACGGATCCAGCCGCCGCCGGGGAGATCTGTGATGCGATCTTCAGGCGCAAGAGCATCGCCTCAGGAGAACCTGTGAGTTTCAGCCTTGACAGCCGCCATATGAAAACTTTCGGCCGCTCTCAGGCGCTCTCGCAGCTCTTCTGCCGCGGCTATCTGACGCGCGAGCCGGAGCGCCCGGACAGTAACGGCCTGGATGTGTGGTACCGCGCCCCGAACGAGGCCTGCTATCGGACTTTCGTGGAATACGAAGCGGAGCGCGTCGGTTTTTCGCGCGCCCAGGGGCTGGATCTCTCAGAAGTCTCAGAGCGCGGGGAGCTTATGCCGCTGCTAAACGAAGTCTCAGCGCGCATCGCCAGGCTTAACCCCTCAGCACAGTCCGCCTTCAACGAGCGCTCCTTGCAGACCGTCTGCTTTTACACGGCTATGGACGGCAATGACAATGCCTTGCATCCTGAGCTCCAGTGCGACACGGGAGACGGGGAACATGCCGATCTCTTCATCAAAAACCGCACTGAAGGCGGCAGGCAGTACCTGCTTGAGCTCAAATACATCTCCGATGCCAAAGGCAATGACGCTACGGTCGCCTCCAAGCTTGATGAGGCCAAGGCGCAGCTTGAGCGCTACCGCAAGGCTCCCCGCTTTAAGGACATGCAGAACCTCGAGTGCCGGGCCATCGTCTTTGTGGACGCCGAGCCCAAGGCGATCGAAAAACTGCCATGACACCGGCTGTTAACCTGTCTGCCACACGCAGCATCAGGCTAATTGACTAAAATAATCCATAAGCAAGAGGAAACGGAGCATGAAATTCAAAAGGATCGGGCTGGGAAACATCGCCCTGGCGAACTTCAGCAGGCAGGATTTCGTTTTCGCCGATAAAACGCGTTACATCGGCACGCTGGAGGATTTTGAATCGCAGACTCCCGTTTTCTTAAGGCCCAGGCGCTTTGGCAAGACGCTCTTTACCAAAATTCTTTTTAACTACTATGACAAAAGCCAGGCGGCGAAATTTGATGAAAATTTCAAAGGGACATGGATTTACGATCACCGCACTGAGCTTGCAAGTTCTTATTATTGCCTGAAGTTCGACTTCTCAAAAGTCGACTCATTCGGCGACGGGCTTATCCGGAGCTTCATCCAGGCCGTGGCCTCAGGGATCTCCAATTTCTCCAAGCGCTACCCGGAAAAAGGTTTTTCCGCTGAGGAACTGGATCCCAGGCTTTACGCCACCCCCTCTGAGCTCATGAACAAATTCCTCACCGCCTTTGACCGGAACGCAGCTGACGGTGAACTTCTGTACATCATCATCGACGAGTATGACCACTTCGCCAACGACGTGCTCTCCAAGGACCGCCAGTCTTTCCGCGATCTGACTTCGACAGCTAAAGACCACCCCGGCCCCATCAAGGTCTTCTACAGAGGCCTTAAAAGCTATGCAGGAGGCGAAGACAGCGACGGCTCCTGCATTGACAGATTTTTTTTAACCGGAGTGTCGGCGGTGTCGCTGGATTCCGTAACCTCTGGTTTTAACATCTCCGCCAACATCAGCACGGATGCCGAGTTCAACGCCATGGCCGGGTTCACGCATGATGAGCTCTCTAAGATTATCGATGAAACCGTGGATTTCAGCCGCTTAGGCGGGATCACCAAAGCTCAGATCCTGGACGTCATGGAACAGCGCTATGACGGCTATCTGTTCTCTGCGGAAGCTACAGAGAAGATCTTTTGCCCCAACATGTGCCTGACGTTCCTGCACAGCCTCATCAAGACCAGGAAAATTCCGCCGCTGCTGGCAGCAGGCACCCTGACGGAGGATGTCGGAAACCTTGACGGCATGCTGAGGATCGCCGAGCCCTGGGTGCGTGACGAGCTGGAAGATCTGATCTTCAGACGCGAGAAAGTGCGCGCCCTGCTGCCCCAGGCGCTCAACCTCAACGAGCACAGCCTCTTTAACAAAGGCGAGGCCGCGGCGCAGCTCATGTATTTGGGCTTCCTGACCTTCGGCGCGGATGAAGGCGATGATTCAGGCGACATGACAAGCTACCGCTGTCCCAATGAGGCAAGCTATCAGGTTTTCTTAAACTGCCTGCAGGCGCAAACCGGCATCGACCGAGGCGGACAGGCCGATCTCACCGGCCTTGAGGAATACGGCGACGTCAGGCCGCTGGCTGACGCCGCCTCGCTTTTCATAAAGCGCATAGACGACAGAGCCTTCGCCGGGTTTAACGAGCGCACGCTGCAGACGGTCTTTTACTTCACGGTAAAAGATTCCGGGATCCGCAGCCTTAAGGCCGACATCGAGTGCGACACCGGCGATCACGGCCGGGCTGATCTCTACATCCAAAACCGCAGGCCCGGCGGGCGGCAGCTGCTGCTGGAGCTCAAATACCTCTCAAAAGCCAAAGGCACAGACCAGGCGGTCGCTTCAAAGCTTGAGGAGGCCAAAGCGCAGCTTGAGCGTTACCGCAAAGCGCCGAACTTCAAAGACGTACAGAACCTCGACTGCTGGGCGATCGTCTTTGTGAACGCCGAGCCCAAGGCCGTCGAAAAACTTTCATGACACGGAAGCAGGGATTGCGGTCAGCTTCATCTTAATATCCTGATAACGGATGAGAAAATAAAGTCAGGCACAAGGGCCAGCGTATGGAATTCAAAAGCATTGAAACCGGCAACGTCTCGCTTAAGGAATTTCGCGAACAAAACCTGGCCTTTGCCGACAAGACCAGATACATCAAGGAACTCGAGGAGCATGCCGGAACGAAATGCCCGCTGTTCTTAAGGCCCAGGCGCTTTGGCAAGTCGCTCATTTGCGACATGCTCTTTTACTATTACGACAAAAGCCTGGCAGAGAGCTTTGATGAGAATTTCAAAGGCACGTGGATATACGATCACCGCACGAAACAGGCATATTCCTTTTACTGTCTCAGGTTTGATTTCTCAGCTGTCGGCTTCATGGTCACCGATTTGCTCAGGCAGTTCACCGGCGCGGTGATCAGCGGACTTACCGATTTCACCTTGCGCTACCCTGATTTAGGCCTGCCGCCTGAGAAACTCAAAACCTCTCTTTATAAAACCCCCGGCGAGGCGCTGAACGCCTTTTTAAACAATTTCAACTTCATGGCAGGACTGGATGCGCAAATCTGCCTCATCATCGAAGACTACGATCACTTCATCTACAGTCTGTTCTCTGAGGATCACCAGGCTTTCTGCGATCTGGCTGCGAACACTTATAATCTGCAAAACATCAGACAGTTTTATACCAGCGTCAAATCCCGTTCTGGCGCTCCCGAGTGTGGCGCGCCGATCTCCAGGATCTTTTTAAGCGGGATCTCCAGAGTATCGCTCGACTCGCTGCTCTCGGGCTTTAACATCGAAACTGACATCAGCGCCAAAGCCCGGTTCAACGCCATGGCCGGATTTACCCATGACGAGCTCTCTAAGATCATCGACGAGACCATGGACTTCAGTCTTTTAGGCGGAATCACCAAGGATCAGGTGATGGAGGCTTTGGAACGGCGCTGCGGCGGCTACCGTTTCAGCGAGCGTGCCGATGAGGAGATCTTCTGCCCGGGCGCGGCATTGGCCTTCCTGCACGAGCTTAAAAGCGCAGGCAAAATTCCCTGGGGACTGAAAGATCTGTGCTCAGACATCAAAACCCGCAAGCTCAATGACATCCTCAGAGTCACAGAGCCTGCCGCCGCCGAGGAGATCAGCGATGCGATCTTCAGGCGCAAGAGCATTGCCTCAGGCGAGCCGGTAAGCTTCAGCCTTGACAGCCGCCATATGAAAACTTTTGGCCGCTCTCAGGCGCTCTCTCAACTGTTGTACCGCGGCTATCTGACGCGCGAGCCGGAGCGCCCGGACAGTAACGGCCTGGATGTGTGGTACCGCGCCCCGAACGAGGCCTGCTACCTGACTTTCGTGGAATACGAAGCAGAGCGCGTCGGTTTTTCGCGCGCCCGGGGGTTAGATCTCTCAGCGGTGTCAGAGCGCGGGGAGCTTATGCCGCTGCTAAACGAAGTCTCAGCGCGCATCGCCAGGCTTGATCCTTCCGCGCTGCCGGTCTTTAACGAGCGCTCCTTGCAGACCGTGTTCTTCTGCACGGCCATGGACGGCAATGACAATGCCTTGCAGCCTGAGCTCCAGTGCGGCACCGGCGACGGCGGGCGCGCCGATCTCTTCATCAGAAACCGCACTGAAGGCGGCAGGCAGTACCTGCTGGCGCTCAAATACCTCTCAGGCGCTGCGGGCACTGGCGCCGCGGTGACCGCAAAGCTTGAGGAGGCCATGGCGCAGCTGGCGGCCTGGCGCAATGCGCCTAACTTCAAAGACGTGCACAACCTCGACTGCCGGGCCATAGTCTTCGTAAACGCCGAGCCCAAGGCGGTCGAAAAACTGCCATGACACAGGCTGTTAACCTGTCTGCCACAGGCAGCATCAGGCTAATTGACTAAAATAATCCATAAGCAAGAGGAAACGGCATATGAAATTCAAAAGGATCGGGCTGGGAAACATCGCCCTGGCGAACTTCAGCAGGCAGAATTTCGTTTTCGCCGATAAAACGCGTTACATCGGCACGCTGGAGGATTTTGAATCGCAGACTCCCGTTTTCTTAAGGCCCAGGCGCTTTGGCAAAACGCTCTTTACCGACATCCTCTTTAGCTACTATGACAAAAGCCAGGCGGCGCAGTTTGATGACAATTTCAAAGGAACGTGGATTTACGATCACCGCACTGAGCTTGCCAATTCCTATTACTGCCTAAGGTTTGACTTCTCATTTGTGGGATCTCAGGTTTCAGAAATCCTTAACGACTTTATTGACACTCTGGTTGCAGGCCTCACCGATTTCACTGACCGTTATCCGGACGCCGGACTGCCTTATGAAGCGCTCAATTCTGAGCTCTATACCTCCCCGGTCAGACTGATGCTGAAGTTTATCAATAACTTCAAACGGCGCACCAGGCCGCAGGGGCGGCTGTATTTCATCATCGACGAGTACGATCATTTTATAAATGAGGTGCTCACCTCTGATCGCGAGGCTTTCCGCGATCTGACCTCCAATGACGCAAACCACAGTGGCTTAGTCAAGAATTTCTACACCTGCATCAAAGGATTTGTCGGTGATTCTTCAGACAAGCCGATCGCGAAAGTCTTCATGACCGGAGTGTCGGCGATCTCGCTGGATTCAATGACCTCAGGCTTCAACATCGGCACTAACATCAGCGCGGATGCCGAGTTCAACGCCATGGCCGGGTTCACGCATGATGAGCTCTCTAAGATTATCGACGAGACCGTGGACTTCAGCCGCTTAGGCGGGATCACCAAAGCTCAGATCATGGACGTCATGGAACAGCGCTACGACGGCTACCTGTTCTCAAAGCAGGCGACGGAGAAGATCTTCTGCCCGAATATGTGCCTGACGTTCCTGCACAGCCTCATCAAAGAGCGTGAAATCCCCAAGGCATTGACGGACAGCAGCTCGGGCATGGACGCCGGCAAACTCGGCGGCATGCTTGACCTTGCCGAGCCCGGCGTTGCCGATGAACTCACCGGCGCCATCTTCAGGCGCGAAGGAATTGCTTCCGGAGAGCTCAAAGATCTGAACCTGAACAAAGCAAAGAACTTCAGCCGGGAGCAGACGGTCTCGATGCTCACATACCTTGGGTTTCTGACCCGTGATCCAAAGAAGACCGGCGACGCAAGCCTGGATGTCTGGTACTGCTGCCCCAACGAAGCCTGCTATCAGACCTTCCTCGACTGTGTGGCCGAGCGCAGCGGCTTAGAGA
Source organism: Succinatimonas sp. UBA7265 (assembly GCA_002473165.1). GTDB lineage: Bacteria > Pseudomonadota > Gammaproteobacteria > Enterobacterales > Succinivibrionaceae > Succinivibrio. The sequence goes on from DKSD01000059.1 coordinate 18,997, forward strand.
GGCCGTACAACGTCGATCTCGGGGGGCTTGCGGAGAACGGCGACATCACGCCGCTTTTAAACGAAGTCAGCCGCCAGATTAAAAGCATACCTTCAAGGGGAGGCTTCTCAGGCTTTAACGAACGCTCGCTGCAGCTCATCTTCTACTTCACTCTGGAAAACGGCGGCGCAGGAAAACTTGAGACGAAACTTGAGTGCGACGACGGGGAGCGCGGAGCAACCGACATCTTCGCGCGCAGCCTCAAAGACGGCGGGCGCAGCCTGCTTCTGGAGCTCAAATACCTGCCCAAAGCCAAAGGCACAGACGCCGCGGTCGCCTCCAAGCTTGATGAGGCCAAAGCGCAGCTTGAGCGTTACCGCAAGGCGCCTAATTTCAGAGATGTGCACAACCTTGACTGCTGGGCCTTAGTCTTTGTGAACGCCGAGCCCAAGGCCGTCGAAAAACTGCCCTGAACCTGGCTGTTAACCGGAGGCCGCAGCCGGCACCGGCATAAGATCTGAAAAAAAATCATCCTGCGCTTCTGCGTCCATGCCGCCGCTCCTCTCCCCGCTCCGCGCATCCCCAGACGCCGCCCTGATCGCCGTCAGGCGCGGCTAAAAGCCCGATCAGGCCTTAACTGCGCCTGCCCGGCGCCCCGCAACATCAGGCGGACTCTGCGTTTTTGATAAATAAGCTTGCATTAAAATTCCTCCTTAAATATAATTTACCTTATAGGTTAATTTTAATTCCAACGGGCAGCGCAAGGCTTGCAAAACCCCGGATCGCCAGGATGTTACCTGCGGCGGCGATCCGCGCCGCGCCGGCGCCAGGAAGCATACCAACAGACAACCAATGAGACAGGCAAGATGATTACCCCTGACAAAAATGTGAGAGCCGTTCCCCCCGGGGAAAAGATCAAAGAGCAGATCCTCAGCCAGCGCATGAGCCAAAAGGAGCTGGCCGCGCGCATGGGCATGTCCGAAAAGCATATCAGCCATCTGATGAACGGCCTGGTTGAGCTCACCTCAGAAGCCGCGCTCAAACTTGAAACCGTGCTGGGGGTCCCGGCCGCTTTTTGGAATTCCCTGGAAGCCGACTACCGGACAGAACTCTTAAAAGCCGCGGAAGCACAACGCATCGAGGATGAAACCCGGTTCCTGCGGGACCTTCCGGTCGAAGCCATGGCCCAGGCAGGCTGGATAAGGCAGGAGGCCGCGCCCCTTGAAAAAATCAGGGAACTGAGGAAGTTCTTTGGCGTGACGTCGCTGTTGATCCTCAGAGACAGCGGCTTATTTAAACAGGTCTGCTTAAAGCAGCTTAGCGAGAGTGAAAAGCGAGACTGGGTTTTCCTGAGCTGCTGGCAGCAGGCGAGGTCAGAGTGCCGCGCAACGCGCGTTGAAGATCTGAATTTGCCAAAGTTAAAAGCCTCTTTAAATCAGATAAAAGCAAAATTTTCGTCTGAGCCTGACCTGATCTGGCTTAGAGATCTGCTCGCTTCATGCGGGGTCTTCTTTACCGTGCTGCCTGATGTTTTCAGCGCTTACGCCCGCGGCGCGGCTTTTTACGACGGGAAAAAAGCCGTCGTGTTTTTTACCGCCGGAAAACCGGATACCGGCGAATTCCTCTTCAGACTGTTCCGTGAGATCGGCCGGATCGTGCTGGGCCATCCTGGCAAAGAGCAATCTGACGAATTGAGAAAACAGGCGGACGATTTTGCTGAGCAATCTCTGATCGACCGGGGGCAGTTTGAAGAGTTCGCCCGCGGCGGCGATTTTACGGAGGCCTCCGTCAGGCGCTTTTCAGATCAAGCTGCAATTGCCCCCGGGATCACCGCACTCTGGCTGCAACAACACGGCTTTGTGGAGCGCGATCGCTTAAACGAGCTCAAAAAGCAAATTTCACTTTTTATACCAAAGGATTAATACCTATGATTTGGTCTTTCAAATGGTCAGGGGTTTTTCACTCAGCCTCAGCGGTGAGGCGCTGGTTTAATGTAAGTTTCCGTGAGTTAAGGATTTGCCATGTCTGATCAAAAAAGCAGGGATTTTCTCAAAGCCCATTTTAACGAGATCTCAGAGATCATCGACGCCTACAGAGCCGGCAGGCAGCTTAGCGATCTGCAGGCGGATCTGCTCGACAAAGCTTTCCCGGGGCAGATGCTCCCGTGGAAACAGGCCCGGCTTTGCAACGACAGAGTGTTTCGCTGGTTCATGAGCAAGCACACGGATCTATGCGACGCGGTGGTCAACCGCATCTGCGCCCATCTGCCCGTCGAATACCATGAGGTGCGCTCGGCGCTCTCCCACCAGGATAATCACACGCTCTCTCTGGGCGCGAAGCAGCGTTTCGTGATCTGCGACATCCTCATCGCCATGCCCAAGGAAGAAGGAAAGGCCGGCACAGCCGGGCGCTATATCGATCTCGAACATCAGAACCGCAACGAGCACGATGTCATGCAGCGGGCGCTGACCACAAACTGCCTGATGTTCGGGTGCAACCTGCCGGAAAACAGCGATCGCACTGACATCCCCGGAGTCATGACGATCTTTATTTGCAATTTCAAGCCGCCCAAAGAGGTTAACCGCTGGTATCGGGTGGCAACCATGAATTCCGATCTTGACGGGCATAAAACCGGCCTGGATTTTACTGCGGCGATCATCTACACCAAAGGCCCGGATATCCCTGAGGAGCTTTCGGAACTGCTGGATCTTTTGAGGACCGGCGATGAAAAATCAGGTAAAGATCAATTTGTAAACAGGATTAAAAACGCTATGATTGAAGAGAGAAAGGTTCGTTCCCAGTCATCGACACTGGAAGGCAGGTATTTCATGAGTGATGTGTTAACTTCTTATGAAAAATATCTCTATGAGGCCAGAGGTGAGGCCAGAGGTGAGGCCAGAGGTGAAGCCAGAGGGCTTGCTAAAGGCAAATATGAGAGAACGTTAGCTATCATCAAAGCCCTGTTGAAAAACTGTCAGTTCAAAAGCCTTAACGAAATTTTTGACAAGATGGATATCCCTGAAGCGGAACGGCCGACCTATTCGGCGCAGCTAAATGCCGAACAAGCCGTTAAGCCAGACTGATCATCTGTCCTGTGCGACGGAAGGCGTTTTATGAACAGCGTGCTGACTTCCTATGAAAGGCATTTTTACGAAGCGAGGGGCGAAGCCAGAGGTGAGGCCAGAGGTGAGGCAAGGGGACTTGCCAAAGGCAAACACGAAAGCAGGCTGGCTGACATCAAGGCCCTGCTGGCAAGCCCGCGTTTCAAAAATCTTAACGAGATATTTGACATGCTTGACGTTCCTGAGGCGGAACGGCCTGGCTATTCGGCGGAGCTGCGCTCGGAGCAAAACGGCAAACTGCTCTGAGCAAGAAGCTTTAGCGGGCGCCGGAAGACTAAGTTTAAGCTTGGGGGCTTTAACGGGGTCCGCCTGGTGCTGATCGAACTTCCATGAACACGAGATCGCAGCCATGCACGCTGTCAGCGGCGCAGCTTTACCGAGGCGATGCCGCTGCGCATGATGAGATAACGGCATAAAGGCGAAAACAGCACCCTGGCCTTGAGCATCTTCAGCGTGAGCTTAAAGCGCAGCGGCAGCGTCCGCAGGAAATAGCGGCGGTGCAGCGCCTTGGCGCTTAGCCCCTGTTTCAGGCCTTCGTTTAACACCTCGCTTAAGATCATGGCGCTTTGAAAGCCCCAGCTGAAGCCCTCAAGCGAGCTCGGGCTGATAAAGCCGGCGGCCTCGCCTGCAAAGAAGGCGCCGCCGCCTCCGGTTATGATCTCAAAAGGCGTTGCCGGGCTTAAGACCTTGCAGGCCTCGCGCTTTACCGGATGCTCCAGCCTGAAGCCAAAGCGCCTGACTTCGTCTTTGAGTTTTTCAAAGCGCTCACGGCTGTCTTTTTGGGGAAAGGCGCCGCCGAAGATGAAGAATTCATTCTTCGTAAGGCCCCAGGCGTAACAATCGGTCAGGGCGGCGTCAAAGACGCAGGAGTAAAAAGGCGCGTCGTGCTCATCCTCATACCACTCCTGGATTGCCGTATAAGTTCTGATGCGATGCCCGGGGAACAGGCTGCGGCGCACCAGCGAATTGGCGCCGTCGCAGCCTGCGAGATATCTGGCGCTGAGAGTGCGCGCCTCGCCGCCTTTTACATACGTGACTTTGAAGGTCCCGCCCTCGCGGCGGACTTGTGTGCAGCGGACATCGCCTAAGACCTCAAACCCGTGAGGGATGAGCGATCGCAGCCACAGATCAAAGCGATGCCGGTCCATGTTGAGATAGAACCGCTGGTAATGGCGGATGAGGCCTGATCGCACATCGAGCGTCCTCACGCAAAAGATCTGCGGCGACACAAGCACGTTAAGCGGCAGCGTGATCCCAAAAGAGGCGAAAAAGCGCTGGGCGTCGCCTGCGAGCAGCCCGCCGCAGGGCTTTTTAAAAGAGGTCTTTGCCTCATCGCTCTTTTTGTCAAGGCACACGACTTTAAGCCCCGGATCCAAAAGCCTGGCCAAAGTCGATCCGGCAGGCCCCAGCCCGATGATCGCGAGATCGTAAATTTCACCGCCTGTGTCCATCGCCCTGCTCCCTGATATCTGTGTTGTCCGATCCGCAAAGCAGGATGCGCTTCCTCAGGCAGCTTGCGGAAAACACGTACCTGCCCGATCTCAGCGAGCGCGGCCATATAGGCCACGCTCAGGATCTTGAGATGCTGGCAGGTTTTCTGGCCTCGTCGGCAGCCTCCCTCATAAGCCCTGCTGATCTTAAGGAAAGGTTTAAAGGCGCAGGCCGTGCCGGGATCAGCCTCAACACGGTCAAACACTGCCTTGCAAGCCTTGAGGATGGCTTTATGATCGCCAAAGCCCCAAGGTATGACACCAGGGTCCGAAGAATGCTCGGCACCCCCGCCAGGTACGTTTTTGAAGATCCCGGGCTTTGCAGCACGCTGCGCAATTTCAGCGTTGCCGATCCCGCCGGCATGTCTGAACTCGCCCTCTTCAATGAACTGCGCCGGCGCGGCTTTGAAGTTTACACGGGGACTGCCGGCGATCGGGTAAAAAGCGTTGACGGCAGGATGCAGCGCCGCCTGCTTGAGTTCAGCTTTGCCGCGATCTCGGGGGACGAGAAGATCTGCATCCAGGTGGCCGCGCGTCGCCCTGATGAAGCCGGATATGCAAGGCTCATCGCGCCTTTTCTTAAGATCCCCGATTTCTTCAAAAGGATCGTCATCGTCGGCGAGCCGGCGAGGATAACCCGCGACAAACTTGGGATCACGCAGATGAGCATCTGTGATTTCCTGCTCAACGAGGACAGCCTCAGTTTCTGACGCAGAGGACTTTAATTCAGTGCGCATCCATTGCGCCACAGTGAAAAAGCTGAATTAGAAACAATTTATATTGAGAACTGAAAATTTCTTATAACACATCAGATTACCATCAAGAAATATTTTTACCGAAATTTCTTGTGCACCTTGGATATTCGGAATCCCGCTAAAGTTAATTGGTTTTGCATTGAAATAATCGATAATTAGTTCAAACTCTCTTTTATATAGCGAATGATTCTGATGGTACCATTCAAAGCGGACAATCAGATTAACAGGCTCAATATTTTCAACATATTTGGCAAAAGTTTTTCTTTTTACGGGATCCGAAAAAACGATACTTAAAGTGTTATCGTAGTACAGACAATTATCGACAAATAGACCGTTACTGTAATATAAGTCTTGATTGTCATTTATGGTTTTAATCTTCGGTTGCCAATATAAAAACAATCTATTGCTTTTATCTCTCAGGAGATTAAGTAAAGTCTGCATTTCTACATTATTTCTGCAAACAATACCTGCAAGAGATTTTTCGATATCATAATAATCTGGATAGAGAATTTCTGAATGCCTTAAAGAGCCTTCACGTTTTTTTTCCTCATGCTCTTTTGACGTATAAGGGACATTGCTGTAGATCTTTTGGAAATCAAAAGTTGAAAATGCGGCTTCCCCCTGCATTCTTGGACTACCGCGTCCGGCTTCGGGCCCTAAAGAGAAACTGGTCTGCGGATCCTTCAGCAGTTTTTCGAGCCTGAAGAAAAAGAAAACCGGCACAGGCACATTGGCATTCAGATCGCCATCATAACGTAGTCTTAGATGTTTAAAGCCCTCGTTATAGTACTGGGTCGGAGTCAAGGGCCTGAAATAAAACCTGACAAAAGACGCTGTGGCCTGAGTCGTCATGTTGATTACCTGACGGCTGGCGTTATCGTTCACCATGGCGCCAAGTTCTTTTGCCTTCGTGCGGCTGTATAAGATCCGGCTTTCCAGTATGCTGACCGCATTGCTGACATCCGTAAAATGATAAGCGTATAACGGCCACCAATGTACCGGTGCCAGCCTTTTGTTTTGCTCTATGATTTCCTTAAACCCCATCTGAAGTTCCTTTCAGTGCAAAAGTTCGCCCCTTGCCGGCATTCAACTGGTAGCCAGTCTGTTTGTGTTCTCCTCTAACGTCGGTTATATTAATTTTCGTGCAATATCCTAAAGTTAACAGCAAGTCATAGACCAATCTTTTTGGGACGCATTCATCGGGTTGCACCGCTATACCAGCGCCGCGAAATTCTGACCATATGTCATAGAAACTCTCCTCACCGACCTTTAAGGAACTACCGCTTGCACTGTCCTCAAAGTTCAGCCCCTCTGACCAAGTCAGATTCCACCTGCTGCCATTTGAATCAAATACCAATGGCAAAAAAGCGCATTCATGCCTGATGTCATCCTCAATGCCCTGAAAAGACATGTCCAGTGCATTTTGTCTTAACCAGCCAGTCATTTTTTTCTGTTTTTTGTGTTCAGGAACAGGATATTCTCCCGTTCCCAAATAAATGAACACATCAATAGGCAGATCTTTGAGATATTTCTCCATTACCGGCTGAACATCGCTCCATGACAGTTCGCCGTTTCCGCACCCTAATTTCGGGAAGGCGACCGAGGTTATGCCCTTTTCAGCATAAGTCCTGCAGAATTTATAAAGTCCCGCTTCGATATATTCAATTTTGGAAGGATTGCGCCAGTGTTCCTTCGTAGGGAAAAGGAGCACCCAATGATCGGGCTCATAAAAAAGCATTAAAAAACCTGGTCTCAATTTTTTTTTCTCACAAACATCACGGTAAACCCGGAACATCTCCGGATATCGTTTTTTGAATTCCAGCGCGATCCCTTTACCCATAACTCCGACCGTATTAACAGTATTTACGAGAACCTGAGCCGGGCTGTCAAAAAGATCGCCCTCAATGTATTTAATCAACGGTCGCCTCCTATCTCAATTTTTTCCCCGTCAGGCAGCACAAAGGCGCTCTCAAATCGGCACCCAGTGACCAAGGCGATGTCGTATAGATCGTCAAGAGTAAACACTCCTCTTTTGATCTTTTGATTGAAAGCCTGGGGAGACTTGTCCAGCCTTCTGGCCATCTCAGCCATACTCATATTTGATTTGACCGCTAAAATCTTCAACTGGTCATCTATTCTCATGCCGATAAGTACCTCTCATTTCATAACGGCAATTATAAATATTTTTATTGATAAAATAAACATAATTATTTATTACTTACAAGAACCTGTTACCATCTGTTTCCACATAGACAGTGGAAATGTTTCCACACAGGGGTTTGCGGAGAACGGCGACCTCACGCCGCTTTTAAACGAAGTCAGCCGCCAGATTAAAAGCATACCTTCAAGGGGAGGCTTCTCAGGCTTTAACGAGCGTGCGCTGCAGCTCATCTTTTATTTCACCTTGAACAACGGCGGCAAAGGAGCGCTGGATACCAGGCTTGAGTGTGATGACGGAGATCGCGGGGCAACCGACATCTTCGCGCGCAACCTGAAAAGCGGCGGGCGCAGCCTGCTTTTGAAGCTCAAATACCTGCCCAAAGCCAAAGGCACGGACGCCGCGGTGGCCGCAAAACTTGAGGAGGCCAAAGCACAGCTTGAGCGTTACCGCAAGGCGCCTAATTTCAAAGACGTGCACAACCTCGACTGCCGGGCCATAGTCTTTGTGAACGCCGAGCCCAAGGCGGTTGAAAAACTGCCCTGACGCCTGGTGCCTGCAAACAAGACACCGCTGTTTCTTTCGATCTGCCGTAATAAGAAAAAAAACTGATAAAATAAAATATAAGCTTAAGGAGCAGCGTATGAAATTCAAAAATATTGAAACCGGAGCCGTCACTCTTAAAGAGATCCGCGAAGACAACCTGGTCTTTGCCGACAAGACCCGGTACATTGAAACGCTGGAAAATTTCGCCAGATCCAAGACCCCGGTATTCTTAAGACCCAGGCGCTTTGGCAAAACGCTGTTTACCGACATTCTTTTTAATTACTACGACAAAAGTCTGGCTCCTGAATTTGAGAAAAATTTTAAGGGAACCTGGATTTACAGCCACCCCACCGAGTATAAAAACTCCTATTACTGCGTGAGGCTGGACTTTTCCTCTGTCACCTCAAAAGTCTCAGGGATCGCCGGAGGGCTGATCTCAGAGCTTTGCGGAGCTTTCAAAGATTTTTCTGACCGCTATCCTGACAAGGGCCTGCCGAAGGATTTTTTTGAAAAGGATCCCGGTGATGATCCGGCAATAGTCATAAACAAGTTCATCTCCAATTTTCGCAGTCATTCAAAGTCCGGGGAATGGCTGTACTTCATCGTCGATGAATACGATCATTTTATCAATGAGGTGCTCTCCAAAGACCGTGAGGCCTTCCGCGATCTGACCTCAACCGAGGAGGGACACAGCGGACTGGTCAAACTTTTCTACACCTGCCTCAAACGCTACAGAGGCCCTGAGAAAGACAAGCCGATTGCAAGGATCTTCATGACCGGAGTCTCGGCGATCTCACTGGATTCAATGACCTCAGGCTTCAACATCGGCAAAAACATCAGCGCAAACCCCAGATTCAATGCCATGGCCGGATTCACGCATGACGAACTCTCGCAGATCATCGATGAAACCGTGGACTTCAGCCGCTTAAGCGGGATCACCAAGGCTCAGGTTATGGAGATCATGGAACAGCGCTACGACGGCTATCTGTTCTCTGAGGAGACTGCGGAAAGGATCTTCTGCCCTAACATGTGCCTTAATTTCCTGAGCGCTCTCATTGACACCGGAAAGATCCCCAAAGCTTTGACCGACAGCAGCTCGGGCATGGACGCAGGCAAGCTCGGAGACATGCTTGACATTGCCGAGCCCGGCGTCGCCGAGGAACTCACCGGCGCCATCTTCAGGCGCGAAAGCATCGCATCCGGAGAGCCCAAAGATCTGAACCTGAACAAGTCAAATAACTTCGGCCGGGAGCAGGCGGTCTCGATGCTGACGTACCTGGGCTTTCTGACCCGCGATCCGCAGAAAACCGATGGCTCAAGCCAAGATGTCTGGTACCGCTGCCCCAACGAGGCCTGCTATCAGACCTTCCTCGACTGTGTGGCCGAACGCAGCGGCTTTCAAAGGCCGCACGGTATCGATCTCAGCGCTCTTTTGAAGAACGGCGACATCACGCCGCTTTTAAACGAAGTCAGCCGCCAGATTAAAGCCATACCTTCAAGGGGAGGTTTTTCAGGTTTCAATGAGCGCTCGCTGCAGCTCATCTTTTATTTCACCTTGAATAACGGCGGCGAGGGAGCACTGGATACCAGGCTTGAGTGTGATGACGGGGAGCGCGGGGCAACTGACATTTTCGCGCGCAGCCTCAAAGACGGCGGGCGCAGCCTGCTTCTGGAGCTCAAATACCTGCCCAAAGCCAAAGGCACAGACGCCGCGGTCGCCTCCAAGCTTGATGAGGCCAAAGCGCAGCTTGAGCGTTACCGCAAGGCGCCTAATTTCAGAGATGTGAACAACCTTGACTGCTGGGCGATCGTCTTTGTGAACGCTGAGCCCAAGGCCGTCGAAAAGCTGCCCTAAGCCTGCTGCCTGCACGCAAAAAGGCCGCCCCGCAGGGCGGCCTTTTGTTTTGGAGGTAAATTTATTCAGCCTGCTTTTTGAGGCTTGCGGAGTTGACAATAAAGACGTCGCCGCGGATCTGCTCGAGCACCAGCTCGCTGGCGCTGGAGTTTATGGAGCCTAAGAAGCTGGACTTGGGGTTCGTGCCCATGCAGACCATGCGCGCGCCAAGGCGCTCGCACAGTCTGGGGATCTCCTCGTCGACGCGGCCTTCGACCACATAGGTGTGATCAAGCGGCAGGCCGTGCTCTTTGGCAAACTCCTCGACGATGCGCTCGTTGATGTCCACGCGGGTGACGCTGCTGCCTGAGAGCATCTTCGACATGCCGGTGTCGCCTGACATCAGGCCGCGGTTTAGCGGGGAGACGCAGTTTACGACATGGATCTCGCCGTTGAAGCGCCCGGCAAAGCTCTTGGCCGATTTGAAGAGCGCCTCATCGAGCTCATGGTTGTGCGAGCTCTCCTGGAAATCTATGGCGATCAGGATCGCTTTGCCCAGCTGCGACTGGCTGCCGGCTTCTTTGACGACCAAAAGCGGCACCGGGCAGTTGCGCATGACCTCGCTGTCTATGGTGCTGACAAAGAGATCTTTTAAGGTGTTGCGGCGGTTGGCCGAGATGATCGCCAGCGCATAGCCGCCTTCAGCGCACTCGCGGCAGAAAGCCTCAGGCACTTCTTTGGAGAAAATGATCTTAAGCTCAAAGTGCTTTATGCCCGGGAAGGCGCGCTTTAAGCCTTCGAACTCGGATTTGACGCGCACGGCGATGTCATCGCGGCTGCTGTCGTCAAAATCGTTTACCACCCTGACCGCGGTGACCTCGATCTCCGGGGCCAGGTGGCAGTACTGCGCCGCCCTCTCTATGGCCGGCTGGACCTCGCCCGGCTTTAAGAGCACTGCAAATCTGTTGTCATTGGAAGCCATGTTTTCTTCCTCCGTTAAAAAAACCGCTGCCGCGCGGTCAAAAACTGCTGATTTTCATCCCCGGTCGCCTGTTATCAGGCATCCCGGGCGGGATCTGTTCCCTAAAACCTTTGAGAGCCTCCGGCAGGATTTCCTGCCTCTCTTTTGTTTAGCTTAAGACTAAAAGCCCGTGCATTCAACGCAAAAAGTTGCGTTTGCTAACAAGATCAAACTTTAAGCGCCGCTTTATTGCGGATCTTGCCCAAAAAACGACACAGGTCGCAGAACGGTTATTTTCAGAAAACGGAACGCAAGTGTTTTTATATTGCATAAATTGAGATAAAAAGGCGCATAATAGCTCCGGCTTATTTGTTTTAAGGATTTTGTTATGACCTCACGCACCATCTCCTGGGAAAACGCCGTCTTCAGGCTCAGCCGCGATCCGTCGCAGGACGAGGCGAGAGTAAATTTAGGCTCGCTCGCCATCGCCCCCTCCGATCTCATCGTGCTCATAGGCGGCAACGGCAGCGGCAAGACCTCCGTGGCCCGGGCGCTTGCAGGCGAGCTCGAGCTCGTCTCAGGCACCGCCCCCGAGAACTATCACCCGGTGCTCGTCTCCTTTGAAAAGCAGATGCAGCTCTTTGAGGCCGACTACAACATGCGCAACTCGGACGCGACGACGGCCAAGGAGGAGATCGGCATCACCCCTGCCGATCTGCTCCAGGGCGCTGATCCGGCCGTGCGCGCCGAGGTGGTGTCAGGCATGGGGCTTGAGGACCTCATGGACAAGCCGCTGCGCACGCTCTCAGGCGGCGAGGGGCGCAAGGCCTTGCTGGCCCAGGCTTTGTGCGCAAAGCCGAACCTCATCGTGTTCGACACCCCTTTTGACGCGCTGGACGTGCAGACGCGCAAGGCGCTTTTGGGGCTTATCAACGAGATCCACGAGCGCTACGCTACCCCGACGGTGCTCATCGTCAACCGCCCCTCGGAGATCCCGGACACCCTCACGAAGATGGGCATCATCCGGCACCTGGGGATCACCCGCCTGGACACGCGCGAGGAGATCGAGGCCGATCCCGACGCCCGCGTGCTTCTAGGCTACGCCTCAGTCCCGGATGTGAATCTGCCGCGCACGCCGGCGCGCTTTGCCTTAAAGCCTTTTGGCGACGGCCCTATAGTGCAGCTGCGCGACATCCATATCGAATACCAGCGCGTGATCTTCGATCACTTCAGCTTCACCGTAAACCCGGGCGAGCACTGGCACATCATGGGCCCCAACGGCGCGGGCAAGTCGACGCTGCTCTCGCTCATCACCGGCGACAACCCGCTCGTCTACGCCAACGACGTCACGGTCTTCGGTTTCCGCCGCGGCACCGGCGAGAGCATCTGGGACATCAAGAAATACTACGGCGCGGTGTCCGGGGCGCTGCACCTTGACTACCGCGTGAGCGCGCCGGCCCTGAACGTCGTGCTCTCAGGCTTTTACGACTCCATCGGCCTCTACGCGCACCCGGGCGATGATGAGGTGGCCTGCGCCAGGGAGTGGCTTAAGTTAGCCGGGCTCTCTGATCGCGAGCATGAGAGCTTTAAGACGCTCTCCTTTGGCCAGCAGCGCATGCTGCTCATCATCCGCGCGCTCGTGAAAAACCCGCCGCTTTTGATCCTCGATGAGCCGCTGCAGGGCCTCGACGGTTTCGCGCGCGCCCAGGTCAAAGCCTTTATCAGCTACATCATGAAAAACGGCCGCACCTCGGTGCTCTTTGTCTCCCACCACGAGGAGGATGTGCCCGAGGGCTTCACGAACCGCCTGAGCTTTGTGAAGGCAAAGCAGGGCGACGGCTTCGACATCATCCAGGAGAAGCTCCTGCAGAAGCTGTAAAGGCAGGAAAGCTAAAAAGCCGCGGCGTCCGCCGCGGCTTTTTTCATTTGCGGCAGAGGTAGTCGCCTTCGCAGACGTACTGGTAGGTCGTCAGCGCCTCAAGGCCCATGGGGCCGCGGGCGTGCAGTTTCTGGGTCGAGATCGCAACCTCGGCGCCTAATCCGAACTGCCCGCCGTCTGAGAAGCGGGTTGAGGCGTTGACGTAGACGCAGGCAGAGCCGGCCTGACTTACAAAGAGCCTGGCGTTGTCATGGCTGTCCGTGAGGATCGAGTCTGAGTGCGAGGCGCGGTGGGCGCGCAGGTGCGCGCAGGCCGCGCGCACGTCGCGGACCACTGCAAGGTTCATGCGCAGGCTTAAAAACTCCGTGTCAAAGTCCTCATCGGCGCCGGGCTTTACATTGTCAAAGCCCCGGCAGAGCTCCAGCGCCTTGCCGTGGGCGAGCACCTCGACTCCGTGCGCCTTTAGAGCCTCGAGCACTTTGGGCACAAATTCTTTGGCTATGGCCTCGTGCACGAGCAGCGTGTCCAGGGCGTTGCACGCCGAGGGCTTTTGCACCTTGGCGTTGACGATGAGCGGCAGCGCCCGCGCCTGATCGCAGCTTGCGTCTGCAAAGATATGGCTGATGCCAAAGCCTCCCGTGATCACGGGCACTGAGGATTTCTCGGCGCACAGGCGCTGCAGTTTCACGCCGCCGCGCGGGATGATCACGGAAAGGTACTTGTCAAGGCGCAGCATCCTGTCGACAAGCTCATGCTCGGGGCTGTCGATAAACCCGACGGCCGCGGGATCGATGCCGCACTCACTGAGCGCCTGAGCTATCAGGCGGTGCAGGCACGCCCCGGTCTTAAGGCTTTCGCGGCCGCCGCGCAGCAGGCAGACGTTGCCTGATTTTAAGCACAGCGCGCTGATGTCGGCCACGACATTGGGGCGGGCCTCAAAGATCACGCCGACGACGCCCAAGGGCACGCTGCGCTTGCACAAAAACAGCCCCGAGGGCACGGTGCGCCCGTCATAAATGCGGTTTAGCGGATCAGGAAGCGCCGCAACCTGCTCTATGCCTGAAACCATTTCCTCAAAGCGCTTTTCTGTAAGGTTCAGGCGGTCGACAAAGGCGCTCTCAAGCCCGGCGTCTTTGGCCTGTTGCACCTCATTGGCGTTTACCGCGAGGATCTCATCTTTTTGAGCGCGAAATTTTTGCGCGATCTTTATAAGCGCGCCGTTGCGCTGCGCCGTCGTTAAAGTCGCGCAGTCAAGCGAGGCCTCATAGGCCTTTTTTGCGAGGGTTTCAAGTTCAGCTGCGTTCATGCGCGCTCCTTAATGCCAGATCGTCGCGGTGCACGGCCACCGCGCCGTGGGTAAATCCCAAGATGTTTTCGATCTCATCGCTGTGTCTGCCGCGGATGAGCCTGAGATCGTCTGAGCCGTAGCGGGCGATCCCGCGGGCCAGCTCTTTGCCGTCGGCGCCTGCGATGTCGACGATGGCCCCGCGCAAAAAATCCCCTTCGACGCGCACGATCCCCGAGGGCAAAAGCGACGAGCCTTTTTGCGAAAGCGCCCGGGCCGCGCCGGCGTCCACGATGATGCGCCCCTGGGAGATCGTGGCGCTGGAGAGCCAGGATTTGCGCTGCAGCACCGGGTGGCGCGAGGGCTCAAAGAACGTGCCTACGCCCTCGCCGCGCGCCAGCGCCGGCAGCTGCTGCGGGTTGTTGCCCGAGGCGATGACAAAGCCGACGCCGGCGCTCGTCGCCACGGAGGCGGCGCGCACTTTCGTGGCCATGCCGCCGGTGCCCTGGGCGCTGCCGGCGCCGCCTGCAAGCGCGAGGATCTCAGAGTTGATCTCCGGAACGCTGCGGATGAGCCGGGCGTGTTTGTCCGTGCGCGGATCGGCTGAGTACAGCCCGTCCTGATCGGTAAGCAAGATCACTTTTTTGGCGTCGATCATGACGCCGATGAGCGCGGCCAGCGTGTCGTTGTCGCCTATCTTGATGTCGGAGACGCTCAGCGCGTCGTTCTCGTTGATCACAGGGATGACATCGTATTCAAACAGCGCCTGCAGCGTCTCGCGGGCGTTTAAATAGCGCTCGCGGTTTTCGAGATCGGCGCGCGTCAGCAGCAGCTGGCCGATGCGCAGCTTATAGATGGAAAAGAGATCCTCCCAGATCTCAAAGAGCCGCCCCTGCCCCACGGAGGAGAGCATCTGCTTGTAGCAGGTGTCAGAGGGCAGCTTCGGGCCGCCCAGCGCTTCGCGGCCTGCGGCCACGGCCCCCGAGGAGACGACCGCAACCTGCCAGCCCTCGCGGTGCAGGGCGCTCACGGCCCGCACCGTCTCGAGCATGCGCTCGCGATCTAAAAACGCGGTGCCGCCGGTCAGGGTGCTCGTCCCGAGCTTAATGACGACGCGTCCGGGTGTTGCGCTCATAAAAGCCTCTCCCTGAAATATTCCGCCGCGCGCATGGCGGCGCCGGCCAGATCTTTTGAAAATGAACTGTCATCAAAGCGCTCGATCTTGCATTCAGAAAACGCCCCTTTTAAAAGCCGGCAGTCCTCGTCTGAGGCAAAGGAGCGCTTAAAGCAGGCTGTAAGGCAGGGCACCGGGCTTTGGCGGCCGCGGCCTAACAGCCCCTGTTCGCGCAGCGACAGCGGGCGCAGCTGCGGGATCACCAGATCCCAGTGCGCCGCGTCCAGATTGAGCCTGTTGGCGTAAAGCGAGCGCTGGCAGAGGCTCAGCGAGTTTAAGAGCTCTTTGTCGGCAAAGAACGTGTGCACGGCAGGATCGATTAAAGCGAGCGCCTTGATGCCCTCAGGGTGCAGCAGCGCGTAGCGGATCGCCGCCGCGCCGCCAAGCCTTACGCCCATGAGCCCCAAAGAGTGCGAATCTATGCAAGGATGAGCGCGCAGCTTTTCGACGGCCGCCTCCAAAACCGGCGAGCGGCCGGCCTCGGCTGCGATCTTCCCGGACATGCCGATGCCGGGCATTTCCACGACGGCCATGGCGATGCCCGCAGGCTGCAAGGCCTTGGCATAGAGGCTCCAGAAGCTGATGGCGCTTAACTCATAAGAGCACATGAGCACGACGCAGGGGTGCACGCTTTCACGGTCAGGCAGGTGCAGCAGCGCCTGCCCGGGCCGGCCGCCTGACTCAAATTCCAGCTCCTCAAGCACGCCCAAATCTTTGGCGCAGCGGCACATGCCGCGGTAGCAGCGCTGCCCCAGAAGCGCGGCGTCGGCGGCGAGCACGTCGCCGCGCAGCCTGGGGTAGGCGGCGATGTCAAAGTAGCGGGCGGCCATGCGGTACTGGTGCTCCGCCTCTTTAAGCTCTCCCTGATCTTCTCTCTCGCGGCCTTTGACGGCGCGCGACTGGGCTTTTGAGGAGAACTCATAGATCCAGTTGCCTGAGCCGTACTCTTTTACCGTGTCAAGGCACTGCGGCCTGGTGCGCGCGCCTTTTGACGAGGCGATCGCGGCCAGGGCCTCGTCAACGTCCATGACGTTGGCGCCCTGCCAGGCCCAGAGGAAACGGTACACCGGCCGGTACCAGCTGCCCGAAAAGGCCAAATTCGCCGGATCTTTGAGCTCGGGCAGCGGGCAGCCTGAGTTTGAGATCTGCGAGGTCTCAGGGTAGTCAAATTTGGGTTTGAAGAGGATCTCGCTTAAATTGCGCCCCGCCTGCGCGGCGCTTTCTGAATTATCTGTCATGGTTTTACTGATGCAGCTTTATCTGAGAGCATGATCGCACAAGCGCCGCAAAGTGCAAGGCGGCCAGGCGGCGGCGCGATTTTAGGCGCTCGCGGTTAAAATCAGAGGGCATACGGAGGATTTTATGGACGCTTTGGCATGCGCGCTGCTCTCAAGCGGCTTCACCTTTGCCTGCACCGCGCTGGGCGCGGCTTTCGTGTTTCTCGTAGCCGGCGCCGGCCACAAACTCGTCACCCAGCTCTCGCTGGGCTTTGCCGCGGGGATCATGATCGCAGCATCGGTTTTCGGCTTGCTGATCCCGGCGCAGCAGGAGGCCGCGGCCGCGGGATCGGGCCTGCTCCCGGTCTCAGGCGGCTTTGCGCTCGGAGTGCTGTTTTTGCTGCTGCTCGATCACCTGCTGCCCCACTTCCACCTCATGGGGCAGTCCCCTGAGGGCCCGAAGACCGGCTGGAGCCGCCAGACGCTGCTGTTTACGGCCATCACCATCCACAACGTCCCCGAGGGCATGGCGCTGGGCGTGCTCGCCGCGGCCGCGGGCTCAGGCAGCCAGAGCCTGGGCGCGCTCATGGCGCTCGCAGCCGGCATCGGCATCCAGAACATCCCCGAGGGCACGGCCGTGTCCGTGCCTTATTACGCACAAGGCCGCAGCCGTTTTGCCTCGTTTATGGCAGGCACGCTCTCCGGGCTTGCCGAGCCCTTGGGGGCCGTGCTCGTCGTGCTCTGCTCTGAGGCCGTCGTCGGGGCGCTGCCGTGGTTTCTGGCCTTTGCCGCAGGCGCCATGCTCTATGTCGTCGTCGAAGAGCTCATCCCGCAGTCGCACGATCTGGGAAACGACGGCATCGATCTGGCAACCGTGTCCGTGCTCTCAGGCTTTCTCATCATGATGGCGCTCGAGGAGACGCTGGGATAAGGCTTGGGGGCCTAAGCCTCGCCCGGCCTTTGTCTGATCTGCGCGGGGAATAACTTCAGCTTCTAAATATTCCGCCCCTGTGTCCCGATCCGCGAGTGCAAGGATCTAAATTTTAGACACCGGGGCGCGCGCCCCTTTTCCCCCTGCCTCAAAAATTTTTTCTCCGCGGCGCCTCAAAGGGCGCGGGCGTTTTTTAAAAAGTTTCCCACAGCTGTGGGAAACTTTATCCCGCCGCGCCCGGGTTTTTCCGCCCGGGCGGAAAACTTTAAATTTCAGATTTAGTTATTTGAATAAACAAAATTTATTTTTTAAAAACCTGGTTGACTTTTTAACCTCAAAAGAGGCATCCGCCATTTTTGCCCGGGGCGGTTTTGCAAATTCCCCCGCTTTTCCCACCGCATGGGGTGCTCTAAAATTTATCTCCGTTGACTTTCATGTTTGTAATCAGAGCGCCGCGGGCGGGGAATTTTAACGTTTTTACGGTGATTATTCTGAATTTAAAACAGTTTTTCTTAAATCTGACAGGTTTCAGGATTTTGGGCCGCAGGCTTCCCGCTAAGAAAAATCCCGCTTTTCCGCCTTTTTCCGCCCGCGCCGCCGCCAAACCTTTGTAGATTTTTAAATTTTTGTTAATTGTTTGATTAACTGCTCTTTTAAAATAGTCAAGAGGCTTTTCCAAAAGTTTCCGACAAGCCGTAAAAGGCTTATACATGCCATTTCCCCACAGTTTCCACCACAAGTCACAGTTTTTTCCACAACCCTGGGGCAAAAAAAATTAAATTTCGCTTGCAATCTTTTTTATTTCTTTTTTGAAAGCAAAACGCCCTCCCTGCCCCCAAAAGTGCGCTCCCCCTGCCCGCCTGTTATGATTTGCAGGTGCAAAACAGGGGGAAACATGGCTAAGTCAGGACTGCTCAGATCAGGCATCATCACGGCCGCGGCGACGTTCGCCTCGCGCATTTTGGGCATGGTGCGCGACATCGTGATCGCCTCGGTGCTCGGCGCGGGCATGTCAGCCGATGTGTTCTTCTTTGCAAACCGCATCCCGAACTTTTTCCGCAGGCTCTTTGCCGAAGGCGCCTTCGCCCAGTCCTTCGTGCCGGTCATGACGCAGACGCGCCAGAGCGGCAGCGACAAGGCGCTATCCGATCTCGTGTCAAAAAGCGCAGGCACCTTAGGCGGGATCGTGCTGTTGGTGACGATTGCCGGCATGCTGCTCTCGCCGGTGCTCACGGCGATCTTCGGGTGGGGGTGGTTTAAGGCCAGCCTTGAGGGCTCCCCTGACGGGGTGAAATACTGTGAGGCATCGGTGCTGCTGCGCATCACGTTCCCCTATCTGTTCTTTGTGACGCTCACGGCGCTGTGCTCTTCGGTGCTCAACGTCTTTGGCAGGTTTGGCGTGCCGGCCATGACGCCCTGCATCTTAAACCTCACGCTCATCGGCGCCGTGCTGATCTTCGGACGGCACGCCGAGGATCCCAACCGGGTGCTCGCCTGGGCCATGGTCGCAGGCGGCGTGCTCCAGCTGCTCTTTGAGATCCCGTTTTTGCGCAAAACCGGCATGCTGGTGCGCCCGCGCTTTGGCTGGTCGCACCCCGGCGTCAAAAAGATCCGCAATCTCATGATCCCCGCGGTGATCGGCGTGTCGGCCTCCCAGTTAAACCTCTTTGTGAACACCGTGCTGGCCTCGTTCCTGGCAACGGGCGCCATCTCCTACCTTTATTACTCCGATCGCCTGCTGGAATTTCCCATAGGCATCTTCGCCGTCGCGATCTCCACGGTGATCCTCCCCGCGCTCGCCCGCGCCCGCGGCCAGGGCGGCGACACTTACGTGCGCACGCTCGACTGGGGCGTGCGCCTCGTGCTGCTGCTGGGCCTGCCCTCCATGTGCGGCATGATCGCCCTGCGCGAGCCGGTTTTGCGCGTGATCTTCATGCGCGGAGCGTTCACGGCCGACAACGTCATGCTCTCGTCGGCCTCGCTCTTTGCCTCGGTCTCGGGCCTGTGCGCCATCATGCTCGTGCGCGTGCTCGTGCAGGGCTTTGCCGCCATCCAGGACACCCGCACCCCGGTGCGCTGCTCCATAACCGCGATCCTCGCCAACATCGTCTTCAACCTCATCCTGATAAAGCCTTTGGGCTATGTCGGCCTGGCGCTGTCCACGGCGCTGGCGGCCTACGTCAACTGCCTGATGCTGCTGTGGCTGCTGCACCGCCGCAACATCTACACGCCCTCGCTTAAGACCGTGTTCTTTGTGCTGCGCGCCGCCGCGGCCGCCGCGCTCATGGGCTTTGCCGTAAGGTGGATATCCCCTGAGACCTCGCAGTGGCTTCAGATGGACACGCTAACATCTATCCTGTGGCTGACGCTGTGCATCGCCGCAGGCGGGGCCGTCTATTTCGCCGCCTCAGTGCTCCTGGGCATCCGCCCGCGCGCGCTTAAGCTGTGACAGTGCTCAAGCTTTTACGCAAAATTTTGCGCAAAAGTGCTGATTGCGGCATGATTCCCATTTAAAAATAATCATATACTCAGGGTATGTGAGGAACGGGATTGCTCAGAGCAAGGAGCTTTATCATGAGACAGTACAGCAAAGTCCTGGCGGTGATTGAACCCAGGCGTGAACAGCAGGCCGCGCTTGACCGCGCGCTCGAATTGGCCAAATACAACCCCCGCGCGGAGATCACCGCGCTGCGGCTCGTCTATGATTTCTCCTACGACATCCACATCCTCAACCGCATGAGCGAGCAGTCGACCCGCGAGGATGTGCTGAACACGAACCGCAAACAGCTTGAGGCGAGCTTAAAGCCGATCATCGAGCGCACGCCCGTCAGGATCACCCCCAAGGTGGTGTTCACCCGCGACATCGGCGAGGGGATCCTCGCTGAGGCCGAGCACGGCGGCTACGATCTGATCATCAAAGGCGCCAACCACCACAAGGTGCTCGACTCGATCCTCTTCACCCCGATCGACTGGTATATTCTGAGAAACGCGAACGTGCCGGTGATCATCGCCAAGGAGCACGAGTGGGTGGAAGGCGGCAACATCGTCGTCGCCGTCGACTTCTCGTTCAGCGGCCACCGCAACGCCAACCTGGTGCTGCTGCGCGAGGCCCAGGAGCTGAGCAAGATCACCCGCGGCACCATCCACCTCGTAAACTCCGCGCCGGTCGTGCTGCCCACCGTGATGCTCGAGGTGCCCAATTACGCCCCTGAGGTCTACGCCCAGAGCATCGTCAAAGAGCACGAGCGCCGGCTGCATGAGTTCGCCGCCGCCCACGGGATCCCTAAAGAGAACTGCCACATCAAAGAAGGCATGCCCGATGAGGTGATCCCCGATGTGTGCAACCGCCTTAAAGCCTCGGCCGTCTTTATCGGATCGGCAGGCCGCAGCGGCGCCATGGCCGCCCTCATCGGCAACACCTGCGAGGAGGTCGTCGACTACATCGACGCCGATCTCATCGTCTTAAACAACAAGACCATGAAGCAGCAGGCAGGCGCCAAAGAAGCCGAAAAACCGGGCAAATAACCCTGCATGAAAATGAGGCCGCGGCGGGATCCCGCCGCGGCCTTTGGCGCTTTAAATCAGGCTCTTGCGATTAACTCGCAGGCCTCCCAGCTCAGGCGCGCGCCGCGCTCGTCTTTAAAGCGCCGCTCGTATTCACGCGTAAATTCCAAAAGCTTTGCGGGCGTCCAGATGCGCCCGCCGGTGCCGCTCACCCCGGTCTCTTTTAAAGAGCGCAGCATGGAGAGCGCGTCAGGGTAGAAAGTCTTAAAGCTCAGGCTGCGGCAGCTCACCTCACTGAAGATCTCCTTTGCAATTTTTTCAGCCTCAGCAGCGCTCACATAGGCAATGCCGTCGCCTGAAACCTGCCGGATCTCCTCAAAAGTGCCCCGGGTGTAAAAAGCCGCAGCCAAAATTCCGCCTGGATTGAGCGCGTTTTTGAGGTTTAAAAGCCCGCCTTTTAGCGAGGAGAACCACTGGAACACGGCGCTTGAGGTGATGAGATCGTATTTTTGAGGCAAGGGATCTTTTTCGGCATCGGCGCACAGAAAAGAAAGCGGCACGCCCTGCTCGCCCAGAGCGCTGCGGCAGCTGTCGAGCATGGCGGTGCTGAGATCGCAGAGCGTGAGGCTTGCAGGATTTAGCGTTAAGAGCTGCTTTGAGAGCGCCCCGGTGCCGCAGCCTGCCTCAAACACGCTTTTTCCGGCAAAGCCGCCGCGCTTTTGCAGATCACAAAAGAGGATCTGTGCAAGGCGCCGCTGCGCGTGCGCGCTTTGATCATAAGTGGAGGCGGCCCGGCCAAAGCGGCGGGCGCGGCGCTTACGCGCCTGCGCATCGTGCAGTTCTTCTGTCATGGCTCAAAAGGCGCGGCAAAGAGCTTTGAGAACAGCTCCGGGCAGTAATGGGCGCCCGGCTCCTGTAAAACCTCGATCCCCTGCCTTGCAAAACTGCGCTTTACGGCCTCAGGCGGGAAGATCAGATCTTTTGCGCAGGTATAAGCCTCGGTGTAAAAGCCCCGGGATCTCTTAGGGTCAAGCTCGCGCGCAAAAGAGAGGATGGCCTCAAGCTCTGCCTTAAGGCTTCCAGGATCGCGCATTTTTCCCGCCTTCAGATAGTCTTTTAAAAGCTTAGGCGAGAGGCACATGAGGCGGCAGAACGCATACGCGCTCTGATCGTTCATCTCGGCGATCGTTCTCTCCCAAAGCTTCGGGCTGATCCCGAATTCTGCGTCTATGCCCTCGCAGCTGCCGTTTACCGCGATGCGCCGCTCAAAGGGCAGATTTGCCTTGTCAAAAAGCGCCGGGGCGTACATCACGCCCATGGACCAGGCGATGAGGCGCACCTTTGCATAAGCGCTGAGATCAGGAAGGCTCAGCTGAGGGTTGCGGTAATCCCAGATCATAAGCAGCGCCGTGTCTTCGGCAAGATCATCTTTAAAGCGCTCAAAGGGCGCCAGTTCCTGGCCGTAGCCTGCGACAAAGAGCACGAGGCTGCATCCGCCTTTTTTTATAAATTCACAGCGCACGCTTATGCCTCCTGGTTCTGATCTTTAAGCTCCAACAGTGCCTTGCAGAGCCTTGAGACCTCGTCATCTGAGAGCGCGGCGTTAAGCGAGATGCGCAGCCTGGCCTTGCCTTTGGGCACGGTCGGGTGGCGGATCGGCATGGCGTAAAGGCCGCGCGCTTTGAAAAACTCCGCGGCTTTGAGCGCCTTTTCATTGGTGCCGGTTAAACAGGGGATGATCTGGCTTTGCGAGAGCGCGGGGAAACCCGCCTGCGCGACCGCCTCATGCACGCGCGCGCAGATTGAAGACAGGCGCCGGCGTCGCACCTCCTCGTTGGGCAGGCGCTTTAGCATGAAGGCGATATGCAAGAACGCGACAGGGGAAATCGCTGTTGAGAAAATCAGGCTGCGCACGGTGTTTATAAAATAGCTGCGCGCGGTATCAGAGCAGAGCAAAAACGCGCCCTCAGATCCCAAAGCCTTGCCGCAGGTGCAGAGGATAAAGTCAGCATCCTCAAGCACGCCTTCACTGGCGCACAGCCCGCGCCCGCCTTCCCCGTAAACGCCAAAAGAGTGGGCCTCGTCAACGTAGAGGCGCAGTTTGGGATGGCGGCGCTTTAAGGCGGCGAGCTCTTTTAAAGGCGCGCGATCGCCGTCCATGCTGAACACGGCCTCCGTGACCGCGATCACCTGCTCTGAGTCCTGCTCGGCGCGGCAGAGCACAGACTCAAAGCTTTCCATGTCGTTGTGGGCAAAGCGCAGCGCTCTGATGCGCTTATCTGAGGTCATGCCGTCGATGACCGAAGCGTGGATGAGCTTGTCTGCGAGGATCACCGTGCCCGGGATGAGCCCGAGCGCGCTGATGACGCCGCTGTTGGCGGCAAAACCTGAATTAAAAAACAGGCATTTCTTCTCAGGAAACAGCGCCTCGCAGGCTTGTGCCGCCGCGGCGGCGCTTGGGTGCGCGCCGGTTAAAAGCGGGCTTCCCGAGGAGGAGAACAGCACGCCCCCGCCCCTGAGGGTTTCTGCAAACTCCGCTGCCAGCGCCTTATCATGCCCAAGGCCCAGGTAGTCGTTTGAGGAGAGGTTTATAAGGCGCTCACCGCCTGCCTCGATCTCAGAGGCGTTTTGAGCCTTCGGGGTGATCGCGCGCAGCATTCCCTGGCCTTTGAG
This sequence comes from Succinatimonas sp. UBA7265, assembly GCA_002473165.1. GTDB lineage: Bacteria > Pseudomonadota > Gammaproteobacteria > Enterobacterales > Succinivibrionaceae > Succinivibrio. The sequence continues at coordinate 42,505 of DKSD01000059.1, forward strand.
CGCCTCAAGGCGTTCAAGCATGTACTGCTCCAGCATGCTTTGCTCCTTAAATTTCAGATTTCCGCCCGCAGATCCTTAAAGCGGGGCTCTGTTGACGTTAAAATAGCGGGATCAGAATTTAACCGCAGGAACCCGTTCCCTTTTTGCCGTGTCCGGCCGGATTGTAACGCGTGAAGGATCAGAAGACACCTGCCGCCTCGGAGAGCCGCAGCCGCCGCCTGCAGGCGACGGTGCGGCGGCGCGCTGTGGTGAGCAGCGTGCTCTCCCCTGCGCAGCTGTCGCAGGACGAGGCTCAGGTGCTGTCCCTGATCTGCCAAAGCCTCTGCGCCCTGAATCCCGGCCCCGGGGACCACCGCGGCTCAACTAAAAATACAAGGAAGAACGCAACATGAGCAGCACTGCCATTGAAGAGCTGGAACCCCAAAGGGTGTTTCATCATTTTGCTCAACTGCTGGCCATTCCCCGCCCCTCAGGCCATGAGGAAGGCGTGGCGTCGTGGCTTAAACAGTTCGCCGCGGCCAACGGCTTTGATTATAAGAAAGACACAAGCGGGAATGTAATCATCACCGCTCCTGCATCCAAAGGGTGCGAAAAGGCCCCCTCCCTCATCCTGCAAGGCCACATGGACATGGTCCCGGTGGCAGCTGACGGCGTCAGGCACGACTTTTTAAAAGATCCCATAGAGGCCTTTGCCGAGGACGGTTTTCTCAAGGCCAAAGGGACAACCTTAGGCGCCGATGACGGCCTGGGCGTGTGCACGGCCCTGGCGATCCTCGAGGACAAGGATCTGCCACACGGCCCGCTTAAGGCTGTGTTCACCGTCGAAGAAGAGACGACCATGAAAGGCGCCCTCGGACTTTCGGCAGACGATCTCAAAGCCGACTGCCTCATAAACCTCGATTCCGAGGACGACGGGCAGCTGTTTATAGGCTGCGCCGGCTCTGCGGACGTCAATATCACCTTGGATACCGAAAATGTCAGCGTGCCCGGGACTAAGGCTTACACTCTGGCCCTCTCGCACTTTGCAGGCGGCCACAGCGGCTCTGACATCAACGCCGGCACCGCCAACACCGTAAGCCTGCTTGCAGGGCTGCTGCTCACGCTCTCAGATGATTTTGAGATCTTCTTAAAGAGCCTTGAAGGCGGCAGCGTGCGCAACGCCATCCCCTCCTCTGCCAAAGCTGTCGTGCTCGTGCCTGAGGCTCAGGCGCAGGATTTTGAAAAAGCGGTCAAAGAGGCCTTTGACAAGGCTTACTCTGTTTATGAAAGGACTGATCCTGAGGGCAGCTGCGATCTTGCGCAGTGCCCAAACGACGGCCAGGCCATGTCGCTTGAGTGCACGCTCGAGCTCCTCTCGCTTATCCGCGCCCTGCCCAATCGCGTCATGCGCATGAGCGATTCGGCTCCTGAGATCGTTGAAACTTCATCAAATCTTGGCATGGTGCGCACTTTTGGGGATCACGTGCTCATCTGTGAGATGCCGCGCTCCTTAAAAGAGCGCGGGCTTGATGAGGCCATAGCCGTGATCGCCGCGGCCGCATCGCTGGCGGGCGCTGACGTGGCGGTCGAGCACCGCCATCCCTGCTGGCTCTGTCCTGATCACGGAACACTGGTCGAGGTGATGCAGGAGTCCTATCATAAGGTCACAGGCAGGGAATTTAAGATCACCGCGATCCACGCCGGGCTCGAGTGCGCCCAGTTTGCAAAACTCAACCCGGGTCTTGCGATGATCTCTGTAGGCTCAACCATCTTAAACCCGCACTCGCCCAAAGAGCGCGCCGGGATCAAAGGCTGCGCCGAACTCTATGAAACCGTGCGCCTTGCTGTCAAAGCGCTTTCGGAGAAATAACTCATGCGTCAGAACACCAGCTCACCGCGTCAGTCGCTTCCCTTCCAGTGCTTCCACACCTGCACGGGCCCGGGGCGGCTGCAGAACCTGGCCATCCTCTACGTGCGCGGGGCCAACCACCGCAGGTTGCGCGTCAGCCTCGTGACGTTCCCGCAGCATGAGCCGGTGGCCGTGGACATGAGCTATTCAGGCTCAAGCTCCGGCATCCACCGCTTCGTCTGCCCCATGAATATCGACAGCGGCGCCAATTTCCAGCGCTACTGCTTCCGCATCGTGCTGCTCTCGCTGCCCGAGAACGGCAAAGAGAGCGAGGCGCTCGACAAGGTCTGGTACAGCTCGCTGGGCATGTCGCGCGAGATCCCGCTCTTGCAGCACTGCTTTGCCTTCGAGCTCTTCAACACCCACCCTGAGTGGGCGCCCGATCTCGTCTGCTATGAGATCCTCCCCGACCGCTTTGCCTCATCCCAGGGGCATTTCAGCATCGACGGCCAGGAAGTCTCCGCCGAGGAGCCGCTGCGCGAGCGCGATTTTGAATACACCGATTTCAACGAGGTGCATTTCGGCGGCGATCTCGACGGCGTGGCCAACATGCTGCCCTACCTGCGCGGCTTAGGCTGCGACTGCCTGATCTTAAACTCCGTGTTCAAGGCAGGCTCCGTCACCAAAGAGGACGTCCAGGATTACGACACCGTCGATCCGCACTTCGGCGGCAACGGCGCCTTAAAGCGCCTGCGCGCCCTGACCATGGGCTATGACATGAAGCTGCTGCTGCACGGCCCGTTTGCCCACACCGGCGACACCCACCCGTGGTTTGACCGCCAGGAGCGCACCGGCAAGGGCGCGCTGCACCACGAGGACAGCCCGTACCGCGAGTACTACACCTTCAAATCAGACGGCGACGCCTGCTACGATCTGGGCAACGCCGGGCTGCCGAAGCTCGACTACGCAAGCCGCGAAGTGCGCCACGCCATGTACAAGGGCGTGAACAGCTTTACCCGCAAATGGCTGCGCCAGCCTTACGCCATAGACGGCTGGGTCATAGATCAGATTGCCGCCGTCGGCGACAACGGCTCGGCGCGCAGCAATTTGCGCCGCATCTCCGAGATCTGCCAGGCCGCCCGCGAAACCCATATCGACTGCCTGATGCTCGGCAATTTCAAAGCCGATCCGCGCTATGCCCTGAGCACTGCAGGCAGCATCGACGGCACCATAAACTACACGGGCTTCTTAAGGCCGGTGCGCGCCTTCTTTGGCGGCGTGGGCCTTGACGGCAGCCCGACGCCCTACACGGGCGAGGATCTGCGCCGCGCCTGCGAGGAGTATGCCGTAGGCCTGTCCCAGCAGGCGAAAGTCTGCCTCGTCAACGAGCTCGACAACGCGACGCTGCCGCGCTTTTACAGCATCATCGGCAAAGATCGCAACCTCTATCTGGCGGCGCTGGCGGCCATGTACGCCTGGCGCGGCATCCCCTGCATCTACCAGGGCGACGAATTAGGCGACGTCATCGCCTCAGGGCAGGTGGGGCCGACGTCCATGATCCCGTTTAAGGCGCTCGCCGATCACCATGCCAGCCCCGTGAGCGCCGACATCCAGTCAGTGCTCACCGAGCTTGCGGCCATGCGCCGCGGCAACCCGGCGCTGACGCGCGGCACCATGGTGTTCATCTGCGCCGGCGGCGCTTTCTTCGGGTTCATCCGCATCTTCGACCGCCGCTTCAGCATCGTGTTCGTCAACGCCTCGCACCAGCAGGTGCGCATCCCGCAGGGCTCGTTCCTCTTCCCGCTGCTCTCGGCAATGTATCTGCCGGACGACTGCCATGAGGATCTGTCAAAAGACACGGGCGAGACGCTGCTCATTCCGCTCTCCGGGCGCAACGTCAGGCGCACCGATCACGGCGAAGGCCTCGATCCGCTCTATGAAATGCTCGCCCGCGAGACACTCAGCGTCAGCTGCTACGGCGCCACGGGCAGCTCTGAGGAGCTGCAAACGAAGTTCTTAAAAGATCTTGTCTCCGCGCGCAACCTCACCATCCCCTCGCGCTCGACGCTCATCGTCAACAACAGCGATCGCGGCAACGCCACTCAGGAGATCCCGGCGTCGCGCAGCTAAACCCCAATCCTCCTTGTTTAAAGGCGGCCGCAAGGCCGCCTTGCTTTTGCCTGAAAAGTTTCGGGCTTCGGGAAGGGATTTGCGCTTAAAACCGCGCCGCCATGCGGCCTGGCGCGATTTTAAAGCTGTAGTGTACACAAGTGATCCCTGCCTGTTTTGAGGGAGATCCCGGCTTTAAGGCAGGCTGCGGGTAAATCAGCCGCGGGGCTTTTTCTCCAGAGCCTTAGGGGTTTTGAGCGTGAACGAGGCGGCTGCCGCGATGATCGCCACCGCCCACAGGCACTGCAGCGCCGCGTGCACGCCGAAACTGTCGGCGGCGCGGCCGATGAGCGGCGCGAACAGTCCGCCCACGGTTGTCGTAAGCCCTAAAGTCACGCCTGAGGCGAAAGCGATGTTCTTGCCCAGATAGGTCTGCCCCAGCACCACCGTGGCGCTGTAGGGGCTGAACACGCAGAATGCCGCGGGGATGAGCGCGAGCGCCGCTGCCGGCAGCGACCAGGCGTTCACGAGCAGAGCGAGCGCCGGGATGAGCAGCGTAAAGCACACCCTCATCGTTTTAACAAAGCCGAGGCGATCGCAAAGCAGACCGCCAAAGTATGTAAAGACCGCTCCCATGACGGAGAACGCCGTAAGCGAGAGCGACGCGGTCTGGGCGTGGGCGCCGAGCACGCTCACCCAGTACAGCGGGATAAACGCCATGCACGAGGAGAACGTTATGGAGCGCGCGAAGATCACCACGGAGAGCCTGCCAAAGGATCTCCAGTCGTTTTGCGCAGGCAGCGGCGCCCCGCCGTTGCGCGCTGCCGCCTCCAGCGTTCCGCAGCGGATGTCGCGCATGGCCTTGGGCAGCACACGGTGCAGCAGCAGCGCGATCACCAGGTTCACCGCGCCATAGGCGACGAGCAGGCGCGGATCGAGCACGTAGGCGCACAGGCCTGCAAAGGCCGGGCCTGCGGCAAAGCCGGCGTTGCCGCCTACGGAGAACGTGCCCATGGCCCGGCCCTTTGACGCGCCGGCCAGGGCGTTGACCATGCGCGCGGCCTCAGGATGGTAGATGGCCGCGCCCAGGCCGCTTAACATCGAGAGCGCGAGGATCGCCGCATAGTTCTCGACAAAAGGCAGCGCGGCGATGCTCAGGCCGCCGATGATCGAACCTGCCGGCGCAAACCAGGGTTTGGAGACGCGATCGGCGTAATAGCCGAACACCGGCTGGAGCACCGACGAGAGCAGGATGTTGGCAAAGATGATGGTTCCGGCAGCCTGGTAATTAAGGCCGCAATTTGAGATGAACCACGGCAGCAGCGCCGGGATCGCTCCTTGCGCCCAGTCCACGGAGAAATGCCCTAGTGAAAACAGGTAGATGCGGGGATCGAATTTGCTCATGAAGCGGCCTCAAAACGTGCGGACAGTCACATTTTAACCGATGGCGCCCGACCAGATGCGCCTGCAACAGCTTGCCCCATAAAAGAAAAAAACCGGCTTTGGCAGGGTGCCGCGGCCGGACAGACAGGGGAAGGCGATCCGCATGACGCGGTGGAGGTGATCGACAACGCGCCGGCCGCGCGGGGAACGCGTGAATTAAGCGGGGATCGGCGTGTGACCTTTGACGAGGTGCTTGACGCCTGCACCCGGCTTTACGGACGCCGCGAGAGCATAAGCGCGGAGTCGGTGAGGCGGGAGCTGGGGCACGGGCTTTACGCGGATGTCATCAGATATCTGCGCCTGATCTCGAGGGTGATCCGCAACGGCACCCTGAGGACGGAGAGCAAGGCCCTGGCCAGGAAAGCGCGGGCCTGAGACTGTTTATATGATGACGGTCGTTACGCGCTTTAGCAGCCGTTCTGATCAGTCTGTTCCGACAATCATCGAGATTGTTATTAAGTGCCTCGAGGCGGTAGCTGGTTCAGCGTTTATGCGGGTCACCAGACTGCTGGCACAGGGTACACTGCTGCCTCAGGACGGTTCCTGGCGGCTAACAAGACACTTGATCTTCAACTTCCTGACCATAGCAGTGTTCTTCTCTGGCTATGTCTGGATGCTGAAATCATGGTCTGTTTTTTCAAGGCTGTGAGTCGCCGTCTTCGTCTTTGTCTGCTGGGCGGGAGTTTTTTGGTAAAACGCGATTAAGACAGGATGACAATCAGAAAAGTTTATTGTAAAATTAACCAAAATGGTTAATTGCAAAGCGAACAAAATTGATAATTTGCTTCAAAAACAAAAAGTTTGAATCATTGTGCACCGATGCAGATAAATGCCGAAAGAAATTCGGAAAGGAAATGGCGCATAAAATCAAAATGAGGATAAACCAGCTTGAAGCAGCTCATGATATTCACGAAATGCTTGATTTTCACATCGGCAGATGTCATTTGTTAAGAGCAAATTTAGCAAACAAGTATGCTGTAGACTTAGTTCAGCCATTTCGCATGGTTTTTTCAGTCACAGACGATACACCGCAAAAAATCTGCATTGAAGATATTGTTGACTACCATTAGCAGAGGGCAAAATGATTACTGAAAGTAAGCATGTAATCGCGGTTCCGCCCGGGGAAACGATCAAAGAACAAATAACAGATCGCTGCATGACTCAGAAAGAGTTTGCTGCGCGTATGGGGATGTCAGAAAAACACATTAGCAATCTGATTAACGGTTCAGTTGAACTCACTCCAGAGACAGCAGTCAGGCTTGAATCTGTGCTAGGCATTCCTGCCGCGTTTTGGAATACCTTAGAAGCAAATTACCGTTCAGATCGTTCTAAGGCAGAAGAGGAAAACCGTGCCGAAGAAGAAAGAAAGATACTGAGGGATCTGCCTGTAAAAGAAATGATCAAAAACGGCTGGATCAAACCGGTTTCCGCCGATTGGGACAAGATCCTGGAACTGAGAAATTTTTTTGAAGTGTCTTCTCTGACGATTTTGACAGGCAGCGATTCATTTAAACACGTTTGTTTCAGGAGACTGAGCAATACAGAGAAAAGCAATTGGATATTTCTTACTTACTGGCAAAAGGCAAGGCTGGAAAGCAGGTATGCCGATGTCAGTGATATTAACCTGTCAAAACTTAAGAAGTCTCTGAATCAGATAAAACAACGCTTTGTTTCCGGGCCTGATATGGATCGGCTTCGTGATCTTTTCGCATCCTGCGGCATTTCATTTGTTGTCTTGCCGAATATTTGTGGTTCCTATACTCAAGGTGCGTCATTCTATGACGGCAAAAAAATCATTCTGCTAATCACTGCAAGAAAAAAAGATGCTGACATATTTCTTTTCAGCCTGTTTCATGAAATAGGCCATATTCTGCTTGGGCATCTTGGCAAAGATAAATCAGAAGAGACCGAAAAGGAAGCAGACAGTTTTGCTGAGCAAACTTTGATTGACCGTAAAAAATTTGAAGAGTTTGCAAACTCCGGAGATCTTACTGAAAAGGCCATTGTACATTTTTCCGAGCTGTCAAACGTTGACCCGGGGGTTACGGTAGGAAGACTTCAAAAATATGGCTTTATCAAATTTAATTGTTTTAATTACCTTAAGCATCAAATTTCATTCTGACTGTTTAAACATTTAAGGCGCCGTGCTGTGTCTAGGCACAAAGAAGCGATCTTCCTGGTAGCCGCCCTCGAGCTTTAACAGATACGTCTTTTTGGCTATGCCGCCGGCGTAACCGGTGAGGCTGCCGTTCGTGCCGACGACGCGGTGGCAGGGGACGATCACCGAGATCTCGTTATGCCCGACGGCTCCGCCGACAGCCTGGGCGGACATGCGCGCAAGGCCGCGCTTTTTTGCAAATTTATTTGCGATCTCACCGTAAGTCGTCGTCTGCCCGTAGGGGATCTCAAGCAGGATCTGCCACACCTCTTTTTGAAAATCCGTGCCTAGCAGGTGCAGCTTTGGCGTGAAATCCGATTTGCGCCCCTGAAAGTACTCATCAAGCCATTTTTTGGCCTCCAGGATGCCGGAATTTCTTTCTCCTCATGATCAGGCGCCAGGCTCAGGGCGTAATACTTTTCATGGTCAAACCACAGCCCGGTCAGGCCTGCGTCATCGGCTGCCAGCAAAATCTCCCCCAAAGGCGACTGGCATTTTGAGGTGTACTGTCTGAGTTTTTCATTTTGTCTCTTTGGCATAAAGTTCAGCTCCTTTTAGGCGCGGGATCTTTTAATTCCGGGACGGCGCCGCCTGCCACGGCCCAGAAATACAGGCTCGCGACGCTGCCGCACGGGCTCAGGCGCCGGCGGTATTTCTCAAACAGCTCCCTGCTGATGCTGCGGTGGCGGTAGACCATGCGCATGCCGCGCAGGATGGCGAGATCGCCAAAGCTTAGGATGTCAGGGCGCTGCAAACAGAACAGCAGGATCATCTCGGCTGTCCACACGCCTATGCCTGGGAGCGCACAGAGCGCGGCGATGGCGTCAGCGTCGCTCATGGCTTTTACCGCGGCGATGTCAAACTCCCCGTCGTGCACTTTCTGGGCAAAAGCGAGGATGTAACCGGTCTTGCGCCAGGTTGTGCCGCAGCCCTGGATCACTTCCCTGCCTGCATCAAGCAGCGTCTGCGCGTTTACAACGCCCAGCTTTTCCTGCAGCCTGCCCCAGAGTGTCTGCTGCGCTTTCGCGGAGATCTGCTGCCCGAGGATGTGGCGGACGACGGCCGCGAAAAGATCGCCGTCGGTCTCGCGGTAAACGTGCCCGACACGCTCTATGATCTCCCCGAGTTTTTTGTCGCGGGATTTGAGGCAGTCGGTCTCAGCCTTGCCGTACTCAAAAAACACGCTCGCCCTCCGCCCAAAATGCCGACCGGCGTTTATTGCTGAACCTGCGGATCGCCTGAGCGAAGCACTCGCCCAAACCACAGCTGGTTGTAGGGTTCAAGGGAGGCGTTGGCCTGCTCCGGCGTCACCGTGAGCGTGCGCTGGAAGCTGCGCCATTCCTCCGTAGGCTCGCCGTCACGGAAATAACGAATGTCATCGGCGTAAGCGGCATCATCGACCGTGTATCCGTCCTCGACTACGTGCGGGCCGCGGCTTTCCAGGCACTTTACCGGCCAGTCGCCGCTTTTGGGGCGGTAGTTGCTGTCGGCAACTTCGATGCGGTGCCTGATATTCTGGTAAAAGTCATACCTGTAGGTGAGAGTGGAGCTGAAATTTGGCAGCGCCTGTTCAAGCGTGATCTTGCGGTAGGTTTTGTTTACCGGCGCTACCAGTATATCCGCGGCCTTGAGATCATAATCATCCAGCGGGCCGCCGCGGTAATCCATCTCATCGAAACCGCTGACATGCTGCTGCCGCCAGCCAAACGCCGCGCCTATAACATAAACCATCTCGGCAAGCGTCAGCGACGCAGGCGCCGCGATCACCCTTACGGTCTTGGGGCGCGCCCTGGTTAAGGTAATGCGCAGCTTGAAATAACGCTCCGCGGGGGCAAAGGGATATTTCCGAAACGACAGGATCTGATTGAAAATGCGCTCTTGCAGCTCATCCTCGATGCCGCTGCGCAGCACGCCCTTGCCCAGGTTGATGCAGCTGTTCTCGACTTCATCCATGTCCTTAAAATTGTAATCGGTTCCGCGATCACCGGTGTCTTTGGCATCACTGTTCATGGCTGCTCCTTATTCCTTGTTTCTTATTCGCTGTCCTGTTTAGCTTTGGCCGTCTGTTTGCGCGGCCTGCCGCGCCCTTTTGCACCCGCCTTTTTGACAGGCTTTGCCGGAACGACGCAGGGATCACCCTCGTGAAGCTCTCGCCCGTAGAGGTTGGCGGCCACATAGGCCACCGCGCTGCTCACCTCAACCGGATCGATGTTGAGCGTGGCGTGGAACCGGTAATAATCATCAGAGGGGTTGCCGTCCTCGTCATCGGGCGGGAAGAATTTAGGATCGTCGCGGTAGGCTTTATCATCGAGGGACTCGCCGTCCTCAAAAGGATGCGGCCCCTGGCTTTTTATGCAGTAAACCGGGTAATGGCCGGCCTCGGGCTGGAAGTCGGCGTTCTGCAGCTGCACGATATGCTCATGGTAGTCGCCGTAGTCATAGACATAGCGCACCTTGGGCCCGCAGGTGCCGAAAAGATCCTGTACCGTAAGCGTGTCATACTCCGGGCTGTTTTCCTGATCCGAGTAAGAGAAATCATCAAGCTCCGACATCTCCAGCTCCTCCTCGGCCTCCGGGAAACCGTCGAGGTGATCCCAGCCCCAGCCTATGGCGTCGCGGATCACGCGGCAAAAATCCCTCAGGCTCAGTTCAGCGGGGACGCACAGCACCCGGTAGAGCGTCGGGCGGGTGTATTTAAGCTGGATTTTGACTTTGAAGTAGCGCTCGGGCATGGGCGAGGCCTTTGAATCCCGCGCAACCGCGTCTTTGAGCGGATCAAAAGAATCGTCCTCCCCATCATCGCCCAAGCCTTCCTCTTCAGGTTCAGGCTGCGGCTTGGCCGCGGCCTTTTTGGGCCTGGAGCTTTTCGCCTTTTTCTTAGGAGCCTCCGCGACCTTGGGATCGCCTGCCTTGAGCTTTTTGCCATATATGGATTTACCCATATCATCCGTCGCCTCCCCATAGGCCTCCCGGCCGCGGGCCTTTATGAGGTACAGCGGGTATTTGCCTTCCTCAGGGGTAAAATCGTCGATTTCCAAATCGATGGTATGGACACACTCAGAGCCGAAATCAAAGATGAAGGTGAAGCTGTCGCCTGCCGCCTTGAAGGCCTGCTCCAGCGTGATCTTGGAGTAGGAGGCGCTCATGACCGGCCCCATAAAGCCGCCTGCGGGCCTTGCAGTGTCCAGCGCGTCATCGATCTCGGGGAAGGCGCACAGATGGCAGCCCTCTTCGCCGAAAGTCTCAACGATTAGAAAAGCCAGCCTCTCCAGGTTGAGTTCCGCCGGCGCGCAGATGGTGATGCTGCTGCGCGCCCCTTTAAGGCTGATCTTTACCTGATAGTAGCGCTCAGGCAGCGCTGATTTTTTGGCCATGGTTTTGCTCCTTGCTGTATGTTCAATCCCCTGCGGTGTTATTCAGGATTTTACGCCCTCACTCTCCGCATCCGCGGTCTCCTCGCTCGCGCCTGAGCGCACCCTCGCAAACTGCGAGCGGTAGAGCGCGGCGTAGGCGCCGTCTTTTTGCATGAGCGCGGCGTGCGTGCCGCGCTCGGCCACCGCGCCGTCGTTTATGACCAGGATCTCGTCAGCGTCCATGATCGTGGACAGGCGATGGGCGATCACGATGGTGGTGCGGCCTCGCATCAGGGTGTCAAGCGCCTTCTGCACGACTTTCTCCGAGCGGTTGTCCAAAGCCGAGGTGGCCTCATCGAGGATCACCAAAGGCGCGTCCTTTAAGATCGCCCGCGCGATCGCAAGGCGCTGCCGCTGCCCGCCTGAAAGCCTCAGGCCGCGCTCGCCTATCTGCGTGTCAAGCCCCTCAGGCAGGCGCTTTACGAACTCGTCTAAACAGGCATCGTGCACGGCGCGCAAAAGCTCGTCCTCGCTCGCCCCCTCGCGGCCGCACAGCAGGTTCTCGCGCACTGTGCCCTCAAAGAGGAAATTGTCCTGGAACACCACGGCTACCTGCGAGCGCAGCGATTTGAGATCGAGCGCGCGCAGATCCTGCCCGTCTATGGTTACGGAGCCCGAGTCGGGATCATAGAGCCTGGGGATCAGCGAGCACACCGTCGTCTTGCCGCCGCCTGAGTTGCCCACCAGGGCGACCTTCGTGCCGACTTTCACCTCAAAGCTCACGCCCTTTAGGATCTCGCGGCCGGCGCTGTAGCCAAAGCGCACGCTGTCAAAGGCGATCCCGTATTTGATCGCTTTGAGCTGTTTGTCGCTTTGGGCGCGCTCTTCAAACGAGGAGGTATTGAGGATCTGGTAGATGCGGTCGAGCGCCAGCAGCGCCTGCTGGACGTTGATGTAATTGTTGCCTATGCTCTTTATGGGGGTGTAGAGCATGATGAGCGCGGCGAGGAAGGCCACGAAGGCGCCTGAGGTGATCACGCCCGTTAAGATCAGGTGCATGCCAAAATACAGCACGCCGGCCACGCCCAGCGCGGTGATGAGGTGCATGGACGGGGCCAGCCAGTTCGTGTCGCGCACCATCTTGATGTTCATCCGAAACAGGAAGTCCATGGTGGCGCTGAAGCGGCGGTACATGCGCTCGCGCAGGTTAAACGATTTGATGACGCGGCTGCCCTCGGCCGTCTCGTTGTAAAGCGTGGCGACCTTCGTGCTCTTCTTCATGGACTGGGAGATGATCTTCTTGATGCGCTTGCGCACGATGCTCATGGGCAGCACGAGCACCAGCAGCACGCCGATGGCGAGGATCGACAGCTGCCAGGAGTTGTACAGCAGCACGCACACCAGCGACAGCGAGGAGAAGAACTTCGTCAAAAAAAGTTTGATGTTGGTGATAAGCCCGCCGGAGGCGGTGTCGGCGTCAGAGGAAAAGCGAAAGAGCACGCTGCCGGAGCTGTTGGCGTCAAAGAACGCCGTGTCCATGCTCAAAAGCTTCTTATACAGCGCCTGCTTGATGTCCACGGCGATCTTACCGCCCACCCAGCCGTTGATGAGCGCGGCGAAGTACAAAAGCAGCCCCTGCACCACCGTGAACGCGATGATGTAGAAAGGCACCATGGAGGCAAACTGCTGATCCTGCCCCACCATGACCTTGTCCATAAACGGCTTTAAGAACGCGGTCATCACCGCGTCGAGCGCGCCGATGGGGATCGTAAGCAATATGCCCAAAAGCGCCCATAAGGCGTAGGGCTTTAAAAACCTCCAGAACTGCGCGTAGCCGCGGCGGAAACTGGTGACGGGATTGTCGGAAACCTCAGAGAGGATCAGCGGGGTCTTGGATGGAGATGACATGCGCTCGTGCTAACAGAAAAATTTTTTGAAGTATAGCATGCGGCCTGAAACAGCCTGATTTTAAATGACAAAGCCCCGGAGGCTCACGCCTCCGGGGCACTTTTAATCAGGTAAAAAATCAGCGCCTGACGAACTTCATGGCCGAGCGGGCGATCACCAGCTCCTCGTTCGTCGGGATCATGAAGAGTTTGGCCTTGGAGGAAGGCTTTGAGATCACGCCGCCCTCATAGCCCAGGCGCCCTAAAGCCTTGAGGTTGAGATCGTCGTCGAGCTCGATGCCAAACGGCTCCTTTAAAAGCTCGCAGGTGAGCTTGCGGACTTCCCAGCTGTTCTCGCCGATGCCGCCTGCGAAGACGATGCCGTCGACATGCCCTAAAGGCACATAGTAGGAGGCGATGAAGCGGGCCAGGCGGTAGCAGAACATGTCCATGGCGAGCTTGCACTTCTCGTCGCCCTTGTCATAGCCCTCGCAGATCGGGCGCATGTCGGAGGACACGCCGGAGAGGGCGAGCAGGCCGGACTTGTGGTTGAAGATCTCCTCGACCTCTTTAGGGGTCTTGTGAGCGCGCTCGCACAGGAAGAACACGACGGAAGCGTCGATGCTGCCGCAGCGGGTGCCCATGACGAGGCCGTCTAACGGGGTCAGGCCCATGGAGGTGTCGACGCACTTGCCGCCTTTGACCGCGGACACGGAAGCGCCGTTGCCCAGATGGCAGGTGATGAGGTTCACTTCCTCAGGCTTTTTGCCCATCATGCGGGCCGCTTCCTGGGAGATGTACATGTGGGAAGTGCCGTGGGCGCCGTACTTGCGCAGATGCAGATCGGTGTAGTACTCCTCAGGGATGGCATAGCGGTAAGCCTTAGGCGGCATGGTCTGGTGGAAAGCGGTGTCAAAGACCACGACGTGCGGGATGTTCGGGAAGCTCTTGCGGGCGGCGCGGATACCCTGCAGGTGGGCGGGGTTGTGCAGCGGGGCAAACGGGATAACCTTGGCGATGTTGGCCTCGACCTCGTCGTTTACGAGCGTCGGCTCGCTGTAGATGTCGCCGCCTTGCACGATGCGGTGGCCGCAGGCCACGATGGAATCGAGCAGCTCTTTGTCTTTGGAGAGGATGTTCTTGACCAGGAAGTCCAGGGCTTTCGCGTGATCGCCGCCCGGGATCGCCATCTTCTGCTTCTCCTTGTCGCCCTCAAATTTCCAGGAGATCCTGGCCTCGGGCAGGCCCATGGCCTCGGCCAGGCCGTTTAAGTAGATGCGGCCGTCTTTAGGATCGAGGATGGCGAATTTGACTGAGGAGCTGCCGCAGTTGATAACCAGCGCGGTTTCACCGTATTTGTTCATAGCTGTTTTACCCTGATAACGCTTATCTGATATCGTGAACGTAAACAAAACAGGCCTCGCAGGGGAGGCTCTTGAGTGACACGATTTTAGCATTTTTGAACACCGCGGCCCTGAGATCGATCCCGTTTCCTTAACATTTGTCGATTTTTTAATGAAAAAATTTTCATAAAAAACGATCAAATGAAAGGAATTCTAAAATTTCAGCGATAAATCATCTCAGAGCGCAAAAAAGCCGCTTCGTGTTACATTCTCTCGCGGAGGGAAAAGATCATGATTGATGTTTCAGGCTTAAGGCGCAGCTACTCGATGTCAGGGCTCGATGAGAAGGATCTGAGCGCCGATCCCGTGGATCTCTTCGAGAAATGGCTCAAAGAGGCCATAGACTCCGGGCTTTACGATCCCAACGGCGTCGTCGTGAGCACCGTCGACAGCGAAGGCCAGCCTTATTCGCGCATGGTGCTGCTGAAAAACTATGATCACAAATCCCTGGTCTTCTACACGAACTTAGGCAGCCGCAAGGCCCGGCAGCTCAAAGGCAACCCTAAGATCTGCATGCTCTTCCCGTGGTTTTATCTGGAGCGCCAGGTCATGTTCCTGGGCACGGCCTCCAGGCTTTCGATTGCCGAGGATTTGAAGTACTTCCGCTCCCGCCCTCGCGGCAGCCAGATCGGAGCCTGGGCTTCGCACCAGTCGCACCTCGTCTCCTCGCGCGGCATCCTCGAGTCCAAGTTCCAGGAGATCAAGGAGCGCTTTAAGGCAGGCGAGATCCCCCTGCCCTCGTTCTGGGGCGGCTTTCGCGTGACGTTTAACACCGTGGAGTTCTGGCAGGGCCGCGAAAACCGCATGCACGACCGCTTCATCTACCATTTGAACGAAGATGGCAAATGGCAGGCCCCGGAGCGCCTGGCGCCCTAAACCGCACCTCACAGAGCGCAGGTTTCAAAAAAAATTTAAAAAGGCGCCGTCAGGGCGCCTTTTTTCAGATCACGGACTTCCTCAGAACACCACGGTCTTGTTGCCGTGGATGAACACCTTGTCGTCCAGCACCTTGTTCACCGCGCGCAGCAGCACCATCTGCTCGACATCGTGCCCGGCCTTTGCCAGGGTATCGGGATCGTAGCGGTGGTTCACCTTGATGACATCCTGCTCGATGATCGGGCCTTCGTCGAGGTTGTCCGTCACAAAGTGCGCCGTGGCGCCGATGATCTTCACGCCGCGGGTGAAAGCCTGGTAATAAGGCTTGGCGCCCATGAAGGCCGGCAGGAAGGAATGGTGGATGTTGATGAGCTTGCCCAAAGGGTAATGCCGGATGAATTTCGGCGAGAGGATGCGCATGTACTTGGCGAGGATCACGTAGTCAGGGCTGCACGCGTCTATGGCTTCCATGACTTTGACTTCCTGCTCCTCGCGCGGATAGTCGGCATTCTCGTAGCACTCAAAAGGCACATTGAATTTCTCGGAGAGCGCGCGCAGATCCTCATGGTTGCCGATCACTTTCACGATGTCGGCGTTGAGCGCGCCTGAATAGGCCTTCATGAGCAGTTCGCCCAGGCAGTGCGCTTCGCGGGTCACCAGCACGCACAGGCGGCGGCGGTGGCCGTCATCGAGCGACACGCGCGCGCCTTCAGGCAGTCTTGACCTGATCTCGGCGATGATCTTCTCTGACTCGGAGAAATCGCCCTCGAGCACCGAGCGCATAAAGAATTTCGCGTCCTCATGGGAGGCGAACTGATCCTGGCGGATGACGTTGAGCCTGTGGTTAAAGCAGGTGTCGGTGATTTTGGCGATCAGGCCGGTGGCGTCAGCGCACTCGGTCAGCAGTATTCTTTTTTCCATAATTTAAGGTAGCTCAGTGAACTTGCGGAGAAATTTAACAGATGCGGACAGTGATTGTAGCATGAGAAAATGTGTGGTCCATCACGGTGCATCAGGCACTGCGCTAACCGCTGTTTTGGAAAACTCCCATGCTTGGATATATTGATCTTAAGCAATGCGCCGCGCCTTACCAAGGCAGCGCATCATCTTCTATACCGGGAGACAAACACTATGTCAGCTCAGCAGGATCTGCCTACCCAGACCGGGTACGCAGTCTTAAACATTCCGGGCAAAGATCCGATTAAACTGCCGATCCTCAGGGGAACCATGGGGCCTGAGGTCATCGACATCCGCGCTTTGGGCAAGCAGGGTTACTTCACCTATGATCCCGGCTTTGTCTCAACAGCCTCATGCATGTCCCGTATTACGTTCATCGACGGCAACAAAGGCGTGCTGCTCTATCGCGGCTACCCTATAGATCAGCTGGCCACCAAGACGAACTACCTGCAGGTGTGCTACCTGCTCTTTAAAGGCGAACTGCCCAACAAGGAGCAGTACGCGGCCTTCGAGCACCGCATCAAGCGCCACACTTTGGTGCACACCCAGATGGAATCGCTGTTCCAGGCCTTCCGCCGCGACAGCCACCCGATGGCGGTGCTCTGCGGTGTCGCCGGCGCACTCTCGGCCTTCTACCACGACAGCATGGACATTTACGATCCGCAGCTGCGCGAGCTCACCGCCGTGCGCCTCGTCGCCAAGATGCCGACGCTGGCCGCCATGTCGTACAAGTACTCCATAGGCCAGCCTTTCGTGTACCCGCGCAACGATCTCAGCTACGCCGAGAACTTCCTGTACATGATGTTCGCCACCCCGTGCGAGAAGTACAAGGTCAACCCGGTCGTCGCCAAGGCCCTCGACAGGATCTTCATCCTGCACGCCGATCACGAGCAGAACGCCTCGACCTCCTCCGTCCGCCTCGCCGGTTCCTCAGGCGCCAACCCTTACGCCTGCATCGCCGCCGGCATCGCCTCGCTGTGGGGCCCGATGCACGGAGGCGCCAACGAGGCCTGCCTGCGCATGCTCCAGCAGATCGGCACGGTCGATCGCATCCCTGAGTACATCGCGCGCGCCAAGGACAAGAACGATCCGTTCAGGCTCTTCGGCTTCGGCCACCGTGTCTACAAGACGTTTGACCCGCGCGCCCTCGTGATGCGCGACACCTGCCATGAGGTGCTCGACGAACTGCACATCACGAACAACCCGGCGCTCGAGGTGGCCACGGAGCTTGAGAAGATCGCGCTGCACGATGACTACTTCATCGAGCGACACCTCTACCCTAACGTCGACTTCTACTCCGGCATCATCCTCAACGCCATCGGCATCCCGACGTCGATGTTCACCGTGATCTTCGCGCTGGCACGCACCATCGGCTGGATCTCGCACTGGAACGAGATGCAGACCATCAAGGACTCGCGCTTGGGCAGGCCGCGCCAGATCTACACCGGCAACGAGCTGCGCAACGTCAAAGCCCTAAGCCGCAGGTAAGCGCTTTTGAGCCCTTAAACAGCCTTCTTCGCGGAGGCTGTTTTATCTCAGGCGTTTTGCAGCGTTTTTGCAAAATTCCGCTCTCAAAGCCTGATGCATCAAGGGATAAGGAACGATCCCGATATTTGAATTTGTTTATGGATACACATGGATACGGCGGGAAACTCCACAGAGTGTCAGGCAGGCTCTTTGGAATTTCAGCTCGACTGCGAAGCTCAATGCGTTCCGCAGCATTTGCGCAAAATTTTGGTCGCAAAGCCTGATGCATCAAGGGATGAGGAGCGATCCTGACATTTGACATATATATAACGTCGCGGCGCAAGCCCATGATTTGAATCGCGGGTTAGCCGCGCCCCTCCTTTTTGTGTTTGCCCATTGCTTAAACATATATATTGCAGTATAATAGAGCCATGGATCAATATTTCAGGACGGCTACCACCGTCTCCCTCATCAAGTATCATTTTGTCTTTTGTCCGAGGTATCGGCGCAAGATTTTCGACATCCCGCATGTGGAAGACCGTTTCAGGGAACTCACACAGCAGACGTGCAAGGAACTCAATATCGAAATCCTTGCGATGGAGTGCCGCCGCGACCGCGTTCACCTCTTTTTGAAGTGCCGGCCGCAGCAGTCCCCTGCCGGGATCATGAGGAAGATCAAAGGAGCTTCTTCCAGAGTCCTGCGGGACGAGTTTCCCGTGCTGAGCCACGCGCCCAGCCTCTGGACCAGAAACTATTTTGTTTCCACGGCGGGAGACGTATCCAGCGCCACCATACAGCGATACGTTGAGACGCAGAAAAAAAGGAGCTGAACTGCATGAAGACCTTCAAATTCAAGCTTTACCGCTCGAAGAAGACGCGGCGGCTGGATCATCAGCTTTGGGTCGCTTGCAAGGTCTACAATCATGCCATCGCGCTTCATCGCCGCTACCGGAAGCTCTATCACAAGTCTCTTTCCAAGTTTTCCCTCCAGAAACACCTCGCGAAGCTCAGGAAGCTTCCGCGCTATGCGTTCTGGAACGACATCCCTTCCCACGCCATTCAGGACATCACCGACCGCATCCAGCGCGGCTACAGGCTTTTTTGGGAGAACCTGAAGAACAGGCGGAAGACCGCGCCGCCGAAGTTCAGGAGCTGGCGGAAATACCGCTCCCTCTCGTACAACATGGTCGGGCGTTCCGTCATCAAGGGAAACGTCATCAGGATTGCCGGAGGGAAGTACAAGTTTTCCAGGAGCCGCGACATCGAAGGAACTGTCAAGCTCCTGACGGTCAAGCGGGACGCCTGCGGGGACTTCTTTGTGTATCTCATCTGCGACACGCCCGAAGTCAGGAGAGAAACCAGAATGGGTGAAAGCATCGGTTTCGATTTCGGCTTGAAAGGGGCTATGCTGGTCGCAGAGGATCCGAAGAACGACATCCCCGGACCATCCTTCTTTCGCAGGCAGAAGAACGCCATCGCGAGGGCGAACCGCAGGCTGTCCGGCAAGCGGATAGGCTCGCACAACCGCGAGAAAGCGCGGCTGGAACTTGCGCGGCTGCATCGCCGTGTGGCGAACCGGCGGCGGGCGTTCCACTGGGAACTGGCGCGCAGCCTCTGCAAGAAGTATTCCGACATCTGTCTTGAAGACCTCAATATGAAGCGGATGCAGACGGGACACGGGAAGAAAGCTGCGGACTATGGTTTTGCCGAACTCGTCAGCCTTCTGGAATACGTCAGCCCAAAATTCGGAACGGCCGTCGTCCGCATCGGCAAATTCTTTCCTTCCAGTCAGCTTTGCAACGCCTGCGGCTTCCGGAACAAGGAAATCAGGGATGTTCGCATCCGTGCATGGGACTGCCCGAAATGCGGGGCGCATCACGATCGCGACCGTAACGCGGCGAAGAACATCCGCGAGGAAGGGCTGCGCATTCTTGCAGAAAAACAGGCAACGGCTTGAAACACAAGCTGGGCGGGGCATCGTCCAGTAACAGGAGTTTCCGTAAGTCCTTCGCGAGAGGGCAGGAAGCGTTAGTCACTTTAGAATCCCATGGCTTTAGCCGTGGGAGTATGTCAATTTGCATATGGATACATGTGGATACGCAACGGCGGAGGCGCTGCCGATGCCGAGCCTGGCTGCCGGTTTTTCAGCAAACTAAAAGGCCACCCCGTTTCCGGAGCGGCCTTCGCATAACGTCAGGCTAAATCAGGCTGAAAGAGCCTCTTTGGCCTTGGCGGCAATAGCTTCGAAAGCAGTCTTGTCATTGACGGCCAGATCGGAGAGGACCTTGCGATCGATCTCGATGTTAGCCTTGTGCAGACCGTTGATCAGCTGGCTGTAGCTCAGATCGTACTGACGGGCCGCCGCATTGATGCGGACGATCCACAGCTCACGGAACTGACGCTTCTTCTGGCGGCGATCACGGTAAGCGTACTGGCCGGCCTTGGTAACGGCCTGGACGGCAACGCGATAGGTGCGTGAACGGGCGCCGTAGTAGCCTTTGGCAGCCTTAAGAACTTTCTTGTGACGGGCATGGGCGGTAACACCGCGTTTAACTCTTGCCATTTGTCAAATCCTCCACATTAAGCGTAAGGCAGCTGGCGCATGATGGCGCGCAGGTTGCAAGTCTTCACGTAAACCATCTTGCGCAGAGAGCGTTTGCGCTTAGAGGTCTTCTTAGTGAGGATGTGACGCAGGTTCTGGTGACGGCACTTGTAGTGGCCGCTGCCGGTCTTCTTGAAGCGCTTGGCAACGCCTCTGTCGGTCTTCATCTTGACCTTGACTTTTTTAGCCATTTTTATAACTCCGCATTAAGCTGGATGACCAAAACAGGAGCCTTGGGCTTGCGCCCTCGGACTTGTGACCCTGTTACTGTTTCTTTTTAGGAGCAAGCACCATGGACGCCTGCCTGCCTTCCATCTTGGACGCAGACTCGACCTGGGCTATGCCCGCAACGGTGCAGAGATCATTCTCCACACGCTTTAAGACATCAAAGCCGAGGGACTGGTGCGCCATCTCGCGACCGCGGAAGCGCAGAGTAACTTTAGCTTTGTTGCCTTCTTCGAGGAAGCGGGTCAGGTTGCGCAGTTTAACCTGATAATCGCCCTCGTCAGTGCCGGGACGGAATTTGACTTCCTTCACCTGCACAACCTTTTGTTTCTTCTTCTTCTGATCTTTGCTCTTTTCGTAGAGGTACTTGCCGTACTCGATAAGCTTGCAGACAGGCGGATTGGCGTTGGGGCTGATCTCGACGAGATCGACTCCGGCGTCCTTGGCCATGTGCAGAGCCTCTGCGGTGGCCATCACGCCCAGAACCTGATTATCCTGATCCAGAAGGCGCACTTCGCGGCTTCTGATGTCATTGTTTATCCGGTTTTTCTGGAAAGTCCTACCGGTTCTTCTGTTGTTGTTTATAGCAAGCACTCCTCAACTGAACAAAGGTTCGGAGCGCAGCAAGCGCCTTGCGGCGCCCGGCGCTCCGAACCCTGCATTTTCACTGATCAGATATCAGAAAAAACGTTTTATTTCTTTGCCTTGGCCTCGCGTTCCTGCACGATTTTCAGGTCGGCGTCCGGCATAGGCTTGCGCGCTATGATATCCGCTTTTATCATTTGGATCAAGTCGTCAACCTTCATCTGGCCGAGATCCGCGCCCTTTCTGGTGCGCACCGCGACCACGCCTTTTTCAGCCTCTTTGGCGCCGACGACCGCCATGTACGGAACGTGCATGAGCGTGTGCTCGCGGACCTTAAAGCCGATCTTGTCAGAGCGCAGATCCGAGCGCACGCGCAGCTCGGCGGCGTCTATCTGCTCCGTGACTTTCTTAGCGTACTCAGCCTGATCGTCGGTGATGTTCATGACGACGCACTGCACCGGGGCCAGCCAGGCCGGGAACGAGCCGGCGTAGTTCTCGGTGAGGATGCCGATGAAGCGCTCGAGCGAGCCTAACATGGCGCGGTGGATCATCACCGGCACGTGCTCCTGGTTGTCCTCGCCGATGTAGTGGGCGCCCAGCCTCCCGGGGAGGGAGAAGTCCAGCTGGACGGTGCCGCACTGCCACGGGCGGTCGAGCGAATCATAAAGGGTGAACTCGATCTTCGGGCCGTAGAAGGCGCCTTCGCCGGGCTGCAGCTCGTACTCGAGGCGGTTGACCTCAAGGGCTTTCTTCAGATCGGCCTCGGACTTGTCCCACACGGC
Organism: Succinatimonas sp. UBA7265; assembly: GCA_002473165.1. GTDB lineage: Bacteria > Pseudomonadota > Gammaproteobacteria > Enterobacterales > Succinivibrionaceae > Succinivibrio. Next base: position 64,179 of record DKSD01000059.1, read on the forward strand.
GTCGGAGCCGATGCGCTTCTCCGGGCGGGTCGAGAGCTTGACGTCCACATGGTGGAAGTCAAAGACGTCATAGACCTCGTAGACCATCCTGATGCAGTCGGAGACCACATCGAGGATCTGATCTTCGGTGCAGAAGATGTGCGCATCGTCCTGCTCGAAGCCGCGCACGCGCAGCAGGCCGTGCAGCGAGCCTGACGGCTCATTGCGGTGGTCTTTGCCGAACTCGGCCATGCGGATGGGCAGATCGCGGTAAGAGCGGGTGCGGGAGTTGAAGATCTGGATGGCGCCCGGGCAGTTCATCGGCTTGATGGCGTACTGGCGGTTCTCCGACTCCGTGGTGAACATGTTCTCGGCGTACTTGTCCCAGTGGCCGGAACGCTCCCAGAGCACGCGATCCATGATCTGCGGGGTGTTGACCTCGATGTAGTGGTACTTGTGCAGCATCTTGCGCATGAAGTTCTCTACGACGCGGTAAATGGTCCAGCCGTCGTTGTGCCAGAACACCAGGCCCGGGGCTTCCTGCTGGAAGTGGAACAGATCAAGCTGCTTGCCCAGCACGCGGTGATCGCGCTTGGCGGCCTCCTCGCGGCGGCGCAGGTAATCCTTAAGCTCGTCTTTGCTCGCGAAAGCGCAGCCGTAGATGCGCTGCAGCATCTTGTTCTTCGAGTTGCCGCGCCAGTATGCGCCTGCAAAGTGCGTGAGTTTGAAGTTCTGGCAGAAGCCCATGTGCGGGACGTGCGGGCCGCGGCACATGTCGACATACTCGTTGTGGTGATAGATGCCGATGGACTTGTCGCCCTTGTCGATGTTCTCCTCGAGGATGAGCAGTTTGTACGGTTCCTTGCGCTCCTCGAAGATCTCATGGGCTCTGTTCCAGTCCGCAACCTCTTTCTTTACCTGATAGTCAGTCTTGGCCAGCTCGTGCATGCGCTGATCGAGCGCCTCGAGATCTTCGGCGGTGAACTTGTGGTCAGTGTCGACGTCGTAATAGAAGCCGTTGTCGATCACCGGGCCTATGGCCATTTTCGTCTCAGGCCACAGCTGCTTTAACGCATGGCCCAAAAGGTGGGCGCAGGAGTGGCGGATGATCTCGATGCCTTCCTTGTCCTTGGGAGTGATGATGCTGACAGTCGCGTCAGCATCTATGAGATCACAGGCGTCGCGCAGCGCGCCGTTGACCTTGCCGGCAACGCAGACGCGCGCCAGGCCAGGGCCAATGCTCTGAGCGACTTCAAAAACGGAAACCGGGCGGTCGAATTCTTTTACCGCGCCATCAGGAAGAGTAATTTTTGGCATAAATAAAAACCCTGATGCATACTCGCATCTCCGGGCCTCAAATTAAACAGAAGTGACTCTCATCCCCCGCCCTCAACCTTCGATTACAAGCTCGGGCCCTCGTGCGGAGCAATGAAAACAGCACGATTATACTCCCGCGGCGCCGGCGCGGATCTGACAGTTCAGTTTTTTAAAGAGGCGGGTTTTGCGGCGGTTAAGGCGCTGTAAAAATCTGTTGAAAGATGTTTTTTGACTGATATAATGTTCCCCGTTGTGCGACCTTAGCTCAGCTTGGT
>DKSD01000059.1:65868-79473 GCA_002473165.1 Succinatimonas sp. UBA7265
GAGTCCATTAGGTCGCACCACTTCCTTGATAAAGACGCTGTGGCGTCTTTTTTCATTTCCGCCCCGTCACAGCCTGTCCTGCTCTTCAAGCCACTGCTGCGCCATCTGGCCTAAGACATCCTCGTCCACAAAATAGATGGCCTGGGCGCGGGTCTGCACGGCCATGACGCTCCAGGCCGCGGCCTGCTTGTCATGCCCCGCCCCGGCGCGTTTGGCCTCATAGGCGGCCAGGGTGTCGCGGTACTCCGTGAACGTGCGCTGCACCGCCTTGAGATCGGCAAGCTCCTGCGGATCGCCTTTGAACTTGTCGGCGACATAGCGGTAGCCTTCCTCAAGCGCCGCGTCCCAGAACTCAAAAGCCCGCTTCTCGCAATCCTGGCGCCCCGCAGTGAGGCACTGCGCGTAGCCAGGCGCCAGCTCGTCTCTCAGGTCAAAATCGGCAGCGTATGCCGCACAGGCTGCATAAGCGGCGCAGAGCGCAGCGGCGGTCTTTGTCATGGAGCTCTCCTAAAATTTCCGGGCGTGGTTTTATGTTAAGCCCGCTCCCTGAGGCGCTCAAGGCTGAAACAAAAACGACGGGATGATCCGCGATCGCCCCGCCGTTTTTTCAGGACAGATCCTCAGGCGTTTTTGTCGCCGATATTGTAGATGTCCAGCGCGTCGTTGCTGCTGTCATTCCAGGCTTTGTCGGCCTTGGCGTCATCGGAGCGCTGCGCTGCGATCTCATCAAAATAGCCCGGCGCCGGCGGCACGATGTAATCGCCTGTGAAGATCGAGGTGTCAAATTCCTCAAGCTCGGGGTTCTCCTCGCGCACGGATTCCTTGAGATCGTCAAGCGACTGGTAGATGAGCGCGTCGGCCTTGATCAGGCGGCAGATCTCGTCAGTGCTGCGATGGTAGGCGATGAGCTCGTCCGAGGTCGGCATGTCGATGCCGTAGATGTTCGGATAGCAGATCTCAGGGGAGGCCGAGGCGAAATACACCTGTTTAGCCCCGGCTTCGCGGGCCATCTCGACGATCTGCATCGACGTCGTGCCGCGCACGATCGAGTCATCGACCAAGAGCACGTTCTTGCCCTCAAACTCCGCGCGGATCGGGTTTAGCTTGCTGCGCACCGATTTCTTGCGCTCAGCCTGCCCCGGCATGATGAACGTCCTGCCCACATAGCGGTTCTTCACAAAGCCCTGGCGGTACGGCAGCCCGAGCGAGCGGGCGATCTGCACGGCGATGTCCACCGAGGTGTCGGGGATGGGGATCACGACGTCGATCTTAAGATTGGAGTACTCGCGGCGGATCTTTTCGGCAAGCTTTGTGCCCATGCGCACGCGGGTGGCGTACACCGAGGCGCCGTTGATGATCGAGTCAGGGCGCGCGAAATAAACGTACTCAAAGATGCACGGCTGCAGTTTGGGGTGATCGGCGCAGACGGCGCTGTAAAACCGGCCGTCGTTCGTGATGAGCAGCGCCTCGCCGGGCCTGACGTCACGCACGAGCTTAAAGCCGTTGACATCCAGCGCCACACTCTCGGAGGCCACCATGTACTCCTTGCGCCCGTCCTCAGTCTCGCGCTCGCCGTACACGAGCGGGCGGATCCCGAAAGGATCGCGGAAGGCCACCAGGCCCACGCCTAAAATCAGCGCCACGACGGCGTAGCCGCCGCGGATCTCGGAGATCGTGCCGCGCACGGCTTTAAAGACCTCGTCAGGCGAGGGGACGTCGCTTTCGATGGCCGAGAGTTTCCAGGCGAGGATGTTCAGCAGGATCTCGGAGTCGGACTGGGTGTTGACGTGGCGGCGGGCTTTGGAGCATTTGAGCTTGAGCTCGCGGGAGTTTATGAGGTTGCCGTTGTGCGCCAGCGCGATGCCGTAAGGGCTGTTGACGTAAAAAGGCTGGGCTTCGGCGGCGCTGGAGGAGCCGGCGGTGGGATAGCGGTTGTGCCCGATGCCGATGTTGCCCACGAGGCGCAGCATGTGGCGCTGCTGGAACACGTCCCTCACCATGCCGTTGGCCTTGCGCTGGTGGAAATTCCCGCGCCCGTCCACGGTCACGATGCCGGCGGCATCCTGACCGCGGTGCTGCAGCACCTGCAGCGCACTGTAAATGGTTAAGTTAACCGGCGAAAAGCCGACCACACCAACGACACCGCACATAGTTTCAAGCTCCCGCGCCCGTCACCGGGCTGGCCATGTAAAGAAAGAACCAGTTCACCAGGCGCTGCAGATCAGGCAGCAGCACCGAGTTTTTCCACCAGGGCTCATCTTGCAGGAAGGACATGATGTGCAGGTGGAAGAGGATCTGCATGAGCGCCAGCACCGCTGCCATGATCAGCACGCCGCGCACCACGCCGAACACGATGCCCAGAAGCCTGTCAAAGCCGGAAAGCCCGGCTTTCTGCACCATGGTGCAGATAAGCCTTCCGGCCATGCCCACCAGGATGAGCGTCACGACAAACAGGACGATGACCGCGAGGACGTTGCGCGTTAAAGCGTCATGCGAGAAAACGAAAAGAGGCGCCACCTGGCTGTAGAAGCGCCCCGTAATGAGGAAGGCGGCGATCCACGCAATGATGGACGCAGCCTCCCTGACAAAACCGCGCAGCACCGAGAGGATCGCGGAGATCCCGACCACGGCGATGATGACCCAGTCTGCGGCGGTCAGCATGCTTATTTCGTCTCTTTGGTCAGGACTTCCATTCCGCCTAAGTAAGGTCTTAAGACCTCCGGCACCGTGACGGAGCCGTCAGCGTTCTGGTAGTTCTCAAGCACGGCCACCAGGGTGCGGCCTACGGCGAGGCCGGAGCCGTTTAAGGTGTGCACGAGCTCGATTTTGCCGTCCTTGCGGCGCACGCGGGCCTGCATGCGGCGGGCCTGGAAGTCCAGGCAGTTAGAGCATGAGGAGATCTCGCGGTAGCAGTTCTGCGCCGGCAGCCACACTTCGATGTCATAGGTCTTGGCGGAGCTGAAGCCCATGTCGCCGGTGGACAGCGCCACGACGTGGTAAGGGATCTTCAGCGCCTGCAGCACGGCCTCGGCGTTGGCCGTCAGCGTCTCCAGAGCCTGCCAGGAATCCTCAGGCTTTACGATCTGCACCATCTCGACTTTGTCGAACTGGTGCATGCGGATGAGCCCGCGGGTGTCACGGCCTGCTGAGCCGGCCTCGGAGCGGAAGCACGGGGTGTGGGCGGTGATCTTGATGGGGAGCTGATCCTCGGGGATGATCTCGTCGCGGACCATGTTCGTCAGCGGAACCTCGGCAGTCGGGATCAGGCAGAAATGGCGGTTGACGTCATCGCCGTCGGCGTTGCCGTTTAAGCTCGTGTGGAACAGATCCTCGGCAAACTTCGGCATCTGGCCGGTGCCGTAGAGCGAATCGAGATTCACGAGGTAAGGGGTGTACACCTCGGTGTAGCCCTGATCGCGGTGCAGATCGAGCATGAGGTGCACGAGGGCGCGGTGCAGGCGGCAGATGGCGCCAGTCATGAACGCGAAACGGGCGCCTGAAACCTTGCGGGCGCGCTCGAAGTCGAGCATGCCCAGCCCCTCGCCGATGGCCACGTGATCTTTGATCTCAAAATCAAACGTGCGCGGCGTGCCCCACTTGCGGACTTCCTTATTGAAGGTGTCGTCCTTGCCCAGCGGGCAGGAGGCATCCGGCAGGTTCGGGATGGTGAGGTAATAGCTGTGCAGTTCCTCGAGCACTTCATCCTGACGTTTCTTGACCGCGGCGAGCTCATCGGAGATCCTGGCGACCTCGGCCTTTAAAGAGGCGACATCGCCGCCTGCTTTTATGGTCTTGCCGATGTCTTTGGAAATGGAGTTGCGCTTTGACTGCAGCTCCTGCGTGCGGGTCATGGTTTCCTTGCGTTCGGCTTCAAGCTTTGCAAGTTTTTGGGTGTCAAGGGTGAAATTGCGCGTGGCGAGGCGCTTGGCGGCCTCTTCAGGTTCAGCGCGCAGGTATTTGGGATCGAGCATCTGTATCTGCCCTTTTTTCTTTGGTTATTGATTAGTTAAATAGAAAAGGAGGCCCTGCCTCCTGAAACCTGCGCTAATTCTATCATGAATGCGCCGGCGCGGCCGCCGGCGCATCAAGGGCGCGCGGGCTGCGCAAAGCACGGCGCGGCCTTTCAAAGCCGCGCCGGCCCGCCTGGGCAGGATCAGAACATCGAACCCTGCCAGCCCCACTGGTTCAGCCCCTGATAAGAGATATAAACAGCAGCCCCGTCAAGGCCCAGTCCCTGCTCAAAGAACTTCGTGATGCGGGCGGTGAGTTTCGCGGCGTCCGCGTCGGCGATCCCGCCGAAAGCCCTGACGTGCACATAGGCGCCCTTGGCAACTTTCCTGCCGCCCATCCACAGATCAGCGCCCTGCTCCACGCTCAGCATGACATAGCTCGCAGGCTTGTGCAGTTCCGCCGCTGCGGCATTGGTGAGCTCTTCATGGACTTGCTGATCCTGCTGTGCGGTAAGTTTCACGGTCAGTTTGGCGTCAATCATCGGCATGGCAATATCTCCTCAAAACAAACTGCAAAAGGCGCTCCGGCAGGATGCGCCGGGCACAGATCCCATTTTAGGGCACGGGACATGCCGGACCAAAAAATCTCTTTGGGGCCGGCAAATTTTGCGGATCTGAACAAAACACCCCTGTAAAATTTTTGGCTCATGTACAAATCCGCCAAAAAAATTTCGCGGATATGAACAAAATGAACTCGGCTGACAGATTGATACTTGCAAATTCAAAAAGTTAATCAACATGGCCGAATCAACCATCAAAAGCGGTCTTCGCCGCCTTTGAACTTCACGTCTTTTCCCGTAAAGCCTTCGGGGTTTCTCCGGTTTTTGCTCAGGCGGTCGCGCTCTTTTAAGTAGTCCTCTTTCTTCTTGAGATAGCTCTCAAAGCCGCGCTCTGAAGGGGTGTAGTAACGGGTGCCAGCCAGTTCCTGCGGGAAGAAGCACTCGCCGTCGGCATACGCGCCCTCAAAATCGTGGGCGTAACGGTAGCCCTCGTGATAGCCGAGATCGGCCATGAGTTTGGTCGGGGCGTTGCGCAGGTATGTCGGCACCTCAAGCGTGCCGTGGTTTTGCGCATCCTCGCGGGCGCGGTGGAAGGCGTTGTAAAGATGGTTGCTCTTTGGCGCAAGCGCCAGGTAGACAGCAGCCTCGGCGATCGCGCGCTCGCCCTCGGCGGCCCCGACCCGCTCAAAGATGTCCCAGGCGTTAAGCGCCACCTGCATGGCGCGCGGATCGGCAAGCCCCACGTCCTCCGTGGCGATGGCCAAAAGGCGGCGCGCGACATACAGCGGATCCCCTCCTGCCTCGAGGATGCGGGAGTACCAGTACAGCGCCGCGTCCGGGGCGCTGCCGCGCACGGATTTATGGAAGGCGGAGATCAAATCATAGAAAGTATCGCCGCCCTTGTCGTAGGAAAGATTTTTGCGCCCGGCCACGGCGCCTAACATCGACATGGTGACAAGCCGGGTGCCGTCCTGCATGTCCGCAGCGAGGTCCGAGCACATCTCAAGCGTGTTCAGCAGATGGCGCGCATCGCCGCCTGCAAGTTCAGTCAGCGCCTCCTCAACCCCTTTGTCAAGCCGCAGGTTCTCTTTTTTAAGGCCGCGCTCTGAGGTCAGCGCCAGGTGCACGAGCTGTGAAAGCTCCTGCTGCGTAAGCGATCTCAGTACATACACGCGCGCCCTTGAGAGCAGCGCCTTGTTGACATTAAACGAGGGGTTCTCGGTCGTCGCGCCGATAAAGGTGATCGTGCCGTCTTCTATATGGGGCAGGAAGGCATCCTGCTGGGATTTGTTAAACCGGTGCACCTCGTCGACAAAGAGCAGCGAGCGCACGCCGGCGCGGCGGCGGGAGCGCGCGCGGTCTATGGCCTCGCGGATCTCTTTTATACCGGAAGTGACAGCCGGGATCTGCTCGAGCACGGCCTTGCACGCGCGCGCAAACATCAGCGCCAGCGTGGTCTTGCCCGTGCCCGGAGGCCCCCAGAGGATCATGGAATAGCACTGGCCGCGCTCGAGCACGGTCCGAAGCGGCTTGCCCGGGCCTAAAAGATGGCTTTGGCCTATGTACTCGTCAAGCGTGCGCGGGCGCAGGCGGGATGCCAGGGGCGCGAACTCGTCAGGCTCCTGAGGGGCTGCGGCAGGCTGCACCGCAGCCTCTGAGAGCGAGAACAGATCACTTTGCTCCGCGCTCATCGTCAACCTCGGCATCTTCAGGGATCTTTACGTCAAAGGCGCTGTCAGGCGCCTCAAGGCGCACTGCCTTTAACGCATAGGTATTGACCGAGCCGTCTTTCATCGCAAGTTTCAGCGACGAGACGGCGCTGCCGTCAAACGTCAGTTCCAGCGAGACCACATCCCTGGGCTTCTTTGAGGCCAGGAGATAGCCGTTTTGCGTCTTTTTGATCTCATAGCGGTCCCAGATCTTTTTGTCTGAGGAGGTAAGCAGCAAAAACGGCGAATCGGCCGACTGCGATTTTGAATACAGCGAGAGCTGGTTTACGAAGGGATCGAAAAAGCAGATCTCCTCGCCGCGGGTCCACAGCACCGTTTCATCCGGATCAAGGGTATGAAGGATCAGCCGGTCCGGGCGTTTTAAAGCCAGTTTTCCCGAGGAGACGTTTTGGGAGCCGTCCTTTTTGACCACCGTGGCCGTAAAGTCCGCCGACATCGCCGTAAGCCCTGAGAGCTTCGCGCGCAGATCATCGGCATCCGAAGCGACGGCGCAAAGCGGAGTAGCGAGCGCCGCGGCGACCGCGGCTGCGCCTAAAAAACGGGTGAGGAAATTTGACAGCATTGAGGCTCCTCCTTTTTTAAGGATCATACCCGAAGACAGCGCCGCCGCGCTTTTTGCGCGGCGGCCGGAATAAAGAAACGGCGGGTTAAGGATCGAGATCTCCGCGGGCTTTCATGCTCTCCAGGATGCGCTTGGCGCGCGGGTAGCCGATCCCCATCGTGACCTGCAAATGGGTGATCGAGGGATCGCGGCCTTTTTCTTCCTGATAGGCGCGCACCAAAGCGAGCGCCTCGTCGTACAGATCGTCGAGCTTCTCAAAGGCGGCGTTCGGGCCGCCTTCTTCATCGTCGTCATCGCGGACGGAAGTGACGCCCTCGATATACTGCGGCTCGCCGCAGTGCTCTTTCCAGGCGTCAACGACATTCTCCACGTCGCGGTTTTCCGTAAGCGGGCCGTGGGCGCGGAACAGCGCGTTCTTGTTGTAGTGCTGGATGAGCGCCAGCATGTCGCCCCAGCCCAGAAGCTGCTCGGCGCCGCTTTCGTCAAGCACCACGCGCGAGTCTATAGCCGACTGCACGGTGTAGCACACGCGCGAAGGGAGGTTTGCCTTGAGGACGCCGGTGACGACATCCTTGCGCGGCGTCTGGGTGGCCAGAAGCAGATGGATGCCGGCGGCGCGGGCCTTGGCGGCCAGGCGCTGCACGAGCAGGTCAAAGCCTTCGCCCTTGTTGCGGCCGCCTTTGAAAGCGGTCATGAGATCGGCAAACTCGTCGATGACGACGACGATGTAAGGCAGCGTCTTTAAGACGACAGGCTCGCCGCCCATGTCCGCAGTCCAGGTCGGATCATAAGGCACGCGCCCTGCGGCGATCTCATTGCGCACGTATTCGTTGTACTCGCCCAGCGAGCGCTTGCGCAGCTTGGAGATCACAAGGTAGCGCCGCTCCATCTCGTTGACGGTCCACTCAAGCGCCGCCCGCGTCATGTCCGGATCGGAGATCGGCGGGGCGATCAGGTGGGGCAGGCCCTCGTAAATCTGGAACTCCACCTGCTTGGGATCGACTAAGAGCAGCCTGAGCTCTGAAGGCGAGCGCGAGAGCAGCAGCGACAGCAGCATGGAGCTGATGCCCTGGGACTTGCCCGAACCGGTGGTGCCGGCGATGAGCAGGTGCGGCGCCTCGGCAAGATCCACCACCACCGGCTCGCCCAGCGCGTTTACGCCCAGAGCCAGCGGCAGCGTGGCGCGGGTGCTGAGGAAGGTGTCGCTTTCGGCGACTTCCCTGAGCCTTATGATCTGGCGCTTGGGGTTTGGCACTTCAAGGCCGGCGTAGCGGGTTTCCGGGATCGACTCGATGACGCGCACCGTTGAGCCCTGGCCCATCAGCAGGTAACGGTTGAGATCCTTGTCCATGCTCGTGATCTGGTTGATCTTGACGCCGGGGGCGAGATCGAGCAGATAGAGGCTGACTACCGGCCCCTGGCGGCAGCCGGCCACCTTGGCGCTGATATTGAAATCATGCATGAACTGGTTGATGTTTGAGCTGATCCGGTTTATGGCCTCAGGATCGAGCGCCGCGTGCTGCTCAGGCACGGTGAGCAGATCAAAAGGCGGGCGCCAGCTGTCGCCCGGATCGCTGTTGCCCGGAACCGTGTCCATGGGGTTTTTGTAGCTCTTGGTCGGGAACTTGCGGATATCGGCGTGCGGAGGCTCCTGGGGCCTTAGCTCTGCGGCAGGTACAGCCTCTCCTTGCTCTTCGTCCGCGGCGGCGCCCTCATCCTGCACCGCAGGCACATCCTGATCGGCGCCGGGCTCTCCTAAATCAAAGCCGCCGTCCTCGGCGCGGTTTTCCGGATCAGCCTCGGCTGCGGCAAAAGCCGCGGCCTCCTCAGCGGCGCCGACAGGCTGGATCTCAGGCTCACTCTGCCTTTCCTCAGGCCTGCTCTCTTGAGGCGCCGGGGTCACCGGGGCGCCGTTAAGCCCGCGGGTGGCGCCGGTGAACGACGAGGCAAAAGAGCGGTCTTTTTCTGAAATCGGCGCAGCCTCATGCCGCAGCGCGCCGGCATTTTGCGGCTGCGGCGCCGGAGCCGCGCTCTGAGGCTCCTGAGTGTAAGTGTCAGGCGGCAGATCATCCTCCTGGAACGAGAAGATCCCCTCACTCTGCGGGGCTGAGGCCTCTTCCATGAGCGCCGGCGGGATGGAGGCGCCCTCGCCCTCCCCGCGCCCGGCAGCTTCGAAAGCCTCGCCCTGGCTGTAGCTTCCGCTAACTCCCTGGCCAAACTGCATGGTCGTCACGCCCGAGCCGCGGGTGATCACGGTGCTGACACCGCCGCGCCCTGCCGGGTTGCCCACAGTGTCCGAGACGACGCCCGGGGCTCCTGCCTGGTACTCAGGGCCGCTCTCAGGTTCAGGAGCCTTTTGAGGCTGCCTGGTGCGCGTGATGATGGACGAAGGGCCTTCAGGCTCTTTGGGAGGTTCAGGTTTTTCAGGCTGCGGCCTTGCATCCAGGCGGGTGATAATGGTGCGCGAGGCCCCGTCATCAGGCTCTGAGGCCGCCTCAGGGGCCACAGCGCGCTCAAGCTCAGGCGAAGGGGCGGCGCGGCGGCTGTCGCGCACGATCGTCGCCGGGCCGCGGTCCTGGGCCGCCTGCGCGTAAGGATCCTCGGCAGGAGGCGTGTCGGCATAGCCGCGCGGGACCTCGCCGCCCGGCGCGACAGCGCCGAATTCCGGCTCGATGCGCCGCTCCTGCGTCCGGATGCTGCCGTCCTGCCCAGACCTTGCCGGGCCTGCGGCAAACGGCTGCAGCTGCGCCGCGTAAGGCTGAGCAGCCTGGGTCTGAGCCGCGGCGCTCTGAGGCTCAGGCGCTCTTGCAGGGCCGGATGAGGTCGCGCCGCCCATGGTCGGCTCGACCCGCACTTTGCGGGGATCGGCTGTTTTGTCTTTGATATGGGCAGGGACGATGCGCGCGAGGAACTGCTTTTTCTCCGCGCTCTCAGGGGCCTTGGCGCTCTCAGGCTGCTCCTGGACCTCAGGCTCATCTGAGCCAAAGGGCCAGAGCTTCATGATGAGGGAGCCTGTGTGATCGCAGAACCACCAGGGCGAGTGCGCAAAGAACATCATGAGGCCGCAGAGCGTCAGCCCCAGAGGGATGAGCCTGGCGGCAAGCGGCGGCAGGCTGCGGTAGCAGAGGATGTTCAGGAAGTCGCCGAGCACTCCGCCTGCGCCGGTCACGCCTGCCGGGAAGATCGACGAGAACAGCTGGCACAGCCCCACGAGCAGCATGTTAAAGCCCAAAAGCCTCAGGCCCAGCCTGAAATAGTCGATCTCGCGCAATCTCAGGCGGGCTTTGGAGACTGTCCACATGACATAGGGGATCACGAAAGGCAAAAGCCAGGTCACCTTGCCAAAGTGGCTGAAGAGGAAGCCGGAGAAGCCCGGGCCGCCCGCCGGGGCCCCGCCTTGCAGCAGTTCGCCTGACAGCGCGGTCTCTGCGGATTTTCTGCCGCTAAACAGCAGGATTTCGCACAGCACCGCCAGGCCGATCGCCAGGACCAGCAGCGTGATCCTCAGGGCCGACGGCCTCGTCTGCTGCCCGCCGCGCTGCGGGAAATTGAACATGGCTCTTCCTCCGTCCCCGGGCGCTCCGCCCCGGGAAACTCTTTCCTTTTCAGTTATTGTGATAAGCTTGCTGCTGTTTTTTTAGTTAAGTCAGATCACAAAATACTACACCAAACAGCCGCATTCAGGCAAAAATCAAGACGGATCGCGGCGTTATAAAACGGCCTTGCCGCAAGGAGTCAGCGTTGATCAACATCGTGCTCTACCGCCCGGAGATGCCCTCAAACGCCGGCAACGTGATCCGCCTGAGCGTCAACGTCGGCGCCAGGTTGCATTTTATCGGCCCCATGGGCTTTTTCATGGACTCGCAGAAACTGCGCCGCGCCGGGCTTGACTACCGTGAAATCGCCAACGTCACCGTGCACGTCAATTTCGCGCAGTTCCTTGAGAAAGAACAGCCCCAAAGGCTCATCGCCGCCACGTCGCGGGGGAAGATCCCGCCGACCTCTTTTGCATTCCAGGACGGCGACTATGTGATCTTCGGGCGCGAGAAAGAAGGGCTCTCAGATGAGGTCTACGCGTGCGTGTCCGAGGAGCGCAGGCTGCGCATTCCCATGGTGCCGCAAAGCCGCTGCCTGAACCTCTCAAACTCCGTGGCGGTCGTGGCCTATGAGGCCTGGCGCCAGCTGGGGTTTAAAGGCGCCGCCTTCGAGCGCCCCGAGGGGATCTGACCTAAGCTCAGGCCGCGGCGCGGCGCGCTTTCCCCATGGCCTGAAGCTTTCAGTCTGTTATAATTGTGCGCTGATTATGGTTCACCCCCGGCGCTGCGCCGCCTGTCTGAGCGGGATTGCAAATTGCTCGATTTCCTCGTCAACTTTTTTACTGAATACGGCTACCTCGCGGTATTCACCTGCCTGATCCTCTGCGGCCTGGGAGTGCCGGTGCCAGAGGACATCACCCTGGTTTCAGGCGGCGTGATCTCCGGGCTCTATCCTGAGGTCAACCCGCATGTCATGTTCGCCGTCGGCATCATCGGCGTGCTCGCGGGCGACAGCACCATGTACTTAGGCGGCAGGATCTTCGGCTACCGCATCCAGCGCCTGAAGATGTTCCGCCGCATCCTTTCGCCGCACCGTTTCTCGCAGATCCAAAGGAAATTTAAAAAATACGGCCTGGGCGTGCTCTTCGTCGCCCGCTTCCTGCCGGGCCTGCGCTCCCCGATCTTCCTGGCAGCCGGCATGAGCCGCCGCATCCCCTACCACGTGTTCATCCTCATGGACGGTTTCGCCGCCATGATCTCCGTGCCGGTGTGGATTTATTTAGGCTATTTCTTTGCCGACAACCGCGATCTGCTCATGTCCTACGTGCATGACGTGCAGTCGGTGATCTACGCCGCTTTAGGGCTCGTGCTGCTCATCGTGCTCTTCATCTGGGGCAAAAAGAAGCTCAAGGCCAAACTCGCCTCGCACTTAAAAGATGAGAGCGAAAAGCGCTGACGCCCGGTTTTAAGGCGTTTGGGATCCCTCCCTGCACCGCCGCGGCTCAAAAAGCCGCGGCGTTTTCATCCGCTCTTCCATACGTCTAAAATTAGTGCGTTGCGCAGACTTGCGCTCCTCCGTCAAATCGCAAAATAAAAAAATTTCTTATGGATCAGTTAACTGAGATCGTCTCTGACATCAACTCCATCCTGTGGGGCCCCTGGTGCCTCATCCCCGTGCTCGTGGGCGCCGGCATCTTCTTCTCCTTCCAGCTGCGCTTCGTGCAGGTGCGCCAGTTCGGCCGCGCCATCAGGCACGTGTTCGGCGGGCTGTCGTTTAACGGCGAGAAAGCCGGCAGCCACGGCATGACCTCGTTCCAGTCGCTGGCCACGGCCATCGCCGCCCAGGTGGGCACCGGCAACCTCGCCGGCGTCGCCACGGCCATGGCCATGGGCGGCCCGGGCGCCGTGTTCTGGATGTGGCTGGCCGCGTTCTTCGGCATGGCCACGATCTTCTCAGAAGCCGTGCTCGCCCAGCTCTACCGCTGCAAGGACGTGGAAGGCCGCATCACCGGCGGCCCGGCCTATTACATCTCATGCGGCTTAGGCTCCAAAGGGCTGGCGGCGCTGTTCTCCGTGCTCATCATCATCGCCTTAGGCTTCATCGGCAACATGGTGCAGGCCAACTCCATCGCCGCGGCCTTTGAGTCGGCTTTTGACATCCCGACCCCGGTTACCGGCATGTTCATCATCCTGCTCGCAGGTTTCATCTTCATCGGCGGCATCAAGCGCATCGCCTCGTTTGCCGAAAAGATGGTCCCGCTCATGGCCACGGTCTATGTGCTCGGCGCCATCTACATCATGTGCATGTACTGGGACAACATCCTGCTGACGTTTGAGCAGATCTTCGTGGGCGCCTTCAATCCGACCGCCGCCACCGGCGGCGTGATCGGCGCCTCCGTCAAGGAAGCCATCCGCTACGGCGTGGCCCGCGGCCTGTTCTCCAACGAAGCCGGCATGGGTTCCACCCCGCACGCCCACGCCGTCGCCCGCGTCGATCACCCGGCCCAGCAGGGCCTGGCCTCGATCATCGGCCTGTTCATCGACACGTTCATCGTGCTCACCGCCACCGCATTGGTGATCCTGGTCACCAAGAGCCTTGACGGCCAGAACACCGGCATCGTGCTCACCCAGATCGCTTTCACCAAAGGCATGGGCGTCGCCGGCTCGGGCTTTGTGGCCGTCTGCCTGTTCTTTGCCGCCTTCACCACCATCATCGGCTGGTACTTCTTTGCCGTGCAGAACGTCAAATACCTCTTTGGCTACAAGCTCGTGAACGTGTTCTCCGTGATCGTGCTCGTGTTCCTGATGATGGGCTCGTTCCTTAAAGTGAACCTGGTGTGGGAGCTTGCGGACATGTTCAACGGCCTCATGGTGATCCCGAACATCATCGCGGTGATCGGGCTGTACAAGCTGGTCGTCAAGGCCTGCGCCGATTATGAGAACCGCTTCCTCAAGGGCGAAAAGCCGGTGTTCGGGCCCTCTGAGTCCCTCACCAACCGCCTGGCAGGAGTCGCCGCCCGCCGCCGCCGCATCCGCGCGCGCAAGAGCGCGGAACAGTAAACGCCATTGACTGCGGGGCGCCCGATCCCCGCTAAAGCGCCGCAGGCTCATGCCCGCGGCGCTTTGTTTTGCGCTCTGAAAGGGAGACGAGAACGCCGGGAGAGGCGGCGCTCTTTGAGTTTTGATTTGCGGCAAAGACAGCAGCGCCGCGCGATCGCGCGGCGTTTTTTATCTGCGCATCAGCGGTGACTGTATAGTTTTCGCTAT
>DKSD01000026.1 GCA_002473165.1 Succinatimonas sp. UBA7265
TCTAATGTTACATTGTACTAGTCTGCGAGAATGGAAAAGGCTGAGGCGGAAAACATGAGACCAGTCACATTTCAAAGCAAAGAAAAGCCGGAGAACCGCTCCCTCAAGCGCGCGCTGCGGGTGGTGCTCACCGGCGGCATCGCCTGCGGCAAAACCGTGATCTCAGACGATTTCGCCGCGCTCGGAGCGCCGGTGTACGACACGGATCTCATCTCAAGAAAACTCACCGCCCCCAAAAGCCCGCTGCTTGCGGCCATGGCGGCGCGCTTCGGGCAGGACATCATCGCCCCTGACGGGAGCCTGCGGCGCCGCGCCCTCAGGGAGCGGGTGTTCGGGGATCAAAAAGCCCTCGCCGATCTCAATGCGCTCACCCACCCTGCGATCATGAAAGAGCTCATGGATGAGGCCGCCTGCTGCACCGCGCCCTACTGCATCCTCGCCATCCCTTTGTTTTTTGAATCAGGCAGGAAGGATGTCGCCGATCGGGTGCTTGTGGCCGACTGCGGCGAAGACGCACAGCTTGAGCGGCTGAAGCAGCGCGACGGCGTCGATGAGGCCGCGGCAAAGAGGATCATCGCCTCACAGACAGATCGGGCGACGCGGCTTGCGGGGGCTGATGACGTCATCAGGACTGACACCCTCACATTGAAGGAAATCAAAGAGGCCGTGATAAAATTGCATAAGTTGTATCTGACCCTGTAACGCGCGCGAAACCTCTGCTTTTTTATGCTCAATTACGATTTTCCCTTAAGCCCGAAAGCCAGGACCTACCTCAAATTCGAAAAGGTTTTCAGCGCCGCCGCGGAAAACAGCCAGGTGGGCACGGTTCCTGAGACCATGTGCCTGCTGCGCTGCATCGTTGACTATCTTGATTTAGTCGACGGCTCAGGCTCCATCAAGGTCGAGGTCTTAAAGGATCTCGAGCGCTGCGACAGCAGGATGCGCGTGTGGCTTCAGGATCCCGAGGCCGACAAGGATTTCGTCGGGCAGCTGCGCGAGCGCATAGCTGAGGCCCGCAATGTGCTGGACACCTTCACGCGCCAGCGCGTCGTGCTGCAGAGCGATCCCATCATCGAGCTCATAAAGCCGCGCTTCCACACGCCCTGCGGCGTCAACTGTTTTGACACGCCGCTGTTCACGTTCTGGCTGCAGCTGCCGCACGAAGAGCGGCTGCGCACGGTCAAAGCCTGGCTGCACGAGCTTGACTGCCTGAGGATCCCCATCACCACGGTGCTCTACCTGTGGCGCCTGTGCTCCGATCCGCAAAAGCGCGTCGCCGCGCAGGGCTTTTTGCAGGAAAACGCCAACAACTGCGATCTCATCTCCATCAGCTACGATCCCGCCTCGGTGCGCGGGTATCCTGTGGTGTCGGGCTTCCAGTCCCGCATCAACATCCATTTTCTGCCCTATGAGAAAGGCGCCCCGGTCGGAGACATAGACTTTGAGCTTGCCTACATCCGCAGCGATCTCTCCTAAGGCGTAAGGAAGGCCATGAGTCTTAAGGATTTGCTCCCGCCGGGTTCACTCGAGGAACTCGAGGCCCGGGTCCATGACAATGTCAGCGCCCCTGAGCGCTCAGGCGGCGAACTCATCATCGCCTGCCCGGTCTGCGGCAAAAAACACCCCTACCGTTCAAGCGATCCCTTCAGGCCGTTCTGCTCAGAGCGCTGCAAACTGATAGATTTGGGCGAGTGGGCCTCCGACAACCGCGTCATCGAAGGCGAAGCCCTCGAGGACGACGAGGACGCGGAACTTGCTGACAGCGCGGATTTAAGCGGCAGGAGCGTGCCCTCCGATGACTGAGCGCAGATCAACAAAAGCTTTCGCGCCAGGCCGCCTGCGCCGCTGCGCCGTCGCGGCGCTGGCGGCGGCCGTAACGCTGGCCTGTGATCAGGCAGGCGCCGCCTCCTACAGGATCGTCACCACCAAGGTGCAAAACCAGGCGCCGACGCGCGCTGACAAAGTCACGGCGTTTACCGATCGCACGCTTAAGATCATGGCGACGAAAGGCTCAGCCCGGTACCTTGAGAACCGCCGCCTTGCCGACAGCTCGACGTTCGCCGCGCGCACCGTGCAGCTGATGAACACCCGCGTCATCCGCCCCTCGCCGGTGCTGCCCATAGCCCAGCGCGATCTCACCTGCTACTCAGGCGTGCCTTCCTACGCCCCTGATCAGAAAGCGGACACCAACACGACCCCGGTGACGGTCGAGGCTGACAAAATGCAGGGCGATCTTGCAGACAAGAGCAACGATCTGACCTACACCGGGCGCGTCGTCATCACCCAGGCCGATCGCGTGATCAACACCGACAAGGCCCGCTACGATGACAAGTCCCGCAATTTCACCGTAAGCGGCAAGTCCGTGATGCACAGCGGCGAGTACACGGTGCACACCGATGAAGACGGCGTCTACGGCATAGACAGCCGCGAGGTCGACTTAAAGAACACCCGCTTCCAGTTCAACGGCTCCATGCTGCGCGGCACGGCGGTCGAGCAGCACGTCGACAGCGCCAAAAGGCTGCAGACCTACAAGGACGCTGTGCTCACGACCTGCCCTGCCGACTCCTCGGTGTGGACGCTGCACGCCACCACCGTCGAGATCGACCGCAACAAGTCATTCGGAGAGGCCTGGAACCCCACGGTGTGGCTCGGGCCCGTGCCGGTGTACTACATGCCCTATGTGAACTTCCCGATCACGAACGAGCGCAAGACCGGCCTGCTCTATCCGGCGTTCAGCATCGGCACCGAGCATTTCCGGTACTCCCAGCCCATCTATTTCAATCTCGCGCCCAACTACGATCTGACGTTCACCCCGGCGTGGAAAGGCGAACGCCGCTGGCAGTTCACGACGCAGTTCCGCTACCTGCCGCTTAAAAATCTCTCAGGGCAGATCTTCTTCAACTACCTGCCAAACGACACGCACTGGACTCCTTACGATCGCACCTCGGATCACAAGCGCTGGTTCCTCAACTGGACGAACTCCATGACGCTCATGGACAACGATCTGGTGCTTGGCATGAGCTACCAGCGCGTGCGCCCTGAGGATTACAACTACCTCTCGGATTTAGGCGAGGGCGGGGCGATCACGGACGATCACCTCACGCAGACGCTGTCAGCCACTTACGCCAAGCCCAGCTACCGCCTGCGCGCCGAGCTGCGCCGCTACCAGTCGCTGCTGCCTGAGTACGCCGGCGTGTTCCGCGCCCGCCCGTTCGCGATGCTGCCAAAGCTCTCAGGCGACTGGGGCGGCACGTCAGGGAGGGCTGCTTTGAGCGTCTACGGCGAGACGACCCGCTTCACGCTCGAGCCTTTTGACGATTACTCGGAAAAGCAGACCGTGCGCGCCCACTTTGAGCCGCACTTTGAGTACCACCTCTTCGATCAGCGCGGCGCGACGCTCGACGCCGGCGGCAGGCTGTTCGTGACGCATTACCACCAGGGCAGCCTTGATCACCTGCCCCAGGTCTACCACAGCTATTTCGGCTTTAACGATCTCGATAAAAGCCGCACCCGCTTCCTCTATGAGCTCGAGATGCGCGGTCGCATGTCCTTTGAGCGCAAGATGCTCGACATGCGCCACACCGAGACTTTAGAGCCTGAGATCATGTACCAGTACGTGCCCTACCGCGATCAGCGCAACATCGCCATATACGACACGACCGATCACCTGGATGACTACTACTCGCTGTTCTCCTACCGGCGCTTCAGCGGCATAGACCGCATCGCCGACGTCAACGCCGTGACCGCCGGCGTGACGTCGCGGATCCTCGATCCCCACGATCGCGAAGTGCTCAGGGTGATGGCGGCGCAGACCTACTCTTTCGTGCCCTCGCGCGTGACGCTCAACAATTCCGAGGCGCACTCGAAATACCCGCGCTCGCTGCTCACCGGCAGCCTCGACGCCAACCCCTGGGACGTGGTAAACATCCACTCGGGCTTTGCCTACAACACCGAGAGCAGCGAATTTAAGAGCTACAACGCCTCGCTCGCCTACAACAGCGGCGGCACCCGCGTCAACGTGAACTACCGTTTCCTGCGCGACGAGAACTACGATTTTGAAAAGCGCAGGACAGCCGACATCCGCCAGATAGGCGTCGGGCTGTCCGTGCCGCTGGGTCGCGACTGGCGCTTCACGGCCGCGGCCTACCGCGATCTCGATGTGGGCTACGACATCAACCGCAAGGCCTCGCTCAAATACGAGGACTGCTGCTGGTCCATAGCTTTCGTCTTTGACGACTACACAAAGATGGACTGGACAAAAGGCGGCCATGTCACCGAGAAAGTCGCGGGCTTGCAGTTTGAGCTCAAGGGCTTTTACACCTTTACCGTCGACGGCGTCGTCAACCCGACGTCCGTGGACACGCATTACCTGCCGTTTGCGGATCCGACCAACCTCAACCGCTGACACGCAGGAGCTACAGGAGACACAAGCAATGGGATTTAAATCAGCGCTCAGGATCGCGGCCGCGGCGGCCGTGTGCTCCTCAGTCCTCGCCTCGGGCGCCTTCGCCGCCCAGGTGCTCGATCAGAGCGCCGCTGTCGTCAACAACGACATCATCCTTCAAAGCGAGCTCAACGAAGCCACGGCGCGCGTGATCAGCAACGCCGCCCGCCAGAAGGTGCAGTTAAACGAGATTGACGCCCGCAAGGCCGCCATGGAGCACCTGATCACGACCTCGCTCGTAAACCAGCTGGCCAAAGCCCGCGGCATCACCATGACGGACATGCAGGCCGATGACGCCTTAAACAAGATGGCCGCCAAGAGCGGCTCGTCGCGCGAGCAGATCCTGAACTCTTTTGCCCCGGGACAGAGCGACGCGCGCAAACTTGAAGCTTTCAAATCAGAAATGCTCGTGGAGCAGATGCGCCGCGAGAGCATCGGCTCGCGCGTGCACATCTCAGACTCCGAGATCGATTCTCTGGCAAAACAGCTAAAGCAGCGCGGCAGCATCGAGCCGCGCTACCACATCGGCCAGGTCGTGATCCCGCTGTCCTCGGCCCCCACCGAGGCTGAGTACAACCGCGCCCAGGCGCAGGCCCGCGAGGCCGCCGCGGCCTTAAAAGGCGGCACGCCGCTGGCCGCCGTGGCCGCTCGCTACGGCTCAGGCTCGCAAAACGGCGATTTAGGCTATGTGCCCGAGATGCGCGTGCCGCTGCCCTTCGTCCCGGCCCTGATCAAAGCCAAACCCGGCGATGTCATCGGGCCGATCCGCTCGCCGGTGGGGCTGCACTTTATCAAGCTCTTTGACGTCTCCCACGATGCCGTCGAGCCCATCAAGACTTACGACTCGGCCCACATCCTGCTTAAGACCTCTGTCATCCTCTCGGATGACAAGGCCAAAGAAGAGCTTTTGGATCTGCGCTCGCAGATAGAGCGCGGCGAGATCTCTTTTGCCAATGCGGCGCGCAAGTACTCCGAGGATCAGGGCACGGCTTCCAAGGGCGGCGATCTGGGCTACCAGGATCCCGGCATCTTTGATCCGGGTTTTGCCCAGGCCCTGGTTGAGCTCAAGCCCGGCCAGATCTCCGATCCGGTGCGCTCCTCTTACGGCTGGCACCTCATACTGCTAAAAGATGTCAAAACGGACGCCAGCTCCGACGAAGCCTACCGCAGCCGCGCCCGCAGCATTTTGTTCGAGCGCGCTTTTGAAGAGCAGGCCGGGCTGTGGGAGCGCTCGCTGCGCGACAGCGCCTACGTGCACATCACCGATCCGGAGCTGTTAAGCGCCGGGGTGAATCTCGAACACAGCGCCAAATGATCACCGGGCGCCGCAAGGCGCCTGCTTTTTAAGAAGGAGAGAGCATGGCTCTGCCGCCGCCGCATCTTAGGGCCCGCAAACGCTTCGGCCAAAACTTCCTGCGCGATGATTACATCATCGCCAAAATCGTTGACGCCATCGATCCCAGGCCCGGACAGCACCTTGTGGAGATCGGCCCGGGGCACGCCGCGCTGACCCGCCCGGTGCTTGAGCGCGCCGGCGCGCTCACCGCCATCGAACTCGACCGCGATCTCGCGGAAATGCTCAGGCATGATCCTTTCTTAAAAGGCCTGACGCTCATAGAGGGCGACGCGCTCAAAGTTGACTACGAGGCGCTGCCGGGCGCCGGGGAGCTGCGCGTGTTCGGCAACCTCCCCTACAACATCACCTCGCCCATCATCTTTCACCTGCTCGGGCAAAAAGGCATAGCCGACATGCACTTCATGCTGCAAAAGGAAGTGGTAGAACGCCTGTGCGCCGCCCCGGGCTCGAAGGATTTCGGGCGCCTGACTGTCATGGCGCAGTACCACGCCAAAATCATCCCGATGCTTGAGGTGCCAAACACCGCCTTCGTGCCCCGCCCCAAGGTGACATCGGCCGTGGTCAGGCTCATCCCGCGCGGCCTTGACGACGAGGCGCGCGCCCTCACCCCCTATCTCAACACTGTAACGACAACGGCGTTCTCCGCGCGCCGCAAGACGCTGCGCAACGCGCTGGGCAGACTCTTTGACGCCCGGGAGCTTTCGGAGCTTAAAGTAAACGATCGCCTGCGCGCCGAGGATCTCAGCGTCGAGGCTTATGTAACCCTGGCCCGGGCTTTAAAGGCAAAGCCGCAGGAGAACTCAGAGGAGCAAAACTGATGCAGACACTTGCCTATGAACTGCTCGAGCGCCGCGCAGACGAAGGATTTTTCAATGGCCGCAGCCTCATCATCGCAGGCGGCGTCGCCGACGAACGCCTCATAAAGCTGGCCCTTTTTGCAGCCAAGGTGCAGATAGTCACCGACAGCCTGCTCACCGCCCGCAAGATGGCGGCCGCCGTGGGACAGGAGATCGGCGATGCGGCAAGGGCGCGCGTCGATTATAAAGGCGCCACGGTGTTCTTTGACACCGCAGAGCATGCCGCAGGCGAGCTTGAGGAGGCCGACACGCTGCTGCTGATGCTCGACAAGAGCAAAGCCCAGAGCGCAAAGTGCCTAAAGCTGCTCTCCCGTAAGCTCACAGGCGACAAACTCATCTTAGCCTGCGGCGAGAACACCGCAGGCGGCCGCAGCGCCGGCACGCTGCTCGCGCCTTTTGGCGAGCCTTACAAAGAGGACTCCCGCCGCAAGTCGACGCTCTTTGCCGTAAAGCTTGCAAAACCGATCCCCGAATATCAGCCCATGGAGAACATCGAGTGCGATCTCGGCGGACAGACGCTCACGCTCGCCCAGGATGAGGCCGTGTTCTCCGGGGGCAGGATCGATCCGGGCACGGCGATGCTGCTTGAGTGCTTAAAAGATACAAAGCCCGCGAGCGCGCTAGATTTAGGCTGCGGCTGCGGCGTCGTCGGGATCACGCTCAAAAAGCTCGGCGCCGCCGAGGTGGTGTCCAGCGACATCAGCGCCGCCGCTTTGGCGCTCACCGGGAAAAACGCCGCGCTCAACGGCGTGAAACTGCAAGTGCGCGCCGCCGACATGCTCTCTTTTGGCGGCAAATACGATCTCATCGCCGTGAACCCGCCGTTCCACCAGGGGCTGGGCGTCGAGCGCCAGGGCGCCTTAAACATGATCAAAGAAGCCGGGGCGCACCTGCGCGCAGGCGGGGCGCTGTACCTGGTGGGAAACACTTTCTTAGGCTACGAGAAATTCTTAAAAGAGAGCTTTAAGAGCGTGGAGTGCTTAAAAAAGAACACCCGCTACCTCGTGTACCGCGCCAGCGATCCTCTCTGAGCGAGGGCAAAAAAGGCCGCGGCTTTAAACCGCGGCCTTTTTCGTAAAAGCTCCGGTTACTGGGGCTTGACCTCGTTTTTAAGCTCTTTGCCTGCAAAGAAGTCCGCGCAGTTTTGCAGCGTGGTGAGCGCGATGTTCGTCATGGCCTCGCGCGTGAAGAAGGCCTGGTGCGACGTCACGACGACGTTTGAGTAGGAGAGCAGGCGGGCGAGATTGTCATCGGTGATGATGCTGCCTGACTTGTCCTGGTAGAAGTAATTGCGCTCCTCCTCGTAGACGTCAAGGCCGGCATAGCCGATCTTGCCCGAACGCAGGCCCTCGATGAGATCCTCAGTTGAGATCAGCGGCCCGCGGCCGGTGTTGATGATCATGACGCCCGTCTTCATCTTGGCGATGGAATCGCGGTTGATGAGGTGGCGGTTCTGCGGGGTCAGCGGGCAGTTTAAGGAGATGATGTCGGACTCGGCAAAGAGTTCCTCGAGCTCCACATAGCGGATCCCCTCTTTTTTGGCGTACTCCTGATCCGGGTAGATGTCATAGGCCAGGATGTTCATGCCAAAGCCTTTTAAGATGGAGATGAGGCAGCGGGCGATCCTGCCGGTGCCGACAACGCCGACAGTCTTGCCGTACATGTCAAAGCCCATGAGCCCGTTTAAGCTGAAGTTGCCGTCGCGCACGCGCACATAGGCGCGGTTCGTGCGGCGGTTTAACGTCATGATCAGCGCCACAACGTGCTCGGCGATGGCGTGGGGCGAATAGGCCGGGACACGCACTACGCGGATCCCGTTGTCGCGCGCGGCGGCCAGATCAACGTTGTTAAAGCCGGCGCAGCGCAGCGCCAGCAGCTCCACGCCCTGCGCTTTTAAGAGCTCGAGCACCTTGCGGTCGGCCGTGTCGTTCACGAAGATGCACACGGCCTTGGCGCCCATGGTCATGACCGCGTTGTGCTCGTCCAGAAAGCTGCGGTGATTGATGAGTTCAAAACCGAATTTCTGCTTTTCATTGATCTCGGCAAACATGCTGCGATCGTAGGAATGGGTTCCGAAAAAAGCGATTTTTTCCATCTGTGCCTCCGTGGCATCCCCTGTATGTCGGTCCCGGGGAGCAGCCCCTGGGTGAAACTTCAGATTTATTGTAACAGGGCTTAATCCGCCCAGGCTGAACTTTTTTAATTTTTTGCTGTTAAATCAAAGCTGACATAAAAGCTCAGGCGGCAGATCATGCGCACCCTGCATATAAGAAACCAAGATATGCAACCCTCTCAGCATGCCTGAATAAAATGCTTATAAAACGCGATATTACAGGATAATCGTCAAGCGAGATCCTAAAAATTCTTTCTGTGGAATTTCATCATAAGGAAACAACCCCGGGATATTGCCGGGCAGAGCGCCTTTTATCAGCAAATGCGCACAATAATGACCTTTTTCTGCTGAGCTCACTCACAAAAAATCCGCCCCTGACTGTTTTTTTAGACCCAGCCCCCACAGTTTTATCACGATGTTTGCCCCGTCTTTTGGCGCTGCGCTATGATGAAACTGAACTTTCAGCTGTAAATTCAGCATCAGACGGAGGGCGCTGTGCGCCGCTACATGATATGAAGATCCTCTTTCTGGCCTCAGAGGCGGCAGGTCTTATAAAATCAGGCGGGCTTGCCGATGTTGCCAAGGCGCTGCCGCAGCAGCTTAAGGCTGACGGCAACGACGTGCGCCTGGTCATCCCCTGCTACGGCACCATCAAGGGCTGGGACAAACTCGAGGTGATCCGCGAAGGAGTGCTCAACCGCGATCAGAACGACGAGCAGCTGCGCATCCCCTACAAAGTGCGCCGCAGCGTGCTCGGCAATGTCGAGGTCTGGCTCATAGACTGCCCGAGATTCTTCGATCGCACCTCGATGTACGGCGACAACAACCAGGCCTACTGGGACAACGGCACCCGCTACGCGTTCTTCTCGGCCGCGGCCATAGAGGCCGCCCGCGATTTGGGCTTCCGCCCCGACATACTGCACTGCAATGACTGGCACACCGGCACTGCCCCGATGATCCTGAGGATCAAATACGCCGCCGATCCTTTCTTTGAGACGACGCGCTCCGTGCTCACCGTGCACAACGGCGCCTTCCAGGGCGTGTTCGATCAGGGGCAGATCTATATCGTCCCGGAGATCCGCCAGGTGCAGAACTCTATGATCTATCAGGGGTCATATATCAATTTCTTAAAATGCGGCGTGTTTTACGCCGACAAGATCAACACGGTATCCCCGGGCTACGCCTACGAGCTCACCACCTACTTAGGCGGCCACGGCATGGCCAACAACTACCTGGCCCGCCGCCTCGATCTCTCCGGGATCGTCAACGGCTGCGACTACTCCGACTGGGATCCTGCCACCGACAAGATGCTGCGCATCCGCTACAGCATAGAATCCATGGAGGAGAAGCTCCTGGGCAAATACCTGCTGCAGCGCAAGCTCGGGCTGGAGATGGGCGACACCCCGATGTACGGCATGGTTGCCAGGCTCACCGATCAGAAAGGCATCGGCCTGCTCATCCCGATCCTCAATCGTTTCTTAGAGCACAAAGTGCAGTTAGTCATAGAAGGCACCGGTGACCCGAACCTGCAGGTACAGATGGAGGAGATCGCCGCGCGGCACAAGGGCAAGATGATCTTCTCGCCCGTCTATGACAACGTGCTGGCCCACCAGATCGAGGCGGCCGCGGATTTCTTCCTCATGCCGTCGATCTTTGAGCCTTGCGGCCTCAACCAGATCTACTCGCTTGCCTACGGCACGCTGCCCATCGTGCGCGCGGTAGGCGGCCTGCGCGACACTGTCATCGACTACGATCGCGATCGCGAGCACGGCGACGGCTTCGTGTTCACCGAAGCCTCCTCAGAAGAACTGCTCTCCACGCTGCGCCGCACGCTTATCCTCTACCTTGAGGATCCCGGCGAGATGGAGCGCTTAAAGCACAACGCCATGAGCGTGCGCTTCTCCTGGAAGGATTCGTGCAAGAAGTACGAAGATCTTTACGCCGAAGCGCTCAAAAAGCCTAAATGGTAAAAGATGTAAAAGCAGCGGGGCGGCCTCAAGGCCGCCCCGCTGTTTTCTCACACCGCATTAAGCCCGCGGCGCTCCCTTGAGTAGATCCGCGCCCCGATCCAGCACACGCAATAGGAGACCAGCTCCAGCGATTCCTCGGTAAGCCGCCGCACCGCGTAATGCGTGTTGTCATCCGACACGACATACTGCCAGATAAGATGAGAGCCGAACAGGCGCGATCCAACCAGCAGCAAGGCCAGCCCGGTGATCATCACCGGGCTGGCGCCGCTGCGGCAAAAGGCGGCAAGCCCTTTTAAGATCTCAGGGCCGCGCCCGCGCTCCCAAAGAGCCAAAACGAGCAGCGACACCGCCAGCAGCGCCTCCCAAACCGGCATCTCACCGACATTAAGCAGGCGATCGTTCTCCCGGATAAGCATGGCGGCAAAAAGCGAACCCATGAGGACCAGGCCGCCGCGCTCTGAGCGATCCCGCCTTGCCATAAGATAAAACGTGCCCGCAGTCAGGAGAAGCAGTGCCTCCTGCACCCATTCGACGAGCGACTCAGTGACATCCAGGCCTGCTTTTACCTGCGCATAGCAGGAGAGCCAGCATCCGGCGACGATCGCCGCGGTGAGTATGCCGTAGAAAAAGTTTTTGAAAATGATCCTGAGCTCTTTGCGGTTCATACCCTGCCCCTGCCACGGCTTAAAAATTGCGTCTTTACATAAGACGCTCAGGATTATAAAGATTTTTTCTTTTTTATGTAAGTTTTACGTCCTGATATACATACACTTTTCGCAGTTGTGTTAAATGAAGGTTAAGTGCCCTTAGCAGAATTTGGCTGGATCACAAACCGGTAAATGCAAGCGGCTCAGCAGAGCTGGAAACAAATGAAGACGCCGGTCAACACGAAGACCAAGCGCGGGCGTTCAGATCGCCCTTGAGAAACGGCAGACAAACAGGGGAAAGATAAGCGGGCGGCAGCGCCCTCAGATGGCGGTCAGTTTAGCTCTGCCTTGCGGAGTTCTTCCAGATCTTCTGCGGTTATGCGAGTGAATTTGCGGATCTCTTCCTCGGACATGCCTGCCGCGAGCAGGTTCCGTGCGATTCTCAGGCGTTCTTCTTTTTTGGCCTCGCGCCTGCCGCTGTCAAGATCTGGCCTCACCCGCGCCCACAGCTCTTTGGCTGTCCGCGCGGGCTGATCAGGGGATTTTTCCTGCCCGGTCACTGTTTGATGCGGGCCTCTGCCAGCTCTTCGTCAGTCAGGCCGATCATCTCGCGGACCTCTTCCTCGGACTTCCCCTTCGCGAGCATGTTCCGTGCGATTCTCAGACGTTCTTCTTCCCTGCCTTCTTCCCTGCCTATTTTCTCGCCTTCCTCTAAGTTTTCGCGCCGGGTTTCGCGCAACACCGAAGGATAATCCCACAGGCGCTTGAGCATGCGGTCATAGGCGACGCGCTCGTCCTCGGACAGTGCCGTATATTCAGCCCAGGTCTCGCACCTGCCGCTGTCAAGATCAGGCCTGGCCCGCGCCCACAGCTCTTTGGCTGTCCGTGCGGGCTGTTCATGGGATTTGTCCTGTCCGATCACTGTTTGATGCGAGCCTCAGCCAGTTCTTCGTCAGTCAGGCCGATCATCTCGCGGATCTCTTCCTCGGACTTCCCCTTCGCGAGCATGTTCCGAGCGATTCTCAGACGTTCTTTTTTTCTCCNNCCGTCTTCAACGCCTTCCTCATGACCTTCCTCACGGCCTTCCTCATGACTTTCGCGCTCGGTCTCGCGCAACACTGATGAATAGTCATACATGCGTTTTAAGGAGCGGTCGTAGGCCACCCGCTCCGATTCCGACATTTTGTCCAGATCCGCAACCGACGCCAGCCTGCCGAATGCGGGGTTTGACTGTTCCCATAACATCTCTTTCATCTCCGGCATATGTTTCAGAAGGTATATCCAGCGCTCAAAATTGGTAGCGCACTCCTCAGGGCTCCGCTTTTTAAACTTTGTAAGCTGCAAAAACACAAACCGCAGCTTGTCAGAAAGCAGATCCCCGCGCTCATCGCCGCGCACGCTGTAGCAGGACATGAACCTGTCGCCTGCGAATTTGGCGTCAAAGTTCATGAGCGCTATGAGGCACAGCGGCTCAAGCGCATAGTTCCACTCATCCCCTTTCACGCCCTTAGAGCCCAAGGCGCGCGTCGCGTAGAACAGACAGCGGTCCCGGAAGTTCTCTGATCTGCCGTTTTGCATCTCGACGATAAACCGCCTGCCGTCTTCGGTGCGGCAGTAAACGTCAAAGATGATCACCCGTCCGCTTTCAGTGTCGTCCGGGATCTGCTCCTTGTCGATGTAGCTCTCCACGGTGATCCTCTCGCCCTCTTTGGTGTCAAAGAGGCTGTTGAGGAAATCCGACAGCAGATCTTTTGTGTCCTCCTGCCCGAAGATCCGCTTGAAACCTACATCCGTCAGGGGATTGATGAACCTGCCTGCGCCTGTCCCTGTTTTAATCATAGAGAAAAAGAAGCCGCTGCGCCGCGCGGTGAACAAGTTTTTCGCATGGCGCGGCGCAGCGGGGGTCCTTTGCAAAAACCGGCAAATTTTTGCAACCGGCAGAGAATAGCAGAAAATCAGCTTTAACGCAAACGGTTTCATAGATAAGTGCCTGTTCATAATACGCTTAGCAATCAGGCTTACAGCGCTTATCGCATCTTGGATCCAAAAACGTTCACGGAAAAATGTCACCAAACGCGCAAGGAGATTTTGGGGATCGAAAAAGGGCCTCCTAAGAGGCCCTTTGAGGAATTTGAGCGATCCCTGCTCAGTGCACGAGCCCTGCCCAAGTAGGCAACGCCATGGACAGCGACGGGATTAGGGTGACGAGGATCAGCACCGCGATCAGGGCTGCAAAGAACGGCAGCATTCTCGTGAACACCGCGTCGATGCTCTGATGGGCGATACGGCAGCCGGTGAAGAGGATCGGCCCTACCGGCGGCGTAATGGCGCCTATGGAGAGGTTGAACACCATCATCACGCCGAAGTGCACCGGGCTGATGCCCAGCCTCATGGCTACCGGCAGGAAGATCGGGGTGAAGATCAGCACTGCGGGGGCCGGATCCATCACGCAGCCGACGAGCAGTATGATGACCATCATGCCGATCATGATCACCGCGGTCGAGTCGGAGAACGACAACAGGGCCTGAGCGATGAGGTTCGGCAGTTTGGCGTAAGCCAGCACCCAACCTAAGATCGCGGATACGCCTATGAGGAAGACGATGAGGCCGGTGGTCTTGGCAGTCTCAAGCAGCATGGCCGGCACATCGCGCCAGTGCAGCGTGCGATAGAGGAACGACACCAGGGCCGCGTAGACGACCGCCACACACGAGGCTTCGGTCGGGGTGAAGATGCCGGAGATAATGCCGCCGATGATGAGGAAGATCAGGAACAGCGCCGGGATGGAGTCGATGACGATCTTAAACCTCAGTCCCCAGCCGTGGATGATGGCCTGCTTGTAGTGCATCTTCCAGGCAAAGAACGCGGCGACGGCCATGACCGCCAGACCCCAGAGGATGCCCGGGATGTAGCCTGCCACGAACAGCGCGGCGACGGAGACGCCGCCTGATGCCAGCGAGTAAATAATGAAGATGTTAGACGGCGGAATGATCATGCCGGCAGGGGCGGAGGCAATATTCACAACGGCGGAGAGGCGCGGCTCATAGCCGTCTTTCTCCTCGCCCGGGAGGATCACGGAGCCGATGGCGGCGGCCGCGGCCACGCCGGAACCTGAGATGGCGCCGAACAGCATGTTGGCGACGATGTTCGTGTGCATCAGGGCGCCCGGGATGAAACCAATGCAGACCTTGGCCAGATTGATGAGTTTGGCCGCGATGCCGCCGGTGTTCATGATGTTGCCGGCGAGCACGAAGAACGGAATGGCCAGCAGCGCGAATGAGTTCATGCCCGCGAAGATACGGTTGGCCGCGTTAAGCGGAGCGGTGTCAGGCCCTAAGATCGAAAGGATCGACAGCGTGGAGCCTAAGCAGATCGAAGTGCCGATCGGCACGCCCAGCACCAGCAGGATCGGGGTTAAAACCAGAAGGTAAACGATAATCGATGTAGTCAGCATGGTTTATTCCTCAATTAGCAGTGCCGTTTTTGGCAGATCTGAGTTTGCTGACCGCCTGCACGATGTTGCAGATCGCGTAGTAAACGACAAAGACGCCGGAAATAGGGATCACGGAATAAATGACGCCGACTCTCAGCCAGGTCATGGCGGAGTTCGTCTGGCCCATGGCGTTCTCAGTGATCACCCAGCCGCCCATCACCAGCACCCACAGCGCCATGATGAACGTGCAGATCTCGCTTAAGATCACGAGGTACTGCCCTTTGACCGGGCCTAATTTCTCGGGAAGGAAGCTGATGTTCATGTGGCCTTTCTCGCCGTAAAGCAGCGCCGACGCAAACAGGCCCATCCACACAAAGCAGATACGGGCGGCTTCCTCGGACACGGCCGAGGGATCCCTGAGAACGAAACGGGCCAAAACCTGGTACGTGACCAGGATGACCATCAGGCCGCAGAAGAAAATGCACAGGAACTTTAAGATCCTGTCCATGATCCCCTTGACCGCAAACATGGTGCTCATAAAAAGACTTTCTCCTTCAGACAATCAAAGGGGGCTGCAAGCGTAGCCCCCTTAAAAGTGATCAGATCAATTTAACAAAATGTCAGGTTGCTGATCTGCTTATTTGGCGTCGCGAGACTTCTGAATGGCCTCGTAAAGGGCCTTCTGGCTCGGGGTCTGAACCTTCTCGTTGAGCAGCGGCTCGACAGCCTTCTTGAAGGCGTCCTTGTCGGCCTCGATCACCTTGGTGCCTTCCTTCTTGGCGGCCTCAAGGGACTTGGAGACCTGGCCCTGGAAGCGCTCGAACTCGTCATCAACCAGGCTGTCGATGTTCTTGGCGAAGAAGTCTTTGACATCAGCAGGCAGGCTGTTGAAGAACTTGGTGTTCGTGACGATGTAGTCCGGCATCATCAGGTGGCCGGTCAGGTTGTAGATAGGAGCGACTTCCTGCTGCTTTAAGGCGTAGTAAGTAACTTCGTTGTTCTCAGCGCCGTCGAGCACGCCGGTCTGGATGGCGGTGTAAACCTCAGCCTGGCCCATAGGAGTGCCGGTGCCGCCCATGTAGTTGAGCATCTTCACCATGGTGTCAGACTGCATGACGCGGATCTTCAGGCCCTTGAGGTCGGCAGGGGTTCTGACTTCCTTGCTCTTGGTGTAGACGTTGCGGGTGCCTGAATAGAGGGCGCACAGCACGGTGATGCCCTGCGGCTCAATGGACTTGAACAGATCGCCGACAACGCTCTTGTCCTTGACGACGCGCTGCAGGTGTTTGTAGTCCTTGAACACATAAGGGAGGTTCAGCACGGCGAAATCAGGGCTCCAGTTCTCCAGCAGGGAACCGGCGACGATCGAGAACGGAATGGAGCCGTTCTGCACCATCTCGATGGTCTCTTTCTGGGAGCCTAACAGCTCGTTAGGGAACACTTCAATGGCGTATTTGCCGTCAGTGGCTTTCTCCAGTTTCTTGGAGAACTCCTGAACGGCGACCATCTCAGGGTGGCCTTCAGGCTGGTTAAAAGCCATCTTCCACACATCTTTGGCTTTGGCATTGGCGGTGGAAGCGATCGCGGTGACAGCCATAACGGCGGCGGCGACAACGGCAACTTTCATTTTCTTCATGGTAATAAAGCTCCTTTGAGTTTGTGTTGTTAAAAAGATTATAGGAAAGCGCGCGCAGAACTCACGTAAATTGATCTGATTTCTTAACGCCATTCACATTTTTAGTCAGGATTTGTGCAAACGTTTTAGGAAAAACCGTCCGCAGCTCCTGCAAATCAGGAAGTTTTGAAGCAAAAAGCGGCCGCGTCAAAGCGAGGGTCAGGGAATGTACGGAGAGCACTGCGCAGGTCCGTTTAAAAACACGACCGCCGCCCATAAAAAAGAAGCTGCTGCAATAACTGCAACAGTCCCCTTTGTGCAGAGAAAAGTAAAACATTTGCTTGCATTCGTCTGTTCTCATCGTAACATAAACACAAAGGAGCGTGATTTCCATGACACTTAAAACAGCGAACTTCAATATGCGGATGGAAGCGCAAAAGAAAGCGAATGCAGAACAGTTGTTCAATGCCCTCGGCATGACGCTGCCTCAAGCGGTCAATATGTTCATCTCACAATCCCTGCTCGTCGGCGGCCTGCCGTTCACGTCGCGGCTGCCGCGCTTCAACCGCGAGACGGAAGCGGCGATGCAGGAATCTCTTGACATCGCATCAGGAAAGGTAAAAGCAAAATCGTATACCTCCGCCGCCGAACTTTTCCAAGAACTCGATCAGGAGATGAAGGACGAAGAATGCTGAAGCTCTTCCCCACGGCAAAATTCCGCCGCGACTACAAGCGATGCAAGCGCCGCGGCCTCAATATGCAGTTGCTCGAAATCGTCCTCGATACGTTGCAACGCGAAGAACCGCTCGACGAAAAATATCACGACCACCAGCTTTCCGGCAAATACAACAAATTCCGCGAATGCCACATCCAACCAGATTGGCTGCTGATTTACCATGCGGACGGCGACGCACTCGTACTGACTGCCTCGCGCACAGGAACACACAGCGATTTGTTGGACATGTAACCATTACCTCCTTTACTTCTGCGCATCGCGCAGCGGCCTTCTTTTTCTTCCGGCTCCTCTACAATTTGCAGATTACAGCAGGAGCTTTTCTTTTCTGGTTCCTCGGCGACTTCCATGTTGCAGCAGCCGCTCCGCCTTCTTTTTGCTGAACAATCCATCAAAGATCCTGACATATTACTTCGTGCGTTCGCACAGGGTTTTTATAGTCCGGGATGTTCTGTGCACAAAAAAGGCTGCTGCAAATAACTGCAACAGCCCCTGTCGGAATCGTTTAAAGCAGGTTACTGATAGTTAGCCTGGCCGCCGCCGTTTAAGGTGATGGAGCTAACGCCGCCCGGGAAATCGTAGTAGATCTCCTCGCCGCCGTCGGTGGAGGTGACCATCAGATCGAACTTGCTGTAGTCAGGGGCGGTGACCTGCACGGTCTCGCCTGAGCCGATGGTCTGGCCGCCTAAGAGATCCTCCTCCCAGGACTCGGTGCTGGCCGAGGAAACGTACAGAGAATTGATCGTTGAAGAAGTGCCGTTCGTCAGGTTAAAGCTGGCGCCAAAAACGGCAGTGGAAAGGAAAGCGGCCGAAACTGCGATGGCAGCAATGGTCTTGTTCATAGGATTCGCCTCATAAAAGCATTAAGGGGAGTTCTATAAATTAAACTTCAAAAAGCTCGTTACCAAGCGTAAACGTACAGCGTGATCGCCATGTGA
>DKSD01000023.1 GCA_002473165.1 Succinatimonas sp. UBA7265
CCACTTTTAATGGCGAATAGCCGAAAATGTGATCAGCAACACGCCAGGATTGGCAGTCCGTATCAGCGCCGCGGGGGGTTGCCCTTAAAATATCTCCCCGGTTACAAAATTAACAAGGCGCGAACATGACAACTTACGTATACACAAAGCTGCTTTCTAACTGGTGGAGCAAAAAATGGGCGGAATCCAAACTTGCTTATTTCAGCGCCAAAGAGCTGAACGCCGCTTACGCCCTGCTCTCCGAGAAAGGTTTTGCGAACGTAGTTGCCAACGGAAAAGGACCGATTTACTGCTACGCAAGCAGCCTGCTGTGCACCAAACTGCGCTGTATGCGCCATTCCCCTCTGCAAAAACAAAAGATCCTGCAAATAATTCTGGCAGATACCAAGGCTTGCGACGCTCTGCGCAAAGGCGTCATGGACATGGCGCTGTGGGATAAGCTTTACGATAAGTTTTTCTCGCCTGAGCTTACGAAAAATGACGAGCTGTCCGACTTCAGCAGGGTACCGAATCCGGAAAAACACCTTTATGAGGCGGCGGCGCTGCTGTGCGCGGCCTGGCTTGTAAACTGCGATCCCGCCCTGATGTTCGCCTGGCGCGGCTTAAGGATCTACGACGAGCTTTCAATTCCCCGCCTGCCGGTAAAGCCCCTGCCCTCAGGGAAAACACCCTGGGAGTCAATAGATCTTCCGGCACCTGCGCTTGCGGAGCAGGCAAGCCCTCAGGTCGACCGGTTCAGCCCGGAAAACCGCGAGATCATAAACCGCTTTGCGGCAAAGCCCTGGGTGCGGACCTGGCTTGAGAACGTGCTGTCGCCCGTGACTGATCTTATTGAGGCAGCCGAGCTTGCGCCCCGGATCAGCAAGATCGAAAAAGACGCTCTGAGCAAGGGCACGAACGTCACTGCGGTGCTCGAGACCGACTCCGGCCCGGATCTGGCCCTCGCGCTGTATTTTGGCCACTCCGGCCGCGAAACCGGCGAGCGGCTTGAGACTTTCTTTGGCTACCACAAGGCCGAATGCTTTGCCCTGGCCGAGGAGAACACCTTAAGCGATGCCCTGTGCGCCTCGCTCTCGCGGATCCTCCCCGGGCTCTTAAACGGCACGCAGGACGAACTTCAGGATCGCAACACCCCGGAGGCCGCGGCGCTGGCGCTGAGGCTTGCAGCCGTGTTCTCAAAATATCCCAGGCAAATGCTGCGCTGGCGCGGGTTTAATGCGCTGGCGTTTTGCGGATACCTCAGGAGGGCTAAGATTGAAAAACAAAAGCCCAAACCCCGCAAGAGACGGAGCAGCCTCTGGGATGACGATTATTCGTTCTTCAGTGAACCCGATGACAGCTACGATTACAAACCGGAGCCGCAGCTTAACGATCTCAAAGCGCCCGAGGAGCGCCCGGCTTTAGCCTCGGATGAGCCCGGCAGCGCCGAGTGGGCGCAGCAGTGGCTCAACAGCTTCGGGTTTTTGGCATACGACGATTTTGCAGGCGAGGCCAAAGCGGCGCTGCGCGAGGGCCGGGTCGGCGAGTTCGTCTTTGCGCCCAGAAAGAAACTCATCGGCTGCCAGATCACCGATGAATTCGGCGAAAAACACACCGTCACGCTGCACTTTACCCAGTTTGACAAAAACGACCGTGAAATGCTCGGCGCCCTGATGTACTCAAGCCCGAAATTTGAGGAACAAATCAAAGAAGGCCTGATCGGCGCCACCTTGCAGCAGCAGCTAAAAGACCGCGGGGTAAAACTGCTCCCTGACGGATACGATCACGCCGAGGACCGGGAAAAAGGCGCGGAAAGCTCGTACGCCACCGCCGTGCTCATCAAGGCGACCCAGCTGCTTTCGGCTGATCCGCTGCTGCTTTTTAAATGGCGCGGGATCAATCTCCAAAATGAAGATCCTTTTGGCACGAAATACGTCTCAGGCGAGGCGCTGCTTAGGATCGCCGTCAATGATCCGATCGCCCGTGAATTTGTCGGGATCTTTTTAAAAGATCCGCACCAGGCGCCGCTTGCCGAGGCGGTAAAACTGCTCTCTTTAAAACGCATCGGCACGCCTGAATCCGAGGGAAAGGGCCTGGTAAGCGTTACCTGCCACCTGCCCAAGGGCGGCAAAAAGACGCTGAGCCTGAGCCTTAAGCCTTTTACCTGCGGCCAGGCGCTCTCCTTTGCCGATCTTCTGGATGACAACTACAAGATCCTGCACGATCTGGCGCGCGGCGCCATTGACAGCGATCTTAAAGAGCACGCCGCCGATCTGCACACAAAGCTCATGTCAGGCAGCCTCGTATCCGGAGGACAGGACGTAACAGAGAGCGCGAACTCCGATCCGCTGATCCTGGCCGCGCTCATCAGGCTCGGGCAGGAGATCGGCAAGATCCCCGGGCTGCTCTTTGAGTGCCGCGGCCTGCCGGTTTTAAGCATGCCTTTAGGAGAGATCCGCATGCGGCTTGACGGCAAAGAGCCTGAGGAACCCTGCATGCTGCCTCCTGCCAAAAAAACCGACAAATACCAGGCAAAGGCGCTCTCAAATTATGAGTCAGGCTTTAAAAAAGCCGCTAACTGGTGGACCGCCG
This sequence comes from Succinatimonas sp. UBA7265, assembly GCA_002473165.1. Lineage (GTDB taxonomy): Bacteria > Pseudomonadota > Gammaproteobacteria > Enterobacterales > Succinivibrionaceae > Succinivibrio. The sequence goes on from DKSD01000023.1 coordinate 2,572, forward strand.
AATGGCTTAGACAGGCAGAAGAATACTCTTACTGCAAGGTTGATGACGAGGCCCGCAAAGCCGTAAAAAAGGGCAGCGTCGGGCGGGTGCGCTATCTGCCGAACCAGCACCGTTTAGTGTGCCCTGCCACAATAAAAAAAGAAACCTGCCGCGTTTATATGAACTTCACCCCGTTTAGCCGTGACGATCAGGATCTGGTCATAGATTTCTTTGAAAAACGCCCCTGGCTTAAAAAAGCGCTGGAACACGGCTATCTCGACCGCAGCTTCAGGGAATACGCCGAAGCCCAGGATCTCAGGCTCTGGTACCAGTACGGCGAACGAATAGGCTGCGACTCCAAAGACTGGTTTTCACACTCCGCTGAAAAAGGGGCGCTCCTTTTGCAGGCCGCGGAAATGCTCGAGAAAAATCCGGCGCTGCTGCTGGAGTGGCACGGGATGAGTCTTAAAAAAGATCTGGGCTTTAGCATCCCGTTAACGCTGCAACAACCCGATGAGCAGGCGCTCAAAGAGTTTGAGGAGGCTGAGCAAAGCTCCAAAAAACGCGGCAAGGGCGCGGCAAAACCGGATCAGGCGGCAAGCTTTGTGAAAACGGCTTTTGCCCGCCGTTTCATCGTCAACCTCGCCGAGGACGCGATCGGCGGTTTTCTGCGCGATTCCAAGGCCTCGCGCATCGGTGAGGCCAAATTCAGCGAGCAGGGGCTCACAGAAGTGTGGGTCCGGCACGGGAGTTCATCATACGACATCGCCAGGCTCGCGCTTGCAGACCTCTCAGAGGAGCAGCAGCAGGCCGTGATTTCAGAGCTCAAGGCTGATCCGCACGCGCTCGCGCAGCTGCAGACCGGCACTCTTGACGAAGCCTTCGCCAAAAGGCTGCAGGAGCGCGGGATCCCGCTGATGTGCGGCGATGATCCGGGCGACAGCATGGAGTGCACCTGCGAGAGCTCCGAGTGCTCGGTATGCCGCCATGAGATAGCGCTGCTGCGCCGCACCGCCCAGCGCATTGAAAGCGATCCGGGGCTGCTCTTTGCCCTGCGCGGCTTTGACATCAAGGCAGAGCTCAAAAAGCTCGGCGCGGGTTCCGGCGCGGCGAGCGCGTGGATGAAAGCCGAAAAACTTTTGACGATCCACCCCGAGCTTGACGCCAAGGATGACGGGGACAAAACGCCTGAGGACGCGCTGCACCAATTAAACCGCGTGAGCTTTGCCAAAGCGCCCTCAGGGCTGTTGCACTCGGCTTTCACTCTGCTTGCGCCCTCGCCCTCGGGATATGCCGGAGATGACTGCAAGGCCGCGCTCTTAAAAACGCTGGACTGCGCCCGCGAGTGCGTCAGGGCCATGGTGAGATCGGATGTTGAAGTAAAAAGTCTCCCGGATTTCACTGTAAGGCCTGCCGAGATCACCGCCGAAGGCCGCCTGTACGTCACAGGCACGCACGATGCGATCTTCAGGATCACCCGTGAAACCGCCGATGCCCAGGCGCACGCTTTCATGCTTGACTTCCTGAAGCTTAGCGAGGAAAAACTGCAACAGCCCAAATATCAGGATCTCGTTCTCGAATTCAAAGGAAAGGCTTACTCCTCTCCCTTGTCCGATGCCGGTTTTGCGGAGATGCACAGCCTGATCTCAGGCTGCTTTAACGGCAAAATCCCGGCTCAGGTGCTAGAGGATTCAGGCCTTGCCGGACAGGCGCTGTACGCGCTGTGCTCGATCGCCCGCAAGCTCGTGCTCGCCGACGCGATCATGCCCTGCCCGCTGCGTTTAAGCCCGGAAAAGCTGTGCGTGATCTGGATCCCCTGCCTGCTCTCGCATGAGGTGCTCACGCTCACGGCGCGCATCGGCATGCTCGCCAAAAAACTGCTCTTAGGCACGGCGCTCGTGCCGGGCAGATCACTGGCGATTAAAGGCGCGGCTTTCAGCGACGCCGGTTTCGGCGCGCTGTGCCTGGGGCTGTTCATCAGCGATCTCGTGCACAAGGGCTTTTTGATGAATTTAGGCCTCGCGGTGAGCGTCTGGAACCGCACTCTTGCGAACACCCCTGAGCTCATGCTCATGACGCTGAGCTACTGGGAAAATCTGAATCTCAGCGACGCCGCCATGCAGCGCATGGACAGCTCGCTGGGCCAGTGGCTGGCGCCCATGTTCCTGGGGCTTACAGGCATGCGCCCGGTGCTCATCCTGGGAACTTCGTTTGAGCCGGACCTCAGCATAGACGCTGCCGAGGAGAAACTAAGGGAAAGCGGCAGGCAGGCGCCTGAGGAGGAGCTTTCCGGGGAAAAGGCCGCAAAAGACGGCGGCGGGCTGACAGATCCCGATGCTCAGCCTGAGGCTGACGACAAGGCCTGCGCCGAGATCTCGCTGGGGTTTATCGACCGCGCCGACGGCCGCTACCTAAGCTACGGCGAGGTCGGAGGGCTGGGCGCGCAAAAGCGCGGCGAGTGCCGCGCCGCGGCAGCCCGCATCGCAGCTCTGCTGCCTGAGGCCGCGGGCATTGTCTCAGGGGAGAGCGATCACGCCGAGCTCTCTCTGGACGCGCTGCAAAAAGCGCTCTTTGAGATCCTGCCTGCGCTGAAGCTCAGCGGCGCCCTCGTGGTGCTGCCGCGCTCCATGCGCCGGATCTTAAGGCCCAGGGCCGTCGCGAACCTGAAGCTGGGCCGCAGTTACAAAGGCGGAAACGGCCTCATGAGCCTGACGGCGCTGCTCAGCTTTGACTGGAAGGCCGCGCTGGGCGGGCGCGAGATCACAGAGAAGCAGTTCGCCGCGCTCGAAAAGCACGCCGGGCACCTCGTGCGCTTTGGCAACGACTTCGTGTTCGCAAGCCCCGACGAGATAGACGCCATCATAAAACGCCTGCGCGGCGAGGCCCAGCGCCCCTCGCGGCTTAAGCTGCTGGAGGCGGCGCTCTCGGGAAGCTTTGAAGGCGACGAAGTCTTCATGGACGGGAAAATCAAAGAGGCGATTCAAAAAGAGCTCAGGACCCCGCCTGCGAAAGTCCCCGAGGGGCTCGCGGCCACGCTGCGCCCCTACCAGGAGCGCGGCTACTCCTGGCTCATGCACAACCTGCGCGCCCGCATGGGCTCGGTCATCGCCGACGACATGGGCCTTGGGAAGACCGTGCAGGTCATCGCCGCGCTCGAGGCGCTGCGCGAGGCGGGCGAGCTTGACGAAAACCCCGCGCTCGTAGCCGTGCCCGCCTCCGTCGTCATCAACTGGGAGCGCGAGATTAAACGCTTTGCCCCCAAGCTCACGGTCAGCGTCTATTACGGCACGGAGCGCTCGCTAAAGCAAAAAGCCCAGGTGCTGCTTACAACCTACGGCACGCTCAGGCAGGACATCGACAAAATTAAAGAGCTTAAATGGCGCGTCGCCGTCGCCGACGAGGCCCAGAATATCAAGAACCCGCTCTCGCAGATCTTCCGTGACATGTGCGCGCTTAAAGCCGATTCCGCCATCGCCATGACCGGCACCCCGGTCGAGAACCGCCTTGCCGACTACTGGGCCATTATGGAGTTCGTCAACCCCGGGCTCTTCGGGACGCTCGGCTCCTTCACGGCCGGCTACGCCCAGCCCATCGAGCGCGAGCGCGACGCCGAAGCGGCGCGAAGGCTGCGCGACGTCACGGCGCCCTTCATCCTGCGCCGCCTCAAGACCGACAAAAACGTCATCGCGGATCTGCCCGACAAGCTGAGCGCCGACCGCTTCTGCGAGCTCACCCCGGAGCAGGCGGCCATGTACCAGAGCTTCGTCACCGACGGGCTCCGGGGCGTCACCGAAACGCTCACCCCCATAGAGCGCAGCGCGCAGGTGCTCAGGCTCATCCTAAGGCTCAAGCAGATCTGCGACGCCCCGGAGCTCTTCTCAAAAGATCCGCGGATCTCAGGCCCCGCGCACTCGGGCAAGGCGCAGGCCCTGCTTGACCTGTTGCAGGAGCTCTGCGAAAACGGCCGCAAGGCCATCGTGTTCACCCAGTTCAGGGAGATGGGGGATCTGCTCGTCTCCTGGATAGGCGAGCGCCTGGGAACGGCTCCTGACTTCATCCACGGCGGCGTCAGCGTCAAAAAGCGCCAGGAGATGGTCGACCGCTTCCAGAACGATCCGCGCGATCGCGTCATGGTGCTCTCGCTCAAAGCCGCGGGCACCGGCCTGAACCTCACGGCGGCCGCGGCCGTGGTGCACTACGATCTCTGGTGGAACCCCGCCGTCGAGGATCAGGCCACGGATCGCGCCTACCGCATCGGCCAGGACAAAAACGTTGAAGTCTACCGCTTCATCTGCGCCGGCACCTTTGAGGAGAAGATCAACGAGATGATCAAATCCAAAAAGGAGATCGCCGAGCTCACGGTGCAAAAAGGCGAGAAGTGGCTGGGCGATCTCTCAAAGAGCGAGCTTAAGAGCTTCCTGAGCATGAGCGCCGGCTGAGAAGTCGCTGAAACGGCGCAATCCTGATCCGCATCAGGATTGCGCCCCTATTAACCGCAGGACAGCCTCACAGAAAAATGCCAATCATGGTCAATCCGGGCAACGGAAACTTCGCTTTGATGATCCGCTCGGATTTTGTCGACAAGACGGATCTGATCTCCAAACTCAGCAAAAAACTGGGCACCCGTGAACAGTACATCTGCGCAGCCTGGCCCAGGCGCTTTGGCAAATCCGTAAACGCGGACATGCTTGTAGCCTTCTATTCAAAAGGCTGCGATTCCGCGCCGCTGTTTGCAAAGCTCAGAGTCGCGGCCGATCCCTGCTTTAAACAAGACCTCAACGCGCATAACGTCATCTGGTTTGATGCCTTGAAAATGATTGCGCTCAACCAGGGCACCAATGGAATAATCAGCTTTATCCAGCGCAAGATCATCGGCGAGCTTAAAAAAGAGTTCCGGGTAAATTCACCTCGGAAGAAGTGCTTTACGGCGCCCTTTCGGAGATCCATGACAGCACCGGTGAGAGATTTATCGTGATCATCGATGAATGGGACGCGATTTTCCGGGATCACCATAACGACCGGGAACTTGAAAACGAGTATGTAAACTTCCTCAGAGCCATGTTCAAAGGTGGATCCTCCGACAGCATTTTTGAACTCGTGTACCTGACAGGCATATTGCTGTGTTTTACGGCGGATGGATCA
>DKSD01000018.1 GCA_002473165.1 Succinatimonas sp. UBA7265
ATTTGGTGACAGTTCCTAAGTGATGAGCGCCGTCTCACCCAAATCGCGGGCAAAGCGGCAGAGGGCGTCGAGCTGGGCGCCGGTAAAGAACAGCGGGGCTTGCTCCCTGGTCGTGAGCCTTAGGAGCAGGGCGCGGCGGTCATGCCTGCCGCCCGGGTATTTGCAGGCCCCTTCATAGCTCGCCTTGCCAAGATCCGGCTCCTCCCGGGGATCGGTGATGTCGGTGAGCAAAAAGAGCGGCAATTGCATCATCCGGCACTTTTCGGCGATCTCCGCCATGCCTGAGCGCTCGGCGGCGGAGAAGTTTTCTCTGCCTTGAGGCCGGGTGAAAACCAGCGCCGGCACGCAGCCTTGCATCCAGCAGGATTTAAACTCTTTGAGGATCGCCGCGCTCTCATCGGGACTGACGGGAGGCTGATGTTCCAGCACGGCGATGCAGCCGCTGCCTTCATCGCCCCAGGCCATGACGCACAGCAGCTTTTGCAGCAGGCTGCCGCCTTTAAAGCGGATCACATCCGGTGTGAGCCTGTAGCTTGGGCGATACGGATACCTGTCGCTCTCTCTGTCAAAAAAATCCTTGAGTTCGTAATTATTTATGCCACCGTAGCCGTAATCCTCGACCTTAGCCTTGGCGATCCGGTATCCGCGCTCGGGGATTTCAGATTTCCGCGGCTTTTTGCAGAAGGCGGACGGTCTGTTTTGCAGAAGTTTTTTGGCAAGGCGCAAAGCTACTTTAAGCGCTCCGGCCTGGTTGCCGGCTGTGTCAGAGTTCATGGTTCCTCCGCTTGTTTAAATTTTTCAGAATGCTCAGATCTATTGCCCCGGCGCGCCGGGGCTTAAGAGGGCTAAGGCGGACGCGCGCCCTTAAATCTCAGACAAAGCCGATGCGGCGCGTGTCGCGAACGTTTTCTCCGTCGCCGTCGCGAAAGCGCGTGAGCGAGACCAGCTCATCGATGAGCTCCGCGGCGCTCACCTTGGGGCAGCACTCGGGATCGTGGCGGTTTCTGAGGTTGAGGAACTCGCCCGGGGTGAGGCGTTTGAGGGCGAGCAGGCGCGAGGTCTCCTCCGCGTTAAGCGGCGAGAGCGCGCAGTCTTTGGCGTAGAGATCCCACAACAGCCGCAGCTGATCCTTGCTGGCAAAGGTGAAGCGGAAGTCCTGGGAGTAGCGCCGCTTGATGGCCTGATCTATGAGGCCGCAGCTGTTCGTGGTGCCGATGAGCAGCCCGGGGTAGCTGCCAAGAGCGGCGAGGAACTGATCGACCATGGAGCGCTCAAAAGCGCAGGCCTGAGAGTCGCGGCTTCCCATGAGATAGTCGACTTCGTCGATGACCAGCACCCGGCCGGCCTTTTGCGCCTGCATCAGGCAGTCCTCGATGCAGCGTTCGGTTTTGCCCCATTTGGAGCGCAGCAGATCGCCGCCGGTGACGACTTCGACCTCGCGCCCGAGCATCTTGCCGATATGCTGGGCAAACTCGGTCTTGCCGGTGCCAGGAGGCCCCCAGAGCAGCGCGGTGCCCGAGTGCGGGGCGATGGTCTCCCCGGCACTGAGCTTGTCGCTCAAATGGCGAAGCCTCGCGATGAACGGCTCGGTGCTCTGCTCTGAGCACACCAAGCGCGGATCGAATTTGTCGTCATCGGGCGTCTCATAGATGATGCCGTAGACGTTTTTCCTGGGTTTTGCGGCCGCGGGCTCGTCTTTTTGCTCATCGGGATCGCGATCGTCTGCGGCGGGATCGCGGTAATACAGGCGCAGCACCTGGTCCGAGAGCCGGGCCTTTTTATAAAAGATCTGATGCACCTCTTTTGCGATCTCGAGGGGATCGCTGTCCGCGCGCTGTTTTAACGCCAGGGTGCCGATCACGCGCGTAAGCGATACGCCGCTGAAAGTGTCGCGGTAATGCAGAGCCTGCAAGGCGGCTGTGGCCGCCTCGCCCTGATCTTTTAAACACAAGCCCAGGCGGTCGTACTGCTCATCGGTGAAGAGCTCATCTGCGAGCGCGGTGTGCAGCAGCATCCGCAGCAGGGCGCTGAGCTCGCGCGGATCGCGCCTGAGCTTGCAGTAAGCTGCAAGCTCGGTGCGGGGCTCGCGCGGCTCTGAGTCAGGATCTTCAGCGTCGGTCAAAAAGATCACCGCGCCGCGGGAATCGCGGCCCAGATAAAAGATGTTTTTTAAGGCAAGCAGGGTGCGCTCGTCCGGAGCTTTGCCGCCTTTAAAACCGGTGAAGACCAGCACCGGGGTGCAGCCTTTTCTGAGCGCGTTTGCGATCTTCTCGTTATATTCGAAGCTTTTTTCAGGCTCGAGCGGCGCTTTGCAGGCGATGAACGCGAGATTGCGTTCGTGTTCGGCGGCCGCGGCCATGACGCAGAGGATCTTCTGGCGGAGCGTGCCGCCTTGTATGCGCAGTTCATGCCTTTCAAAGCTCATGCCTAAGCAGGCCCGGAGCTTCTCCGGGAGCTCGGCGCATCCGAGATCCGCAGGGCGCACTTTGAGACGGCGGTTAAAAACGCGCCGGTCATTTTCCCGGGGCAGCGCGCCTGCCTTGGGCAGGGCGCGCATCCTGATCAGGCTTTTGGCAAGCCTTAAATCATCTTCAAGGGCCGAAAGCTGTCTTGCTGTGGCTAATCCGAGCATGGCTTTATCCTCCGTTGCTTATTTATTGGATTTTCCAGAGATCGCGGCGCCCCTGCAATTTTAATTTGGCGCCCTGACACTAATAACTTGGCGCCGCGACCCTGCTAACACGGCGCCGCACCACTTCTAAAAAAGCGCTTTTTTCTTTCTTGCGCGGCGATCCTGTCCGCTTAATTCGGCGCTCCGATCCATGCATGCGATCCTCAGTGAGCGGGATCATGAAAACGAATGCCTGAAACCGGCAAAAACTTGCCCTCTGAGGTGATCGGCGAATAATAAAAGGTAGGTCTTTCTGAATGGAGGGCCGCGGCTGAGACGATTAGCACTCACATCAGCCGCGGCTGCGTTAGACGCACGGCCAGTTTATCATGGACCCTGTTCTCAGTTAAACCTGCAGGCGGCATCGCGGTGCTGTCTCTGACCGAAGCCGCGGCGCAGAAACTGAGGAACGGGGGGCTTAAATTCATAAAGTGGGGCTGGGAAACCCGGCTCGTGGTGTCGCCTGATCAGTTCGGCACCTCCGCGCCCCTGCGCGTAAAGGTTCCGAGGATCATGATCCTCGATGTCACCGGTCCCCTCGCAAAGCAGTTCCCTGCAAAAGGCCACACCGTCGTTCTCCTGCCCGATCTGTTTGTGCAGCGCTCCAGCCTGTCGCTTCCCTTCTGGCTGAAGATCGCGGACATGATCAAAAGAGGCGTGACGCCTGATCTCCGCAGGCTGTTTCCCCGCGGCGCAGAGCCGCGGTATCTGTGAACGATAACCCCACTTAAACCCAAAGAGGGGAATTGCGATGATGCAGCCATCGTCAACAAGGAGGCTGCATGTTTCCGGACTCTTACAAGGACTTTGATTTGACCGGCGTCGACGATCCGATGCACAGGATGATCCTGCAGGCGCTGCTCCAGACCGAGCTGAGGCCCTGACCCTCAGGGAAATTTCCGCCATTCGCAAACGCTCCGGCAGGCTCTTTGTGAAACCGTTTTCAGTCAATGAAGCGCCTACAGAGCTCCTGCCTGAAGCACCGCCGTTCTGGGCGAAACTCAGCTCTGCGGGCGCGGGATGTGCCGGCCCGCCCGGCTGACACAGCCGGAAACCCGTGATTCAGGAGGGCTGAAAATGCCAAAAATGACCATTGACCGGCTGCGCGAGCTGAGCCGGGCGGTGCTTGCCGTTACGGAGATCGGAGAGACCCTGAGCCAAAAGCTCGGATATTCAAGGACAACGCTTTACCGGATCAGAAGAACGCTTGCCGCGAAGAGCGTGTACAAAGCATCGCAGCTTGACAGACTCTCAGATCAGGCGCTTGCAGAGACGGTTTACGGACCTGATACGGTGCTGGCCGAGTGCGGGGGCGGCAGGATCAGGATCAGATCCTCAAGGAGGGGAAGGCTGGATCCCGAGGCCTGCCTGGTTCCCGACTTTGAAGATCTGGCGAGGTTCCAGGAGGAGTCAAAGACCCCGTCGCGCGAAATGTATGACATGTACACCGACAGCTGCAAAAGAGACGGCAAAAGCGCGATGAGCCGCAGCGCCTTTTACGCGGGTCTGAGCGCCGAGCGCAAGCGGTCGAAAAGAACGGAGCCGAAGATGTACCAGGAGCACCCCTACGGTGCGGAGCTCATGATCGACTACTGCGGCAGCCGCAAGGAGCTCACGCTCCAGGACGGGCAGAAGATCAGCTATGCGGTGATCGTGCTGACATGGCCGGCGAGCCACTACACGTGGGCGCGGTTCATAGAAGGCATGACGTCGCGCGACACGGTGAACGCGCTGTGCGAGGCGCTCAGGGAGTGGCAGGTCAAACCGGCGCTGTCGTTTGTGATCGACAACGCCAGATCGATGGTGATCCGCCACAGCACAGGGGCCGAGGCGGAGCTCAACCGCTCGTTCGAGCACTTTTGCAGGCAGATCAAAGTACAGGTTGACGCCAACAATCCGTACTCTCCAACGGGAAAAAGTCAAGTAGAACAAGCGGCCAGGCTGGTACAAGAGCGGGCGCTGCCGGCAGTTGACGGAAGACTGTGCCTCACCCTTGGCGAATACAACATCAGGCTGGCCAGGGCGATCGAGGATCTCATCAACTCCGCGCCCATGAGCGGGCGCAAGGCCGGATCCACCCGCAAGGATCTGTTTGAGCTCTACGAGAAGCCTCGCGCGGCGAAGCTTGAGGCGGATCTGCCGGAGTACACCGAGTACTTTGCCGGGATCAGAGTGCCGAACGAATACATGGTGGGGCACCGCGGCGTCCTGTACTCGGTGCCCAGCAGATACATAGGCAAGTACGTGGATCTGGAGACCTCTGACAGCCGCCTGAAGATCCTGTACCGCGGAAAGATCATAGCAGAATGGGAGATCATGCCGCCGGGATCAAAGCCGCAGATCCTCGACGAGCACATGCCGGCGGCGCACCGGAAGGTCAGGGAAAAGATCCTGAAATATCCGACGGCCGAATCGGTGATCACCGCAGCGGGCGCAATCAGCGCGCAGCTGGGCACGGTGTGCCGCGGGATCCTGAACCGCAAGGGGTTCGTCAACGGAAAAAAAGGCTGCATCAGGCTCATCAACCTGTACCTGCGCTGCGACTGGCAGAAGCCGCTTTACGACGACGCGTGCACGCGCATGATGAACCTCGAGGAGAAATACTGGAGCAGCTATTGTTTCCAGGAGATCGTAAAGGAGATCCGGGAGTCGCTCAGGGAGCGCGGCGCATACGAGAAGCAGACGGCGCTGCCCATCGGCGACTTCTACAGCCGCGGAGAGCAGGAGTACGGCGCAGAAGAGGGAGGATCCGGAAATGAGTGACGCAAAACTGTATGAAAGCCAGAGAGATCTGGCGGTGCGGCTGAGGAAAATGAAGCTCGAAGGCTTTGCCGACGAGTATGAGGCGCAGTCTGAAGATCCGCAGCTTTACGCCGGCAAGGGCTTCGAGTTCAGGCTGGTCAGGTGCCTTAACGCCCAGGAGGCCCGCTCCAAAAGCGTCCACATCGAGTCGCTGCGCAAGCGCGCCGGCCTGCGGGATCACAAGCGGCTTGGCGAGCTGAACCTCCTCGGCGCCGGCCTGTCACAGGATCTGATCAACTCGCTGTCGGACACCGGCTGGATCAGCAAGGCGGTCAACATCGTGATTGTGGGGCCGACCGGAGTGGGCAAGACGGCTCTGGCCTGCGCCATAGGGCTGAGCGCGATCAGCCGCGAGATCCCGGTGCTTTATTGCCGCACCGAAGATCTGATCTCCATGCTTGCCGCCTGCGACTATGCGTCAAAGGAAAGAAAACTCAGGAGGCTGGGCCAGATCAGGGTGCTGATCCTGGATGACTTCTGCGTCAACCGGCTGCCGCCGGAGGCGCCTGATCTGCTCTACTCCGTTATGGAGAGGCGCAGCGAAAGCGCGCCCACCATCGTGGTCTCGCAGATCAAGATCAGCTCCTACCGCCAGATGCTCGGCGGCACGGCCAGCGCCGAAGGGACCGTCGACCGCATTCTCAAGCCGGCGATCCGCATTGAGATGCGCGGCGAGTCAAAGCGCGGGATGGGCGCTTCGGATCTGACTGAAGTCGCGAAGACCAAAGCCAAGTCTGACGCCGCCAAGGAGGAAAGCAAAGCCTGATCCCGCCGCAGCAGGCTTTAATGGCCGTCTCCGGGACCCCGGAGGCGGCCTTTTTAGCCGTGAAGATCGAAATTCAGGGGGGGGTGCACCGGAGCCATGGTCTGAAAGCCGGGGGAGCGCCGAATTAAGCGGACAGGATCGCCAAATAAGCAGTAAGATTTCGCCAAGTTAAGAATAATTCCGCGCCAAATTAATAAGGCAGCGGCGCCAAGTTATTAGTGCCGCATCGCCAAGTTATAAATAATTGGGCGCCATGATCAATGGAATTTCCATTTATACAGGTGCGGGATCCCCGGCGCCTGCCCGCGGCTTCCTCTTTACCGGCTCTGCCTGAGGAGAGGAACTGATCCGGCGCGGTTCGCGTCCGCAAAATCTCCGCGTTCTTTAGCGGTTATTATAGCCGATTTTATGTCATAATGCAATTATGACGTGCAATATAGTGAAGATTAAAAAAAATCTTGCAAATATGACTGTGCAGATCTATAATAAAAATAAGCTTGAAGCGGCGCACCCGTAAGGGCGCTTAAGGTTCAACACCGGCGCGGCTTAAAAAGCGCGGAGATAAAGAGGCTCAGGATTGCTGATGGGAACTCAGATCAGAATTTCAGAATGCTATGACGTGCAAAGCGGGGCGGTGCTCTCGCGCTATCTCGTAAAGGACAGCCGGGTGGTCACACCTTATAAATACAAAAGGCTCAGCCTGTCGGCGATCGACGCGCTGGGGACGGTCGACGATTCCCAAAACGAGATCTGCTACGCCCAAACTGAGATCGGCTCCCAGTCAATCACGCAGGATGGCGACATCGTTATGAAGTCCATGCCGCCGTACACGGCTTTTAAAGTTGACAAAAAGGAGCTCGAGGGGCTGCTGCTGTCCTCAAACTTCTTTGTGTTCAGGCTTAAGAGCCCGGCGCTTTGCCGGATCTTCGATCCTGATTACCTTTATTGGGTGTTAAGCAGCCCTGCGCGGCTTGAGTCCTGCTGCATGCCAGGCGATCGCTTCAAGCGCCTGAGAGCGGGGAAACTCGAAAAACTCGCGCTTGAGGCGCCTGAGATCGAAAAGCAGCGCCTCATCGGCAGGCTTTACGTGCTGCGGATAAGACAGCTTGTTGAAAGGCAGCGCTACAGTCAGATGCTCAAGGGTTTTTATCTTGAGGAGCTCGCAGCCATGGATGAGCTGGCCGCAGGCGGGGAAAAGGGAGGAAACGGCCATGAATAAGACAGAGACTGAAGATCTGCCGGTGTATGTGACGCATGATCCCGGCACCGTGGAGTGGAAAGAGGAGATGGCCCGCGCCGCCGCTTACGCCGCCAAACTGCGCCAGCGTTTTATTCTCGCGCTCTCCAGGATCAAAGACGATCAGGCGGCGCTCGCGGTCATCGAGGCGGTGTTCAAATACTATGCGATGGAATTTACCTTTGACGAGCAGCTCTTCAATGAGCGGATGCCTGAGGCGCAGGAACGTTTCGGGCGCGAACACCCGCTTTCCTGCGAGTGTTTTGAGCTCGCGTTTGCCGAATGCGCGCAATATGACCTCCCCCAATGGTGCCCTGAGCTCAAAGCGCGCGCGCTCAAAGTCCATGACTGGGCAGCGTTAGGCGCCGCGGGCGAGCTTACGGAGATCGATGCCGCGTTCAAGGAGGGGTACAAGTGGGTTGCCGCTGCCAATGTTGAGGTGGACGGGTTAGCCTCCGGAAGAGCCGTGATCGGCTCTGAGCTTGAAATGCTCTTTGGCGAGCTTTCGCTCCGGCAGCGCCACGCTTTTGCCGATCTGCACTTTCTTTCCTGGCAGGTGCGCAACCTGCTGTTTGTTTGCGCAATGAAACAGCGTGAACAGCGCGGGCGCGTGTATGTTCCTTGCGCCGCGGATTTGGAACTGCCGATCGCCCTGGCAGAAGTTTCAGGCGGCATTCATAAGCCTGAGGCCGGACCCCTTGAGATCACCGCGCAGCCTGACAGCGAGATCTGCGCGGATCTGGGGGCGCTGTGCTACGCGGGTGCAAGCGAGCAGAAGGGCGTGGCGTTCGCACTCGGGAAGGCGGGAAAACCTGGTCAGGACTGCGCAGATTTTGACCTGATCCTCTGTGATCTGCCCAAAACTTTGAGCGCGCCGAATTCCGCCAGGGCCGGCGGCGAACCCGGCGCGGAAAACCAGACGGTAGACCGGCTGATAAACCGCCTGGCGCCTGAGGGCGAGGCGTTTATCTGTGTCTCGGGTTTTCTCTTGCAGCGCATGGGCAGGCAGGAGGTTTTGTGGCGGGAGGATCTGGCGCGCTCGGGGAGGCTTTGCGCGGTGCTGCAGCTTCCCGATGAAACTTATTCCAAAGCCTCCGCGGCCGTAAGAGCCGAACTGCTGCTGCTCATCAGGAAAACCCCGCGTAAGGGAAATCAGGTGCTGATGGTAAACGCCAAGGCGTTTTTAAACCAAAAGATCGCCAAAGCCCAGGACGAGAGTGACAAAAAGACGCTCGCCTACGCGGATCTTGAGCATCTCTACGCCCTCGCAGACAGCGGAACGGAGGAGAGCGGGGTGAGCAGGCGCGTCTCTTGTGATGAGCTGGAGGCGCAGCAGTACATCCTGCTTCCCGAGCTCTATGTGCGCGAAAGCTCAGGGGAGGAGAAAATTTCACCCGAGCAATGGCTCGAAAGCCTCAGAGCGCAGCGGCAGCGGCTTGCCGATCTTGAAAAAGAGGCCGAGGAGATCCGCGCTAAATTCGCTGAGCTTGAGACGCGCTTCACCCCGCTGCGGCTGTAGTTATTCCCTTTAACCGTATTTAGGCAGCGGATCCCGCATGGGGATCCGCACAGAGACTCTTTTTACCCGAAATTTGGGAGCAAATTATGATTTTAGGCAAAGAAAACAATGACATTCGCTGCGTGGGCGTGATGATCCCGCAGGTGTTTGAGCAAGCCAAAGGCGGCGATCGCATCTACAGCATCTACACGCGCATGTTGCGCGACCGCCTGATTTTCCTGACAGGCGAGGTCAACGAGGACACGGCCGAAAGCATCGTGGCGCAAATGCTCTTTTTGGAGTCCGAGAACCCTGAGCGCGACATCTACCTCTACATTAACTCCCCCGGCGGCAGCGTCAGCGACGGCATGGCCATCTACGACACCATGCAGTACATCCGCCCCGACGTGTGCACGCTGTGCCTCGGGCAGGCCTGCTCCATGGCCTCGCTGCTGCTGGCGGCCGGCGCTCCGGGCAAGCGCTACGCGCTGCCGCACTCGACGGTGATGATCCACCAGCCCATGAGCGGCTTCAGCGGCCAGGCCACTGATCTGATGATCCGCGCCAAAGAGATCGAGCGCGTCAAGACGAGCCTCAACCAGATCATCTCCGTGCACACCGGCAAGAGCGCGCAGCAGGTGCGCGAGGATACCGAGCGCGACAACTTCTTTACCGCAGAGCAGGCGCTCGAGTACGGGCTTATAGATCGCGTGATCTCAAGCCGCGCGCAGATGCCCTTTGATGATGAGAAGGAAGCAAAGGCAGTCGAGGGCAAATGAGAGAGGTGCGGCGGGCAGGACCCGCCGCAAGAGGGCAATTTAAAAGTGCTTGGATAACAGAGCGCCAAGCTCAAGGTTTCAGATAAACAGAGGTGCAAAAGATGTTCGGATCGCTTAAATCATGGCCGCACGAAGCGGCGGCGGAGGCGCAGGCGGCAGGCGGCAGCGCTGAGTACTGCGTTTGCCCGAATGTGAACGTAACGCCGCTTGATCTGGGGTACCAGGCGGGCTCTGAGGTGTGGTCGGGTTTTCTCTGGGCCAGGAGCATTTCCATGGGCGCTTTCTTCAACGTCAGAGGCGGCACGCTGCGAATGAAGATCCTCGCCACGCTGCTTGCGGCCAGGGCTGAGGGCAGAAGCATGTTCTTTTATGAGCTGGGCGCGGAGGACGGCACCGTTGCCCTGCGCTGCTGCCTGAACTCCCTGGTGATCGCGGCAAAGCACGGGATCGTCCCGGTGCTGCTGTTCTTGGGGGGCAGCTACGGCAGCGATGACGAACGCCGGTTCACCAACACGCTTAAAGACCGCTTAAAAAAAGCGCGCGCCCGGGCGGTGATCATCCGCAACCTCGACAAAGCCGATGACAAACGCTGCGACGGCAGCGCTGACACCGCGGTCGCCTGCGCCAGACTCATGACGCGCCAGGAGCGCTGGCAGCTGCTTTTTGAAAAGCTGGGCGCCGCGGGAGCCGGGATCCTCAAGGAGCGCGACTGCGATCGCCTGGCCGCAGCGCTTGAGGATCAGGCCGAGGCAGCGATCTTCATGCTGTGCCTGGCAAGCCTTGGAGAACTGCCCAAAGAAGAGCTGATCGAAAAAGCCCTGCAGGAAGTAAAGGCCTGCCGCGGCAAAGAAGATCCGCTGATGATCGCCAGAGCTTTGGGCGCTCTGGTGTCTGAGGCCTCATGCAAGTGCGATGACGGGGTTTACGCGGGCTCCGGCATGAATGAATCCTCAGAGCTTGCACAAGAACTCGCCGCTCACGCAAACGATCCTGATGATGACGGGAGCGGCGACGGCAGGGGCTCTGATCAGGGCGATGATCCGCGCGGCTCTGAGGAGGAGGAGAGCGCTGATGATCCGTGGGCGGACGCGCCGGAGCCTGATCTTCCTGATGAGGACGAAAAGGGTGACGGGGATGAGGATCCCTTTGATGACTTCTTCAAAGACGATGAAGAACAGGAGAGTTCAGGAAGCGGCGATGAAAGCGCGGATCAGGATGCGGCGCCCGCGCCCGGCATTCGGGATCAGCAATCAGGCAAAAACCGCGATGCGGAGGATGATGACATGTTCGATTTAAGTTTTGCGGGCGCCGAAGATGACATTCATGCGCTCATCGACAGGCTCGGGCGGATCAGCAGGAATCTCAAAGCGGGAAAAAGCGTCGGCCTGCACAGCGGCTCCGTGCTCTTTTTCGGGCCTCCGGGCACCGGCAAGACTGAGCTGGCAAAGCACATCGGGAAGATCATCGGTCGCAAGGTCAAAGTGATCACCGGGGCGGATCTGCTGCGCTCGGCTGTCGGCGACACTGAGCAGCTCATCAAGAAGGCTTTTCAGAGCGCATCAAGGAAAGGAGAAATCCTAGTGATCGACGAGGTTGACTACCTGCTCAATGATCGCAAGAAGATGTCTCAGGCCTTTGAATCGTCAATGGTCGATCAGTTCCTGGCGTGCATGAACGATTTCACGGGAATTCTGATCTGCACGACGAACTTCTACAGCAGCCTAGATGACGCGGTCACGCGGCGTTTTACCCAGAAATTCCGCTTTGACTACGCCAGGCCTGAGCAGCTCAAACCCATGTGGGACAAATACCTGGGCGGCTGCGCGACGCGGGCGCTCAATGAAAACGAGGAGCGGCGCCTCACCGGATACCGCTACCTCACGCCTTCTGATTTCCTCAATGTCAGGAACATCTTCGATCCGAACCTGGAGTACGCGGCCCAGGAGCCTGAGGTGCTGCTAAATGAGCTTGAAAAACAGCAGCAGTCCAAAAAAATCGCCAGCGGCAGTGTCAAAACCTGCGCGCGCAGAATTGGTTTTATCTGAGGAGGAACGCTCATGAAAATCGATCTGATGAATTCCGGCCTGAGCGCCGAGGCCCTTGACGCCGCGGGGCTTGGCGGCGCCGAATTGGCAAAGCTGGATTTTGAGGCGGAGCATGATGCCTTTGTCCTAGACCACGGCGGGGTAAAACTCGACGTGCAGCAGATGGCAGATGCGAAAGCGGATTTCTCGGACTTCAAAAACGGGATCTTCAAGCGCTTCTGCCTGCTGGGGGCGGGCGATCTTGAGGCGCTGGTGAGCTGGACTTGCGGCGCGCTGTTTTGCAAGGGCGAGAGACATCTCCTGATCTCGGTTAGCGAGGATGATGATTTCGCGCGCTTTGACCCCGCCCTCGCAGCCCGCGTTTTGCAAAAACACCATGTGATCCCGGTGATCGCGGCAAGCCGCGCGCGCGAATTTGGCCGCGGCAACGCCCGGGGAGAGGACGCGAAGCTTCCTTTTGGCTCTCCTGCGATGAAGAAAGCAGCCAAAGAGCAAGGCCGGAGGCGCTTGAACCGCACGCTGCGGGAGTTTTTAAAGGAGTTGCCGTGCGCAGTGCTGCTGTGGGGGTGCGGACCCGCGCTCATCGAGGCGCCGCTCTTTGCCTGCGCGACTGCCTGCATAACGGATCTCGAACTCGATTTCAGCTATGAGCTGAACACGACGCTCTCTGAGTGGAAAAAGAGCATCGAGGGAAGAAAACTAACGGAAAACCCAAAAAATTACCCTGAGGGCATGAAAAACTGCCTGATGTTCCAGCGCGATCTCGGACGCTACAGCCCCAGGGCAACGACTGATTTTCTGTTAAGCGGTGACGGAGAAAAGGATTTTTACTTCAACTTTTTTTACTGTCCAATGGATATTTCAACAGAAATCGCACTTATGGCACTTGAGCGGCCGGCGCATGCTTACATAAAGCGCCTGGCCGGTTTGTCAGGCAGGCTTGGCCGTTGCGCAAGGTTTTCATTGTTCAGAAAATCTGATCTTTTTACACAGCGGATCATTCCGGTGTTCACGCATAAAGGCAGGGGAGGCTACCCGGCCTTGCTGGAGATCGCCAGACTCGCCGGTTACGACTTCTGCGATTTCGTGAAGCTGGATTTCGGCACTGGCTCTGTCATTAAAGAACCGGGACCGCGCCGCGCGATGTTTATCACCCAGGCGGACGGTTTGGTCAGAGAGATGCTCGCAGGCGAGATCGGCAAAAGCTCGAAGGTCGTGATTAAGCTTAGCCGCAAGTGGCCGGAGACGATCTTCTTTGCCGAGTGCACTGAGCTTTCAGAGAGCGAGAAGGAGCTGGTCAGGCTCAAACTGCCTGAGCCGATCTGCCAGGGGCTTTTGGACAACCAGGATCTTGAGGCGTTCTTCAGAAAGCATGCTGGCGCTGAGAAATATCAAAGCTATGAATACGAACCCGCCCCGCCGTATAAGCACAGAGCGTTCTTTGCGCCGGTGAAATTCAGCGATCTCTGGCATGATTTTTCAGTAAGCCTCAATTTCAGCGATGATTTCTACCGGGCCATAAAAGACGTGCGGATCACCGTCGCTGATCTGGTGTCAGCGGTTAAAACGCTCTCGCAGTTGCAGGAAGCTGGCGGCAGACGGCCGAGCTCTAAGAACTTTTGGCAAAATAAAGAAGATGAATTCAGAGAACTGCTGCTAAAGTTCTCTGCGGGCCATAAAGAAGCTGCGTAATCCGCCACTGGAGTAAGCTGATTTGACAGGGTGGGAGTGATCGAGGTTTAACAGACGACGGCAGAGGTTGAAACAGGGATTTAAAACCATACAATAAAGAACGCTGGAGTTGCGAACATCATCAGGATGATGATGATCAGAACAGCTATGAGTATTTTTCTCATATTAGCCTCTTAGGTTGCTGTTTACTCGCAAAAATCGAGGGAAGCCGGGGGTCTAGCCCGGGTTCCCTCGGACTTTACCCTGCTGATCCTCGCGGGCTGAGCGATCATCTGGGTCTGAATTATCCTATATCTCGTCTAATAAATAAATTGTCTTTTATTAAATTTTAAGTAAAACAGTTTGTTTTTATAAAAATCAGCTTCGGCTTGCTGATTCGCTTCTCCGCTCGACAGTCCTATCCTGCTGTGCTGCACAGACAAGGGCTTGTACCTGACTATCCTTGCCTTTCCGAAAGCATGTGTGCTTTTTATCAGTGTCTGTAAGGCGTTCATTCTGCTTATCCAAAAAATTTTCTAAGATTTTGGAATAAGCAAGATAGCGGTACTGTAAGTGACTAAAAAAGGCACTTACAGTACCGCTATCCCGCTTATCTTTGATTATCTGAGCTTTGCTTCTGCGGCTGGATACCGCTCTTTTAAGGCAGGATAATGGTACGATAAGTGGTATAAAAAGACACTTACAGTACCAGAATCCGCCAAGCAGTTGGGCTGGGTATATCAAGTTTTATTGCTGTTTTTATTTGAAATGAAAAATAAAAATCAAATCATCGGGCGCAGCCGCGAACAGCGTGTGCTGTCTGAATGCTGCAAATCTGATAAAGCCGAACTGGTCGCTGTTTACGGACGGCGCCGCGTGGGTAAGACTTATCTTGTCAGAAATTTCTTTCACGATCAGTTCGATTTTTATTTCACCGGAACGTTTAAGACTGCAAGGAACATCCAGTTAAAGCTTTTTGCCTCGGAACTTACGCGCTATTCAGGAAAATCGGCTCAAACGCCTGCCGACTGGTTCGAAGCTTTCTCAATGCTGTGGGATTACCTTGCAACGCTTAAGAAAAAACGGATCGTGGTCTTTCTTGATGAACTGCCGTGGATGGACAGCCCGAAATCAAATTTCCTCCAGGCCTTTAGCTATTTTTGGAACAGCCGGGCCAGCGCCATGCCGCAGCTTAAAATTTTTGTTTGCGGATCTGCAACTTCATGGATGCTTTCAAAACTGATTGGCGATCGCGGAGGCTTGCACGGCAGGGTGACGCGTCAGATTTATCTGCGGCAGTTTAACCTCGCGGAAACAGCAGCTTTCCTAAAACACAAGGGCATCGTCTGGAATCGCTGTCAGATTGCTCAGACTTACATGATACTGGGAGGCATTCCTTATTATTTGGACATGCTGGACCCGGCACAGCCTTTTGACAGGAACCTCGACAGTCTGTTTTATGCTGAAGACGCACAGCTGCGCACGGAATACGATCCCGTTTTCCGATCGATGTTTGGAAATTCTGAACTCGGCAACAGCGTTGTAAAAGCGCTGGCCCAAAAAAATATCGGCATGACGCAGGCAGAGCTCGCGGAAGCGGTTCACACGAATCAGAGCGGTAAGCTAACCAAAGTTCTCAATAATCTCTGCGCCTGCGATTTTCTGCGCACGTATAAAGCGTTTGGAAAGAAAAACCGCGAACGCATGTACCAGCTTTATGATTTTTACTCGCTCTTTTACCTAAAGTTTGTTGCGAACTCTTCAGGCCAGGATCAGCATTTTTGGAGCAACATGCGCGACAATCCCTCCCGGCGCGCATGGGAAGGGTATGCGTTTGAGCAGCTCTGCCTGCACCACATTGACCAAATCAGAGCCAGCCTGGGAATTGGCGGGGTGCTGTGCGAGGTGTGTTCCTGGCAGAGCCGTCCGTATACCGATCAAGCCGGAACCAGGCATAAAGGCGCGCAGATCGATCTGCTGATCGATCGCCGTGATGATGTTATTGATATGTGTGAAATGAAATTTTCCAGCCACAGTTACGCGATCACCTCAGATTACGATGAAAAGCTGAGGGAGCGAGCTGAGGAATTTCGCGCGGTGACGGGGACGAAAAAGGCCCTGCACATCGTCATCGTGGCCGCGAACGGAGTCAGTGAGAACAAATACTTAGGCAATGTGCAGAATGTGTTGACTCTCGATGATCTGTTCAGAAAGCAGCTTTGAGCTGCAGCAGTTGCGAAAACGCGCGCCACCCGACTGAGTCTTCAGTCGCTTGCCGCATCGCTGAGGGGG
Source organism: Succinatimonas sp. UBA7265 (assembly GCA_002473165.1). Lineage (GTDB taxonomy): Bacteria > Pseudomonadota > Gammaproteobacteria > Enterobacterales > Succinivibrionaceae > Succinivibrio. Next base: position 15,762 of record DKSD01000018.1, read on the forward strand.
ATCGGGATCTCTTTTAAAGGGTGCGGGCCGGTGATTTGCCTGGTCAGATTGTGATACTGAATAAAACGGCGGTTTATCACGTCGACGCAGCTTAGACACCCGTTGAGCACATCGTAGCAGCATGTGTCCGTCATGATGATGCTGTCTCTCACAAGACACGGCTCAAAAGGGCGCCCCGCCGCCTGCGCCTGCGGATTAAAACAGATCGGATGATGTCCGATGACGACGATTACGGGGTCGGCGCCGTCCTGCCTTGGTAGCCATGCAGAAAATCATGGCGCACAAAGAGCAGTTCCTCAGCAGGCGCTCCCCGGGCGGCGGATAGTGGATCGACTCCCGCGTGGACGAGCAGAAAATCTCCCTTCTCATGTCGCAGCATCAGGGCCTCAGGCCTGCGGCGCATGAATTGAACAACTCTGGCGATGAAACCGGGGTCTGACTTTTCCCGTGCTCTCAGGCAGCGTTCGGTGTATTCACCGCCCACGAGCGGTGTGTGCCACAGCCATGCGATCTCTTTGGCGGCATCAGCCGATCCCATGCAGTCGAAGAACATTTGGTCATGGTTGCCCCTGAGCATCACAAGATTACGGCGATTCTCAAGCTTCATCAGAGCTTCCAAGGTTTCGACAGGCTGGGCGCCGCGATCGGTGTAGTCGCCCATGAGAACGAGCAGATCTTCATCTTCGGAGAAATTCGCGGCCTCAAGCAGCGCGGTGAACTGCGCGAAGCCTGAGTGGAGGTCACCGATTGCCAGCACGCGGCGGTAAGAGCCTGACTCAAACATAATGAGTGTTTTATCGTTTTCCATGCTGAATCCAGCGAAATCCTGAACAATCTGACAGCAGCCTTCTTTGATCTAAGAGCTTAACGCGCAGAGGAAGGCAGTGAAGTACTGCTTAAAATTTCCGCACGCAGGAGAGCGGCTCCACCGGCGCAAAGAGGGCTGCAAACTGACTAAGGCAGACGGCTGTCTGCCGCCTGCCTTTGCGCTATTCAGGTACGTCTGGTTATTCAGCGCCTTGTTCCTCTTTTGGGCTTTCCGTCCCTCTGCGCTCAAAATCACACATCGCTTTGTACTCCCGTAAATATTTGAACGGGAACGGCAGCACCGTGATCATGTTTGAAGTGCGCACGAAATCTACGTCAAGCAGCGGCAGCAGTTCCTCGGACTGATCCTCGCCTTCGGCGATGATGTCGCGGAAGATGTTGCTTCTTGCAACATCAGTCTGCAAGCCGGAACTGCGCATGCCGGCGACGTAAGTCGTCACGGTCTTGGCGATACCGTCTTCTTTAAGCCGGTGGCTTTGCAGTTCAGGCTTGACGCGTTTGAACACATGCAGATCGGTAAGAGCGTCAAGGCCGTAGTCGAACAGCGTGTCGCCGTGCGCCTTGAAAAATCCTTTGAACAGGTATTCAGCGCGGCCTTCTTCCATAAGCCAAAGCGAGAAGGCTTTAACCCAGCTTTTGCCCAGGAACAGCGGCGGAAGCTTTGCACCACTGAGATCTTGGCGTTTGAGTGTGAGCTTCCCCAGAAGAAACTGTTCGGGCAGATCTGCTTCGATCTCGTCCATGACCTTGAGCATCTCAGCCCCCGCTTTGATCCGCCCCACCTTCTGAAAATCCCGCATGTTTTTAAGCAATTCGCCTTTGTCAATGGTCATATTGGGATCGCTTCTTTTGAAAAAATCCCCGAATTCCTCAAAGTTAACAAGCGGCCAGAGGCCGGTATGCACGATCCGGTGCAAGTTGTCAGGATCGCTAAAACAGATCCCTTCGAGCTGTTCGCCTGCGGCCAGATAGCCGTTTCCGGTCTTTTGGGAAAAGTACTCGCGGATCTTCACGCGCAGCGGATCTAAATATTCTTTGTCAAGCTTAGTGTCATCAAAGGTCTTACAGGTGAATTCGCCTGAGGGCTTAAGCGTCAGCGCAAAATAGCGGAGAATTTTCGGGCCGCGTTTCCGGCCTTTGCCTTTATTTAGATTTTCGGCGATCACAAAAGTCCAGGGCTTGGTAAGCGAGGAGAGTGGCGCGGGCAGGGTGATGCGGTGCGAGAGCAGGTCGGCTTTGATCCTGAGCTCTTTTAAAAGAGTCGCAGTAACGGTCTTTCCTGTTTTACCAGTCAGATCAATGTCAGTGGTAAAGCCTTGCAGGTAACGGTTTTGCCGGTGCAAGTCGGCGTAGGGATCATTCTTCTTTTCGTGCACATACCACTTTTGGGGACGATAGACGACAATTGCGGGGGCGCACTTGGGGAGTTCTGCGGTTTGCGTGTCGGCGTAAGCCACGCCGTATTCATCGAGGACTGCCTTGAGCGCGCCAAGGCTTTCTTTGCCTTCGTCACCGGCGAGGTTCACAAGGCTCAGTGGCACGCCTTTGAGATCAGCGCTTAACGCTTTAAGCCATTCTTCAGTCGTTCTGGCTTTCTTTGGACGCAGGCTGTCCCCGGCGTCGATTTCCTTGAGCGTGACCGTAAGGTATTTGCCGAGGCGGCGTTTGAGCTCCTTGAAGAAGATGTTGATCTGCCCGATGCGGCTGACGTTAAAGCTGTCGCCGCTGCCAAATGACAGATAGGTTACAGTGTGATGCTTTTTCTTAAAGGCGTGTTCCCAGAATCTGCGCCATTCTTCAGGATCCCCAGGCAGGGCGCGCCGCAGCTCGCAGGTTTTGGGATCGCGCACATAGAACGTGATGTTCTTCCCCCGCTTTTGGCAATCTTCGGCCTCTTTCTGATCCTCTTTTGGGTCAAAGGCCCTGAAAGTCTTTACGTCAACTTGCAGCAGCATGCCTGCGCTGATGCTAAAAACGAGGTAAACCCTGCAGTCATACTGCTTTTTTTCTGGGTCATCAGAGAGCCTGGTGTTCGTGGGGTCCGGCACCATGAGCTGGGCGTCGATGTTGTGGCAGCGGAACTCGCCTTCGAAATTGGCAAGCGAGTTCATCAGTAACTGGACGATGGCGCGATCTCCGTAGCCCAGCAACTCTAAGCGCTGTGTTCCTTGGAGTGAGGCGTTTCGCGAGGCCCCCAGCGGCTTGACTTTAAAACCCTCGTATTTGGCTTCGACGAGCTTGTTTAGAGCTTCCGCGTTGTGCTCCCCCTTTTTGTAGAGCAGAAAGCAGGTCGCGACGTTGCCGCTGTAAGAGCATGAGAGGGCCTTAGTTTTAATGAGCATTTCATCGCGGATGATCTTCGCGATCCCCATCATTTGATATTTCCGGGTCTTGGCCTCCGGAGTGTCTTCTCTGAGATCCCCCTTTGCAGGTTCGACCGTGAAGATGTCAAAGTCTTCAAAGAGCGCGTTGTAGTTTATGGTGGTGATAAGTTCGTTAGTCCTGATCTGCATACGCAAGTTCCTCTCGTAAAAATTTCACGTTGTCCTCGATGAGCGATCCCTGCTCATCGATCAGCCCCGGGATCGTGATGATCTTTCTGTCCGCGCTGAGGTTGCACACGGCGTTACTGGCGCTGTCGAGCACCACGTTGATGATGAAGGCCCGGCCTCCGGTTATCCCAAGCTTCTCCTGGATCTTCAGCTTGTTGCTGGCGTCATCGGCCCTGGTCCTGGAGCTCCAGTCCTTAAAGTCGACAAAGATCTTTGGCCTTCCTTTAACCGTGAAATCAAAGAGCTCAAAGATCTGGCCGTCGCTGATCGGTTCAAGATCGATCCCCAGGGATTTGAGGATAAAACGCCCGGCAGCCTCGCCCAGCGCGCCTTTGTAGATGTTGTTGAAAAAGGCAGGGGTCATGAGGAAGCGTCCTGTGCCAAAGGATTGGGCATATCCCTCTTTTTTGAAGAATTCCGCCATGCCCGGATAGCGCAGGAGCGCCTCAAGCCTTGCCGATTTCGCGTTAACCTGGCCGCTCGATTGATAAGGTTCTGGCTGTTCATCTACATCCTTCTTGGCGGTTTCCTCGGTCCAGAACAGAGCTTTAGAGGTGGCAAAGCTGACGTGCACGTAATCGAAGTTGTTAGGCGTCAGATAAAAGTACTCAGCATGCCCGCCGCCATCGAAATAGGCGTGTTTGAGCAGGCTGCTGAGCAAGGTGTTGTCCTCAGGCAGCGCCTCGCAGGTCGGATGACGTAAAGCAAACTCGCGCAGCCCTTCCCAAAGATCCATGAGTGTCCGGTCCCAGCCGTTTTCAGAAAAGCCGATCCTCAGGATTTGGGCGATATTCCTGGCGGTCATCGTGGAGTTCTGCTCCGCTGCGTTGCGCAGCATCAGTTCCTGCTCGCCTGGATTTCGGTGGTACAAGGGCCTGACAAGATCGGCGATCTTCTGCTGCTCCGGGGTCAGAAAATGGCTCTCCATCTCGTCTGGATCTAGATCCGCCGCGGTCTCTTGCGAGAGCAGGAGCGTGATCGTTTTGTTTTTGTAGAAGACGCGGGAGATGCGCCCGATCGCCTGGATCACTGTGGCGGCTTTGCGGCGGCGGAGCATCACATTGTGCGCGTCGGAATCGTTATAAAAGATGGGACCGCCGCACAGCACGTCGCGTATGTACTTTTTGGCGTTCGCAAAAGGCATGACATTGTGCTCGACCTGGTTTTCGAGATCGTAGATGCATTTGACCGCCGCTTGCTTTTGCTCCTCAGCGCTTTCACTCTCGTCGTTCGGCCGATCGTAGATGTTCGTGATGTTTCCAAGATACAGCCCGTCAAAGTCACAGCTTTTGAGCCTGCCATCCTCTTGGTTTTTAAACGGCGCGACGCAGACGCACTCGCGCTCCAGGACCTCCTTTGGCAGCTTAAAATGGATGTTTACGCCCAATGCCGTGGAGTTGTAGGCCGAGAACACCAGCACGTTTTTGCCTTCAACAAGTTCTTTTTTGAAGCTTTTCTCGTCATCAGCGAAATTCTCCGCTTTCAAAACATGCATTGACGGCGCGCCGCGGGGAATGTCCGGGTAAGCCTTATCGCAAAGCTGCTTGAACCCCTCTGCGATCTCAAAGAGGAAACCCGGCGCGGGCTTGTTACCGCTTTTGAGCAGCGGCGCGGTCAGAAAGAACCAGGCGCGGCCGGTTTTGCTCTCATAAAAGGCTCTGATCGCGGCAAAGAGCTCAAGGTAGCGCTTGGTGATGAAGAGCGGATCGCCGGTGATTTTGGATTCGCGGTTCTTTTTATGCTGTTCGTTGAAGCGGGTTTGATCTTCATTGATTTTTCTGCATAAGACCGCGATTTCGCTTTCCAGATCTGACCTGTCTGTAAACCAGGACCTGAGCACTTCAGCGGCCGTGCGGTTGCCGAGGATCTCGGCGCCGCTTAAAAAGTCGGATCTCATATTAATTTGAGCATACTTGCGGCGCATGCCCGAGTAGAAAGCCTCTTCGTATTCGCGGGCCTTTGCTGAGAGATCGATGTAATCTTTGCTTAGCTTTTCCTTAAGCCATGGCAGGCAGAAATTGCGCCCGCTGTCCCAAGTGGCGGTTGCAGAAACCATGAGCACCGGGCAGCTTTGCGCGATCGAATAGATCAGAGCCTCCGGGGTGATCCTGAGGCTTGTGTAATCAAAGGTGGTGCTTTCGGCATGATCGGGGGAGTTCATAAACTGGAACACCGAAAAGCCGCAGGCGTAGAAAGACAGATCGCGGATCACGCTGAAAAGCGAGTCGCGGCGCAGCGACATCGGAATGATCTGCCTTAAGAAATCAGGTTTTATGATGTCTTTGAGCCGCAGAGTGTGGAGCACGGTATTGACGGCGTTGTCGATGCTGATGAGATCGCCTGCCAGCGGTTTTTTAAGCATGGCGCGCTCTTTGAGGTTCGCTTCGTTTTTGCAGGCGGAATATTGCTCGGCAAAGTCGTTGAGGTAGCTCACGGTCTCTGAGAAGAAGCGCCGGACCTCTTTTAGCAGATCGAGCAGCTGGATGATCTCCCGCTTGGGATCCGCTTTGATCTTTTTGTACTGCCTCGGAGTGACGGTTTTGACAGTGACGCGGTTTTTAGGCTCATCAAACTCAGCGAAGACGTGTGTGTGACCCTCGTTTGAATAGACGTTGATGCTCGAGAGGTTGTCGTTGAAGATGAAGTTGCGCTCCCCGTCGCCTTCGGCCTCGTCGGTGCGGTATTCAAACTGCAGCCGGTAATCGTCATAGATCTGGTTGGCATGGGCCAGTAGTTTGTCAAAGCGCTGGCGGTCAGCGTCAAAGTGCTCGATGGCGTTTTTCATCGCCGCGGGCAGGTTGTCGAGCACCTTGGTGTCGCGGTCTTTTATGAGAGCCTTGCGGATCTCTCTAAACAGCGTCAGCGAGTCGTTGGCGAGCTTTGATGAAGTGTCGGCGAGATGATCGAGGATGTTCATGTAGGAGACATCCTGCTCGTCGATGATCAGGATCCGGTCTTTTAGGACATTGGAGCCTGTGAGCATGTAACTGCCGCAGAAGATCGTGTCAAAGGGCATCAGGAACTTCTTGACCGTCATGAGCCTTGTGACATATGCGCTCTCGTCGATCCCGGAGTAGAGTCGGAACACCCAGGCGCATTCAGGCAGGGCGCGGATCTCCTGCATGGCGGCACCTGGATCGTCTTTGTGGGCTTCCCTGATTTTGGTGAGTTTGTCCTTAAGATCTTTGGTGCCGCGGAAGTAAGCCTTGAGAGCAGAGCGGAAGGCGGGTTCATAAACCTCGCGCAGTTCGGATTCGATGCGCTTTATGTCCTCCTTGCTTGCAAGGGGCACAGCGGGAGTCTTCCTGGAACCCTTGCCGCTAAGACGGTTGTAAAGCCTGATCTCGTTTGCAAGCTCTTTGCATTCCTTGCGGGCTTTGAAAGGGCCGGGCATCCCGTTTTTTCCCGAATGTTCGTAAAGGTCCAGGTAGTTGTCCAGCACTCCGTCAAGGTTCTTCTTAAGTACCAGGCAGTCATATTTCCTGGAACTCTCATCCTGGTCTTCATCATCGAAGATTGAAAAGAACACATCCCCCGGCATCTGATCGTGCTGCGGGGCGATGTAGATGAATTTTTTGGGTGTTTTACCCGACGCCTTGCATTCGCGGATATAGCGTTTTACCGCCTGTGCGCAGCTGTAGGTTTTGCCTAATCCTGTAGGCAGCTCGAGAACTCCCAGCCCCATTTCTCGGCTTTTGAAAAAGCCGGTCAGGACATCCGCAATATCTTGCATTTTTGCTCCATGTAATTTCCATGTAATGAAACTTAAACGTGTAGAGTTAATAACAAAAATTAGCTCACGTCATAATCAAAAAATTTGAAATCTTAAAATTGACTTTAAGTAACTTGATGTTTATTCATTAATAAAACTTTGAACATAAATTTTCAATATAATTTTTGAATAATTCAGAATATGGAAAAGTCAGAGTAAAATTCGGCATTACAGAACTTATATTTCAATTATTGCGAATAGTTCACGGAAAAATTTGTAATTTGATCGTGGTGCGGAAAATTCGATTTTTTTGAGTAAGCTCTTATTTATCAATATGTTACTGCACAGTGAAAAGTAATTTGAAATTAAAATATTAATTAACAATAAGTTACGCAAGTGTGATCACGGAAGGAAATGGGGGAGATCAAGGTCCAGGCTGAAGCTGTAGGGTTGTAGGCAGTTGTTGTTGCTTGTCTGTTTTCTTATTGCGGTTAAGACTGAACATGGGATCGCTTGAAAGTGTTGTGTTTTTAAATCGCGGCAATGAAATGCCATGTCTGATGCTAAATTTGAGCCAAACACATTGTTAGATGTAATAATTTACTTTAGAATAAAATAGTTGTTGAAGAAGTTAAACGAATACAAGCCAAGGAAACACTCATGGAATATAAGAAGAGAATCGCCGATGCCATGCTTTCTATAAAGCTGGAGGAAAGAGGAGCGGTGTTGATCCGCGGACCCAAGTGGTGCGGGAAAACGACCACTGCGGCGCAACAGGCGGCAAGCATTCTTTATCTTGATGAGCCTAAATCCAAAAAACAGAATTTGGGCATGGCCTCCATTGATCCTGAAAAGCTGCTTGCAGGAGAAAAACCAAGGCTGATTGACGAATGGCAGCTGGCGCCTGTCCTGTGGGATGCGGTGCGCTTTCAGGTCGACCGCAAAGGAAGAGGTCAGTTTATTTTGACCGGATCGGCAGTCCCCGCAGACGACAGCGAGATCATCCATTCCGGTGCCGGGCGCTTTGCCTGGCTTGACATGCGCCCTATGAGCCTTTTTGAATCTGAAGACTCATCAGGCTCGGTTAGCTTGCGAGAACTGTTTAAAGCACCTGATGGTCTCGACGGAAAATCAGATCTCGGCCTTGATGAACTCTCTTATCTGATCTGCCGCAGCGGGTGGCCGAAAGTACAGGGGATGCATGATGATCTGATGCTTGATTCTTTAAGGGATTATCTTGATGAGGTGGTCAGCTCGGACATCGTAACTGTAACCTTTTTCCCACCTGACCTCTGAGT
>DKSD01000021.1 GCA_002473165.1 Succinatimonas sp. UBA7265
CACCACTTCTACGCGCGCGATCGAGCTTGCGGAATTTCCAGATCAGATAGATCGTGCATACCGCAAAACAGATCATTCCAAAAATTACAACGTCCATTTAGTCATTTTCCCATGATCCAAACGATGCCTAAAAGAACGGCAAAACTTATGATAATCATGCCAAACATAAGAATGACTTGTATCATTTTGCCTTCTTGACCTTATCAATTAAAAATCACTGTCTGCACTGAGCCTAAATTCTCAAATGTATATCGTTATACTATCAAAATGAGTGCAAAAGCAATATCAGGTGGGCGGACACCAACGCTTTTGGCATCCGTTTCGGTCCGGATTTGCGCTGCACGGCCAGATCGCGTGCGGTGTACTTTAAGCTGCGCCAGGATCTCCCCGGCGCTCTTTTGGAAAAAGGCGACCGGGCCTTTTTAGGGATCGCCAGAAACCTCATCTCAGGCGGCAAAGACACGGCTGTGCTCTTAAACGCCCTTGAGGATTTGGCAGGCGCGACGGACGGCGATCTCGCTGAAAAAGAGGGGATGCTGATCGTCAGACTGTCAGAAGGTGCAGAAGATGAAAAAGACTTTGTGCGGGATCTCAGGAGGCTTTTTAATGTGCTGCCGCTTGAACTGGTGTTAGACGAACCTGATCTGTTAAGCGATGATGTAACCGTGCTGACACAATGTGCCGGGCGGGTGATTCGCAGAACGGTTGATGTCTGCGTAAACAGTGCCGATCCCAGGAATGTCCAATGTTCCGGAAGTTTTCTCAGAGGTTTTGCCGCGCTGGCGGCGGCCGGTTTGGCCAAACTCGCGCCTGAAGATCACCCTCAAAGCCCGGAGCCTTGCGTTCCTGATGACAGCACCATGCCGGTGAACCTGTATTTCATTGGGTTAACCAGGGTCGGTGCTCCGAGTATCGGAGCCTGATCTCAGGGAGCGGTGTGGCAGATCTGGACCGGAAGCTCTTACTCCGTTGCTGCCGGCACAATTGGCTGATCAGGTTTCTGGTTGCCTGGTTTTTCCAAAATCATGTTTTCAGTATCCCAAATTTGATATAGCGAAACTACCAAATTTGGTATATTTTAAATTCCAAATTTGGTATAACGAAAAGTAGAATTTGGAAATTTCATGAAAAAACTGCCTTATAAATCAAGAATAATCGATGTAAAGATCGATGAGCTGCTGCGAACCTTCGGCGCGGTTTGCATCGAAGGTCCAAGGCGGTGCGGCAAAACCCGGACTGCTAAGGCGCACGCGGCAAGCGGGATCTTCCTTGAAGATCCTGCGGGCAATTTCCATAACGAGGCTTTGGCAAAACTCGCTCCGGCGGCGGTGCTTGAAGGCGCATCACCGCGCCTTATCGATGAGTGGCAGGAAGTCCCTCCCGTGTGGGACGCGGTAAGTCATTATTGTGATACAAAGCAGGAAAAGAGCCTGTTCATACTTACCGGCTCTGCAAGGTCTAACCACAAAGGGGTCATGCACGGCGGCGCTGGAAGGATTGCTACGGTAAGGATGAGCCCCATGTCTTTGTATGAATCCGGCAATTCAAGCGGCGAGGTGAGCCTTAAATCCCTGATAACCGAAGGCTTTGTTAAAGCAGTTAAAACCTCTGAGATCACGCTTGATAAACTTGCTGAGATGATCGTGAGGGGCGGGTGGCCTGGCAGCCAGGACATTCCGCCTGAAAACTGCGCCGCATGGGCAAGGCGGTATCTTGACAGCGCGCTGGGCGGCTACATTTACCTTGCAGACGGCGTAAAGCGGGATCCGCATAAACTTGAACTGCTGTGCCGCTCGCTGGCCCGTAACGAATGCACCGCCGCCAGCACGCGCTCGCTCTGCCGCGATATCAAAGAACACGACGGCGAGGATGTCACCGTTGTTACTGTCAGAAAGTATCTTGAGGCGCTTGAGAGGATCTTCCTTACCGACAATCAGCAGGCGTTCTCTCCAAAAATCATGAGTTCGACGACGCGCGCAAAGCAGGCGGCAAAACGCCATTTTGCCGATCCTTCGCTGGCCTGCGCGGCGCTTGGGCTGGACTGTGACGGACTAATGGGCGATCTTAAAACCATGGAGGTTATGTTCGAGGCTTTGTGCGAGCGCGATCTGAGGATCTATGCCTCAGCTTGTGGCGCCAGACTCTTTCACTACAGGGACTATAACGATCGTGAAATCGACGCGGTTGTAGAAATGCCGGATGGCAGCTGGGGCGCGTTTGAGATCAGACTGGGCACGTATCAAACAGAAGAGGCTGCCCTCAGGCTGCTAAAACTAAAACAGGCCGTCTCAAAAGCCGGAGGCGGGGCGCCGCAGGCGCTGTGCGTGATCTGCGGAGTCTCAGGAGCGGCCTATACACGCGAAGACGGCGTGATAACTGTGCCGATCACGGCTTTAAAGCCGTAATCCGTTGGAGCAGTCAATTCAGCTCTCGCTCTTAAGGCCTGAAAAGATCGTCAGCGGTAAGCTGCGCCGGAATGTCATCTGAATACGAGTTTCTGGCCAGGCCTGCGGCCGAGATCATGGTGAGCATTACAGCTTTGCGCGTGCGGGTGGTTTCTATAAACCTTGCTCTTTTGTTTCTCAGGGCTTCGTCATATTGGGCGCTTATGGAGAAAGGTTTGTCGGTGTACTTCATCTCGCACAGGTTGATTACGCCATCGGCCCTGTCGATGAGCAGATCGATCTGAGCGCCGCTTGTTTCCTGATCGCCTCGTGTCCACCAAGAGCATTCATTGGTGAGCACGCCTGAGATGCCCAGCGCTTTTTTGATCTGGCGGGTATGGGCCAGGCACAGCTGTTCAAAAGCCAGTCCGCTCCACGCGCTTTGCACCGGGGTGTTCAGGCTTAACGTCCAATAGTGGCTGTTGGTTATTTTTTTGTTTTTTATGAAGTTGAAATAAAACAGCGTGTACTGATCAGTAAGCTGGTAGACAGAGTCTTTGGCCTTCTTTCCGAACATGGAATATCTGCGGATGAAACCGCAGTTCTCCAGATCTTCGAGGATCGCGGTAAGCCTTCCGCTGCTTGATACTTTGCAATCGGAAATGATTTCAGCGCGCGTCATCCCGATCTTCTTTTTACCCAGCGTTTCTATGACCGAGATATAGCTGTCTGGGTTGCGGAACAGCGACGCGTAAAGTTCGCTGTACTCGGTGTTCAACATGCCGTTTTTGGAAAAGAACAGGGTATCGATGTTTTGCGCCAGGCTTTGGCTTTTGTCGAGCAAAGACCAGTAATAGGGGATCCCTCCCATGATCATGTAGGCTTCCATGATCTGCCGGCGGTTCATGCCCAGCTTGCGCTCTTGCGCGTAAAGCTCACATTCATGGAGCGTAAACGGTTCAAGGCAGATCCTGCCGGTCAGGCGGTTATGCAGTCCGCCTTTGTTTCTGATGATTTTTTTGACAAGCCAGGAGGTGGCGGATCCGCAGACGATCAGCATGACGTTCCTGCTCCATGCCGCATATCCGTTCCAAAAATGCTCAAGGGCTAACAGGAAATTGGATTTTGGAGTATCCATCCAGGGCATTTCATCAATGAAGATAAGTTTCCTGGTGTCAGGCGAGTGTTCTGTCAGCTGCTTTAGCAGATCGAAGGCCTCAATCCAGTCATGAGGAAGCGGAGCCTGGGGAAGCCCTTGCGACCTCAACGAAGACTGGAAGTTTTCGAGCTGGGCCTTGGTGTTCTGATTGGCCAGGCCAACGTGGACAAAGGTAAAACGGTTATCAAAGCAGCTGCGCACCAGAAAAGTCTTGCCGACCCTGCGCCTGCCATAGAGAGCGATGAACTCTGATTCGTTGGAACGATAGGCGTTTTCAAGCTGCCTGAGCTCTTTCTCCCTGCCTGTAAACATTGGTCATCCTTCCATAAAACCACATATACTTGGCCAAATCATACAAAAAAATTGAGATTTGGCCAAGTATCGAATTTTAATTTTATAAAACAGCTGAAATGTTAAAAGTTCTTCTTTTCCTATAAACGCACGTTGCGGGCTTCATAACGACATAATTCTTCCTTAAGTATCAATATATTCAGCAATAAACAATGATGATTAAGACCTAAAAGAGAAGATAACTTGCCAAATGTGGTTAATAAAATGAGATTTGGCAGAGTATCTTCAAGCAGATGCACTGAACATCCTGCGTTCGCGCGTCCGTAATTTCCCGCTGATCGCATGACCCGGTCACGGTGATTACGATTTCAGAGAAGTCAGTTCTTATAGCTGATTTTCTTAAAGTGTCTTATGTGAGATTTTTCGTAATTGTCTAAACAAACTTGGGCGTAATTTTAAAGTTGAACTTTAAAAATACGCTTTAATACTTTGAAGACTACTGATTAATATCTAATTATTACAATATGTTGGATGAAAACAGGTTCGCACTAATGCCTGATTGAAAGTTTATGAAGAATCAGTCACCATAGCACGCCATGTAGCTCTGATTTCATGTCAGCCTAAACTCAGCCTGGCTGGCGATTTATATCGTAATCTCTTTGTTTAAACAGAAGTTATTTGATCCTGTATACTCAAAACAGCGTCAGGCAGTTAGGTGTGAGTTATGACCAGGTATCCGATCGGCATTCAGACATTCGACGAGATCCGCGATCAGCATTATCTCTACGTTGACAAGACGGACTTGGTTTACAAACTTGCAAACAATTTCAAATACGTATTCCTGGCAAGGCCGAGACGCTTTGGCAAATCGCTGCTGGTAAGCACCTTGGAAGCGTATTTCAGCGGCTGCAAAGATCTCTTTAAAGGTCTGGCGATCGAGCACCTCGAAAAAGCATGGAATGCTTATCCGGTGCTGCACTTCTCCATGGCCTCGGCAAAGCGCGGCACAGTTGAGGATCTTGATGCGCAGCTGCACCGCCAGCTTGCCCTGGCTGAGGACAATTTCGCCCTCCCTGATGGTTCAGATCAGGATGTTACCGTGCGTTTTCAGAATTTGGTGGCACGAGCCTTCCAAAAGACCGGATTAAAGGCTGTCGTGCTTATAGATGAGTATGACGCGCCGCTTTACCCGCTGAGAAGCGGCGAGAAAAAACTTCAGTTGCTGCGCACTGAACTGGACAGCTTTTACAGTGCGCTAAAAGATCTGGAGCCGTACCTTCAGTTCGTGTTTATCACCGGGATCACCAAGGCCTCGCAGCTGAGCATCTTCAGCGAGCTCAACAGCCTGGAATCGGTTTCTTTAAGCCCTGATTTTGCGGCGCTGTGCGGGTTCACCCAACAGGAGCTTGAGCAAAACTTTTCCGAGGGCATAAAAAATCTGGGACGTAAATACGGCCTCGATCGCAGCCAGGCCCTGCAACGGCTTAAGGAGAAATACTTCGGCTACCGCTTTTCCAAGTCCGAGGAAGGGGTATACAACCCTGTCAGCCTGCTTTCGGCCATGAAAAACGTTAAAACAGCAAGTTATTGGTTTGAGACCGGAACCCCGGCGCTTTTGGCAGACGAGGTACTCAAAGCCCGCGCAGACATAACCAAGCTTGAAGGATGCGAGGTTAAACTCCCAAATCTTGGTGTCCCGACAGAATGAATGCGCGGCGTCCTGCCGCTTTTTTACCAAAGCGGCTATCTGACGATCAAAGGCTGTGATCCGACATTTGATGTTTACACTCTGGGGATCCCCAACGAAGAAGTAAGGATCGGCCTGAGCCGGGCTTTTCTGCCGTTTTACGTTACCCAAGACGTTCTGGCCGCAGACAGCGCCTGTCTGTCCATAAGCAAGGCTTTGATGTCAGGCGATCTCGAAGGCGCTTTGAAGTCTGCCAAATCTTTTTTTGCCTCCATTCCTTATCAGGAAGGCACACTCAAGGACGCTCCGTCAACAGAAGGGCATTTCACCGCTATGCTCTATGTAATGTTCTCTTTTTTGAACAATTATGTTTTCTCGCAGGTGCGCACGGCCAAAGGCAGGCTGGACATTTTGATTAAAACTCCCGCTGTGATCTATGTGCTTGAACTCAAACTTGACGGGAATGCTGACGAGGCTTTAAAGCAGATTGAGGAAAAAGGTTACGCCATTCCGTACGAAGCCGACGGCCGCAAGATCGTGAAAGCCGGGATCGTCTTCAGCTCCCGCGAGCGCACCATCACCCAGTGGAAGACTGAATAAAACTGCGGCTGCAATTTCCTAAGCCCAAAACGCTTTTTGCCTGAGGCGTTTATGACATGCGCGCTCCGTGACGTCTGACTGCGCGCCGTTTCCCGGTCTCCCTTACAATGCCTGAGGATCACCTTTCATTGCGGAGGCTTCAGGCAGCACATGGCAGCAGCACGAAAAATCAGAGTGGGCATAGTTGGCACCGGCAAGGTCGGGGATTTCCATGCCCGGGCGCTTTTGCAGATCAAAGACTGCGAGCTGTGCGCCGCCTTTAACCACACCAAACCCAAGCTTGACGCCTTTTGCAAGCGTTACGGGATCCGCGGCTATCTCTCGCTTGAGGAGATGATCAAGAAAGAGAAGCTCGAAGCGATCACCGTTTGCACCCCTCATCCCTCACACGCGGCCATTACAGTCAAAGCCGCGGATCTCGGCTGCCACGTGCTGGTCGAGAAGCCGCTTGCCGTAAATGTAGATGAGTGCGACGCCATGATTGAGGCGGGGGAGCGCAACCACGTGCTCATCGGCACGCTGGTGCAAAGGCGCAATTACGTGCCGTGCATGCGGATCCGCAAAGCCATAGACTCGGGGCTCATCGGCAAACCAATCTTAGGAGAGGTTGCCATGCTCGGCTGGCGCTCCGAGGATTACTACAAATCAGATCCCTGGCGCGGCACCTGGAAGGGCGAAGGCGGCGGCGTGCTCATGACCCAGGCCTCGCATCAGATAGATCTGCTCAACTGGTACATGGGCAGGATCGAGAGCGTCTACGGCCTGTGGGCCAACTACAGCCATCCGTATATCGAGGTCGAGGACAGCGCCGTGGCGGTGATCCGCTACCAGGGCGGCGGGCTGGGGACGCTGCTTGCCAGCAACAGCCAGAACCCGGCGCTTTACGGCAAGGTGCACATCTTCGGGAGCAACGGCGCAGCGGTCGGAGTGCAGACAGACGGCGGACAGATGTTCATCGCGGGGATGAGCAATATAGCCGAGCCTCCGGTGCAGGATCTGTGGTCGGTGCCGGGACAGCAGGATAACTTAGCCGCGCTTGTCAAAGAGGATACCGAACTCTTCAACAGCGTCGACAGCATGATCTACTTCCACCGCCTCCACCTTGAGAACTTCATAAATGCCATCCTGGGCGAGGAGCCGCTTTTGGCGGACGCCGAGGCCGGCCGCGCCACCGTGGAGGTGTGTCAGGCCGTCTATGAGATCACCCTAAACCCCGGTAAAGTCTGGGTGAGCGCGGAGCACCGGAAGCATTGATGGCAAAGAAAACCGATGCGAGTGCTCCTGAGGTTTCGCTGTGCTACAACGAGGCCTGCGCCGGCAGCCTGCTCGATGCAGAAAACGACATCAGATACGCCGCTGAGGCAGGTTTCACCGGCATAGAACTGCGCTTTGACTGCGTTGAGCGTTATCTTCAAACGCACGGCGGCAAGCTTTCAGGGCTGCGCCGCCTTATCGAAAATTCAGGACTGAAGCTCAGGCCGCTTAACGCGCTCTACATCTACCCTGAGTACGGCCTTCCTGAAGATCATGATCCGCGCGGGGCGGAGCTTGAGCACCGTTTAGAACTTTTACCGCGCCTGCGCGATGAGCTTGGGGCAAATGCGGCAATCGTGGTGGCCCCGCTCTTGCAGAACCAGGCTGCGGCGCAAAGGTACTCATTCAGGGATGTGAAAGCCGGCTGTGAACGGGTGCTGCGGCTGCTGCGAGAGCGCCTGGACTCTGTAAAGCTGCTCTTTGAGCCGGTAGGGCTCACGCGCAGCCTGGTGCGCGACGCCCCAGGCGCCGCGGCGATCATCGCAGGCTCAGGGATTTCCGGCGCCGGGCTAGTGCTAGACAGCTGCAATCTCTTTTTGACGCGGCAGGACAATGTCTTTGACTTCTCGGGCATCCCGTCGGAGCTGATCCTGGGCGTGCACCTCATGGGCGGGATCGATCCTCAGACAAGCGAGATCACTGATCAAAAATGGCGGCGCCTGTGCGGCGACGGCAATTATGTGGACACTCAGGCTTTCTTATTGGCGCTGCGCCACAAGTGCTACAGCGGCTTTGTCTCAGCTGAGACCTTTTGGGAGGGCTATCTTGAGAAATACAGCCACCGCGAGCTCATCATGTACGCTAAAGCAGGGCTTGAAAGCGAACTGCTTAAGGCCGGATTTACGGTTAGCTGAAAAGCAAAGCGGCAAACGCTTTCGCGCCTGCCGCTTTTTAGCAAGGTAAAATTTTAATGAGTCTTTAAAAAATCCTGCAGAGTCTTCAGATCAGGGGACGCGTCAGAGCATGAGTGCCCTTTGATCGTAAGCGCTGCGCCAGCCGCCCCTTGGCGTTGGGCTTCCTTGAGATCACAGCCGCTTATAAGCGCGTGGATGAAGGCCCCGGCAAAGGAGTCGCCGGCCCCGAAAGTTTTCAAGATCTTCTTCTCATGGAAAGCCGGTGCAGGCACTGAACCATCGGCTGTGTAGGCAGTCGATCCCGATGAGCCGGCCTTGATGACAACGATCTCCGGATCGCGCTCAAGCAAGGCTGCGGCAAAGGCCTTGTCGTCATACGCCTGCCCGGGCATCAGTCCGGCTGCAACAATTGCGAACTCGTCCTGAGTGCCGATCACGAGATCTGCCTGGGAAGCACCCAAACTCAGATAGGCAGCGGCTTGCTCGCGGTTTTCGAACGTCCCGTCGCGGTAATCAGGATCAAATATGACTTTGACCCCGTTTGTTTTTGCCACCGTGATCGCTTTGAAAACCGCCTCACGGGCAGGCGATCTTGAAAGCGAGGTCCCGGAAACGAGCAGCGCTTTTGACTGCTTAATGTAGTCTGCGTCGATCTCCTCTGGTTTGAGGTGGAGATCCGCACAGTCGTTGCGATACATAAGGCACGAGCATTTGCCGTCACCTTTGATCTCGCCGATGGTAATGCCGGTTAAATGCCCCTCTTTGTCGGTTTCAAGATGTGAGGTGTCGATGCAGAATGCCTGCAAGCGCTCCCTTACGAATTCGCCCATGCCGTCATCTGAGACTTTGCCGATGAAACCGACCTTAAGCCCCAGTTTGGAGAGCGCCGCAGCCGTGTTGGCAGGAGAGCCGCCCAGATACCTGGCAAATGTCTTGGAATCCTTAAGATCGCCTATTTCGACAGAGTAAACGTCACAGGTGGATCTGCCCATGCACAGCACGTCAAATTTGGTTTCCGAGCTGAATTTCATAAAGCTCCTCCCGGCTTACACAAACGCCAGCGAAAGCTGCGGAATGTAAACGATGAACATCAGCAGCGCCATGGATGCCAGCACGAATGGCATGATCGGCTTGATCATTTTTGCCACCGGCACGCCTGAGATCTGGCTTCCGATAAATATGTTCACGGCCATTGGCGGCGTGATCACTCCGATCGCCAAGTCAAAGACCATGATGATGCCCAGATGGATCGGGTTGATACCTACAGACATAGCGATCGGCAGCAGGATCGGGGTGACGATCAGGATGGCGCAGGATGTCTCCATCACCATACCCAGGATCAGGAACAGCAGGGCGATGAGGAATAGCAGCACGTACTTGTTCGAGGAAATACCCAAAATGAACGTTGAGATCTCATTGGGCAGATGGATCAACGTCATTACGCGCCCGAAGTAACCGGCAAGGCCGATGATAAAGAGGATCTTCGCGGAGGTGAAGGCTGACTCTTTGGCGATGGCCAGTATGTCTTTGAACTTGATCTCTTTGTAGACAAAGAGGCTGACGAGCAGGCCGTAAACGATCGAAACAGCCGCGGCTTCAGTCGGAGTAAAGATGCCGCCGTAAATTCCGCCCAAAATGATGACCGGCATCATAAGCCCCGGGAACGCGGCGCCGAATGATTTTACCAGCGAGACCTGCTGAGCGCCTTGTGCGTCCTTCTCAAACATTTTGAGATCGAGGTATTTACGGTGCTGTTTGCGGTTTACCAGGATCATCACCAGCATTGCGAGAATGCCCGGAATGATGCCGGCTACAAACAGCGCGCCGATAGACTGGTTGGCGGTGACGCCGTAGACCACCATCGGGATCGAAGGCGGGATCAGGATGCCCAGGTAACCTGCCGCAGATGACAGCGAAGCTGCATATTCCTGGCCGTAACCAGCCTTGCGCATCTCAGGGATCATGATGCCGCCGATGGCAGCCACGGTGGCTACGGCTGCGCCGGAGATCGCCCCGAAGAAGCCTGAGGCCACGATGGTAATGGTGCCCATGGCCGATGATGATCTGTGAAAAAGCGCTTTAGTAAAGGCTATGAGGCGGGTTGAGACGCCGCCGTAGCGCATGATGTCGCCGGCGAAGATGAAGAAAGGCACCGCCATCAGGGCAAAAGAGTCCAGCTGCGAGAAAGACACTGTCACTGCAAGGTTGCCAGGGAATCTGGTGGCGGCGAGGATGTAAACGAGGCCCGCGATGCCGAAGGAAAAAGCGATCGGCAGGCCTAAAAGGATCAGGATCAGAAATGAGATAAGCAGGATCATGCTTTTTTCTCCCCGCTGAAGAACAGGATGATACGCACGGCCGCGTGGAAAGCGGCGGCGATGAGGGCTAGCACCACGATGAGATAGACGATGAACATCGGGAAACCGATGGCGGGAGTCATCTGCACGCCCTCATAAGTCGATATCACCAGGTTGATGCCGTAAAAAATGCAGCAAACCAGGAAGATCAGGATCAAAATGTTAAGAATGAGTCTGAAATCAAAACGGCAGAAGTTGTTGAGCTGTTTGCTGAACAGATCGATGTTGATATGCTCTTGTTTGCTAACTGCAAGCGAGGCGCCAATAAAGGTGAGCCAGACCATGCAGTAGCGAGAAATCTCTTCAGACCAGACCAGCGAATGAAAGAAACAGTAGCGGGTGATCACCTGCAGGAATGCGACAGCGGACATGAAAAGCAGCAGCAGGCCGATCATTACGGCCTCGGCTTTAGAAAGTCTTTTGTCGATTGTTTCGAGCAACTGCATAAACCCTCCTTAAACACAAAAAACCCGGCGCCAGCGCGGCGCCGGGAAATTCAGTCATTATTTGGCGTTGATACCGTTCATGACAGCTTTGTAGATCTCAGGATCAATCTCTTTTTCAAATTTCGGCCAAACTTTCTTGGCACTGTCCACGAACTGCTGCAGCTCAGCGTCGGAAAGGGCATTCACTTTCACGCCGGCCTTCTGTGCCTCAGCCTCGTACTTTTCGCGGTATTCGACATTGAGTTTGCGCTGGTAGTCACGGGCGTGAATGGCGGCGTCGGTCATGACTTTCTGCAAATCGGCAGGCAGCTTATTCCACACTTTGGTGCTGATCATGATGGGCGAAGGGCAGTAAATGTGGTTCGTGAGGCTGTAGAACTTGTTGACCTCAAAAATCTTGTGGGTGTAAGACAGCAGGATACCGTTGTCCTGGCCGTCGACCACACCGGTCTGAATGGCCGAATAGACTTCGTTGTAAGGCATCACGGTCGGGGCGGCTTTTTCAGCTTTCATCCACTCGACGAGCACCGGAGAGCCCGGAACGCGGAGTTTCAGGCCGGCCAGATCCGCCGGGGTATGGATCGGGTGTTTGCTGTTGGAGAAGCCGCGGTAGTCGTTCTCAAGATAAGCGAGCACGTGGAAACCTTTCTTTTCAAGGCTCTTGGCCATGGCTGCACCGCCTTCGCCGTCAAGGACTTTGTAAGCGGTATTGAAGTCCGGGAAGAGGTACGGGAAATCAAAGAGCATCAGGTTCTTGTCAAATGATGACATGCCCATAGTGGCGATCAGGATCACATCCAAAGTTCCCTGCTGCACGCCTTCTGCCATCTCACGCTCAGAACCGACTTCGCCGGCGGTGAACAGCGAGGTGAACTTAATACGGCCGTTGGATTTTTCCTCAACTTCTTTAACAAACTGCTGAGAGGCCGGGTGCCACGGATGGTTGACCTCAGCCGAGTGGGCGTAGGTGAGCTCAAACTCGGGAGCCGCAAAAGCGGAACCTGCGGTGAAAGCGGCGGCCGCGGTCAGGACTGCGGCAGCTGAAACTGCTTTAAAAAGGCTTAACTGCTTCATGTTATTACCTCAATGTTTGCTGGAAATCTCTTTGTAATACTCGAGGGCTTCGTTGGGTTTGAAGCCTTCGTGAACAACTTTTGAAAGTGCTTTGACCATGGCGGTAGGATCATCGGCTTGGAAAACACAGCGGCCGAAAGTGATGCCCACGCCGCCTGCGGCAACCACGCCCCAGGCTGTCTTGAAGATCTCTTCGGGAGAACCGGCATCACCGCCTGCGACGGCGACATGAGTCGGCACAGCTGCCACTACTTTTGCAAAGGAATCCGGATCGCCGGTGTAGTTCGTTTTGACGATGTCGACGCCGAGCTCAGCACCGAGCCTTGCCGCATACATCACGTTCTCGGGCTTAAACCAGTCTTCACGGTTTTCCAGCCCGCGCGGATAGATGTGGGCGAGCAGGGGAAGCCCGAGGTTATGAGCTTCATCGGAAATGCGTCCGAGCTGTGCGATCTGATCAGGCTGATGTTCGCCCATGACAATAGCGCCTGCTGACACAGCATCGGCACCGTAACGCACAGCGTCTAAAACTGAGGTTACCTGGACATCCTGCTTGCTGTGCACCGGGCCGAAAGTCGTCAGTTTGAGCACTAAGGGAACCTCGCCGGCGCATTTGTCAAAGCACTTTTCAGCAATGCCTTTGTGCATGGTAAAAGCATCCGGTTTGCCGGCCACAATCTTTTGCACCAGATCATCAATATGCTCAAGGCCGGGCAGCACGCCACGGGCCATGGCGTGGTCAACAGTGATGCCAAGATATTTGCCGCTTGGATCAGACAACAGTCTGTTCAGGCGGATTTTCTTTCCTAACAGCATGAAACTTTATGCTCCTGTTTTGGTGAATTTCTGATTAAATCTGTTAGCAGTTTAGGTATGACTTATTCAAAAAAATGATAACTTTGTCAAAAAATAATAAAATTTAGCAAAGCTTGCCAAATCAATTGATAAACTTTGCCAAATTTAAAGGGGTAAACTGAGTGTATTGAAAAAAGTACCGAGGAGAGCGCAAAGGCAGGGAGTTCTTAAATGAAAGAATTACTGATGCGGGAAATACTTGCGTATATCAGGGAGCGACGCAGCGTTCAGCTTCCGGACATCTGCTCGCATTTTGAAATTTCCATGAGTACACTGCGCCGTTACATAAGTGCCATGTGTGAAGACGGCCTGGTTGAAAAGTACTATGGCGGTGTCAGGATCCGCGTTTCGCGTGAACTGATCCCGCTTTCACATCGCAAACTCATTAACTATGACGGCAAATTAGCCATTGGCAGGGCCGCAGCCTCGCTGGTTGAGGAAGGCGATGTTATCTACATGGACTCAGGATCCACTGTGGGAGCAATGGCGCAGTTTCTTGAAAAACGCGAAGGCATCACGGTAATCACTAACAATTACCTGGTGATCTCACGGCTTACAGCTTCGTCAGGCATCCAGCTCATCACGCTTTCCGGCGAATACAATCAGAAGATCTTTTCGTTTTTAGGCAGCAGGGTTTCAGAACTTCTGCGCACTTACAACGTCTCCAAAGCCTTCATGGGAACGTCAGGCTTTTCACTCAGTTCCGGGATCACTCATTCAACTCAGCAGGAAGCTGCCGTAAAACGCACTGCTGTCGAGATCGCTGGCCGTGTCATCCTTTTGGCAGATAACCTTAAATTTGGCACGGTTGCCCCATTTACTTATTGCGGAATAGAGAAACTCGACTGCCTGGTTACAGATCAGGAACCGGCGCCGGATTTTCGCAAGGCTTTGGAAGGGGCGCAGGTGCAGTTGCAGATCGCTGATGCTGTGACTGAAGGAATTAATTCATAGTAAGTCATGCTCACCTCCAGATCCTGCAGGTCGTCGCGGGCTAGATCGCCCCGCGCGATCTCAAGGATCTGATCTCCTCGCCGGCGCTGCCAAACTTTGTCTTGGTCTTGCGATGCGCCTGCGGGCTTTTGCGGCAAAGCGCCCCCTCAAGCCCTGTTTTGATATAACGCTCTTTTAGGTGGCTTAAGGTGCGCGTCGAGACCCCCAGCGCCGCGGATGCTTTCAAAGCGCTCATGGGACATTTGGCGTGTTCTCCGCGATCAAGCAGCAGCAGCGCCCGGGCGTAAAGCACAGTCCTTGCAGGGTGAGTGCCGCCTGCGCACAGCGCCTCCAGCCTGGTTATTTCATCTTCAGAGAGCTCGATCCGGTACTTCTTTCCCGTACGTTCATCCTTCATTTCTCTTCAAAGAACCCATGCTTGTTCATCCTCTTCGCCGCATAGCACAACCGCTCTCGACATAAAAAAAGCGAAATGACAAGGAAATATATGTCATTCTATAGAAATTACAAATTTTAAAGCTTGATTTAGGTAATATACTGAAAATAAAGTAATTAACTGATATTTTTGTGATCTTGATATGCAGATATTTAAAGTTAAGTATTCAAATATCAAAAATTCTGACTACACTCATCAATATAGAAAAACACTTTATCAGTGAATTTTGGCAGATCAAAATGATTAACACAACGGTTATTAACGGCTTAAGAGAGCATCTCGCTGAACTCGGTTTTGCGAGCGCCGCGGAGGTTTACCGGCTGCTTTGCGCTTACGCCTGTGAGATCGCCACGACGTTTTTAAACCGCGGGATCGATGAGCCGCAGCGCCTTGAGAATTTTGTCACGGCTTTGCACCTTGAGGCTCGCTCAGAGAGGGCAAAAGAACTCGCGCTTGAGCTTAAAAAACTCGGACCAGACGAACTGCTGGCGCTGCCGCGCTGGTGCTCTAAGCCTGACACGGATTTTGTGTCCCCGGAAGTAGCAAAGCAGCTGCTGCCGCTCCTGGGCGGTCGTTCCGTGCTCATCCTCCATGCCGAGAAATTCGGCGAGGCGCTTTTAGAGCTTGCCGCCCCCAGGCGCGGGCGCCGTTTCCTGCTCTGCTGTGACAGCAATGACGCCTGCCGCTTTTTATCCGCGGTGTTCTCAGAGCGCGAGAACATCAATTGCGAGCTTATGCCCTCAGGGATTGAGGCAGGAAAAAGCTTTAAAGCCGCATACGACACTGTGATTTGCATCCTCCCGGCGCCATTGGATCCTGAGGCGCCTGATGATGAATACACAAAAGCCCAGGCGCAGGATTTCCTTGAGCTCAGAGGGCTGGTGCGTTGCGGCGGCACCCTTGCGGGCATGGCCGGATCAAAGCTTTTAAGCGCTGAGGAGTTCAAAGCCTTCCGCGAGGAGATGGCCGCGGATTTCACCCCTTCATTCCTGGGGCTTTTGCCCGCACAGCGTGCGGATGGCTTAAAGAGGCAGATGACGCTTTTAGGCTTCGTGCGCGGCCGGCCTGATCTCGCGGAGGTGCGCGAGTTCGGGACGGGCGATGAAGAACCCCGCACGCTCAAGACGCTGCGCAGCGCCGCTGTGCCATCTGCACAGTTTTCAAACGGGGAGAGCTGGGATCCGCAACGTCTGCTGAGCGCCGGCGATCCTGATGTCGCCGCCTATCTTGCAAGCAGGACCCCGAAAATGGCGCTTGCAGATGCCTCGCAGTTCATCTTCAGGGGCAGGGCGGCCGGCAATGACGAGGGCGACGGGGAGATCCGTGTCGTCAACATCAAAGATCTGGGCGAGGACGGCGAGATCGACTGTTCAAATCTGCAGCGCGTGAACATGCCGGCGCGCAAGGCGCTCCCCTACATGCTCGAGGACGGCGATCTCG
This sequence comes from Succinatimonas sp. UBA7265, assembly GCA_002473165.1. Classification (GTDB taxonomy): domain Bacteria; phylum Pseudomonadota; class Gammaproteobacteria; order Enterobacterales; family Succinivibrionaceae; genus Succinivibrio. The sequence goes on from DKSD01000021.1 coordinate 15,852, forward strand.
TCGTGACGGCGCGCGGCACGCTGATGCGCTGCGCCGTGTTCAAAAAACAGCCCTTTGACTGCATCATCAGCTCGAATCTGGTGGCGGTAAGGGGCGATCCGCGGCTTAACCTGCGCTATCTGCTCGTGTTCCTGCTCTCGCCTGCGGGCAAAAAGCTCTTAGGCCAAATCGCGCAGGGCAGGGGGCAGATCCTCTTAAGCCCCAAAGCCCTGGGAACCCTTTTGGTGCCCGTGCCTTCTGCGGAGACGCAGCGGCGCATCGCGGCCTGGTACCAGGCCGCGCATGACGAATACCGCCGCCGCGCGGCTGAAGCCCGCGCCGCTTTTGACCGGGAGCGTGCCGCGGTCTTTGAGGGCATTTATTAAAGAGCAAAAAACGGATTTTTGAATTTCATTTTGATTTTTAATTTATTTTTAACTTAATGAGGTGATGAATATGGCACGTTTTGCTGAGGAAGATCTGGTGATCGACGGCTGTGAGAAAGTGCTTCACGTGGACTTTTGCGATCTGGCGTTCAAACGCGGGAAGACCCCCAAGAAAAACCATGACGAGATCTGCATCTTCCATGAACCGGAATATGACGAGTACATCATGCTGCGCTGGATCACGCACTCAGATCCCAAAGAGGCGATCAACGACAAAGATCTCAAGCATCGCGAGGTGATGTCGCCTGCCGAGCTCGCAGATTTCATGCTGACGATCAAAGACGGCGATCCGGAGCTCTATGAGCTGATAAACGAGCCATGGCTTAAGAGCGGGCGCAAGAGCTTTGAGGAGATCGACGCCGAGGCTCAGTAATGAGCGGCAATGACAATCTGCAGGTCGTCGCTTCGCGGCGGCTTTTATCTGAGATTTTTCACCCGAAAAGCCCGCCGATTACGGCCTTGTCCGCGAACTTCATGATGTGCGTGCGCACGGGCGTTGTATCATCGCGGTTTCCGCTGACTGACATTTTTGATTCGTGATCTTATTCACAATTTCGCACTCTTACTTCCACGCATTCAGGACATCGCAACAACTGACACTGATCAAGTTAAATCGTGCACAAATGTGCTTTTCGGGAAATGCTTGCGATATTTTTTGATAACTTTGCATTTACAATCAGATATCCGCTAATTTGAGCCATAAGCTCCATTGTCGTGCGCAAACGGTTTAAATGAGTTTTGTGCCGAGTTCAAAGGAGTTTAATCTGCCATACATATTTAAAAATAACCTTTAAAATCCAAATAAATAATTCGTATTTTAAAACCTGCCTTACATCACATTCCCGTGTAATTCCGCTATTCCGGTCCGCCTTTTTGCAAATTTTCGTCTATGCTTATGACTGTGCACGTGCACGGAGGTTTTAATTCTGTTCTCCTGCGCCTGCCTCATCAAAACTTAAGGAGTTTCTGTCTATGAAGATTAAGACTTGCGTAACCCTGCTGTGCGCCGCTTTTGTGGCCGCCGGCATTTCCGCCACCGCCAGCGCCGCCAAGATCGGCGTTTCCATGCCTACCCAGTCGCTGCAGCGCTGGAACCAGGACGGCGCCAACATGAAGGCCCAGCTGGAGAAGGCAGGCTACGAGGTGGAGCTGCTCTACGCGGGCGACAACGACATTCCTACCCAGGTAAACCAGATTGAGAACATGATTTCAGGCGGCGATGACGTGTTAGTTATCGCGGCCATCGACGGCTCGGCTCTCACCGAGGTGTTAAAGGGCGCCAAAGAGAAGAAGATCCCGGTGATCTCCTATGACCGCCTGATCATGAACACCGACGCCGTTTCCTATTACGCCACGTTCGATAACTTCAAGGTCGGCCAGATCCAGGGGCACTTCCTCGAGGACGCCTTAAAGTTAAAGGATGCCGCCACGACCCCGAAGAACATCGAGTTCTTCACCGGTCCGACCGATGACAACAACGTGAACTTCTTCTGGGGCGGCGCGCTTGAAGTGCTGCAGCCTTACCTCGACAACGGCAAGCTCGTGTGCAAGTCAGGCCAGACCACCAAAGAGCAGGCCGCCACGCTCAACTGGAACAACGAAGAGGCTCAGAAGCGCATGGAGAACCTGATCTCCTCCTGCGGTTACGGCCCTGAGGGCACGAAGCTTGACGCCGTGCTCTGCTCAAACGACTCCACGGCAAACGGCGTGACGAACGCGCTGCTCTCCGAGGGCTATGACGCGTCGAACTTCCCGATCGTCACCGGCCAGGACTGCGACCGTCCTTCCGTCAAGAACATCAAGAAAGGCTACCAGGCCATGTCCGTCTTCAAGGACACCCGCACCCTGGCCGCCCAGGTTGTGAAGATGGTCGATGAGATCATCAAAGGCCAGCCTGTCGAAGTCAACGATACCAAGACCTACAACAACGGCACCGGCGTGATCCCTTCCTTCCTCTGCACCCCGGTCATCGGAACCAAGGACAACTACAAGAAGCTCCTTATAGATTCCGGCTACTACAAAGAAAGCGAGATCTGAGCTTTAACCTCAGTGTGATTTAAGCGGCGCCTGGCGCCGCTTTTACGGAAACCCGGAATTTATCCCGGGTTATCCCCTCCATTTTTTGATCAAGCAGACCTCTATTATGGAAAATACAAGTAATTCCAAAAACTTGCTTGAGATGCGCAATATCGTAAAGCGCTTTGGCAAGGTGACCGCGCTTTCGGGCGTGAACCTTAGCGTCAGGCAGGGTGAGGTGCACGCGCTCGTGGGCGAAAACGGCGCCGGCAAGTCGACCCTGATGAACGTGCTCTCAGGCATCTACCCCTACGGCAGCTATGAAGGCGAGATCATCTTTGACGGCAAGCCCTGCCGCTTTAAGAACATCCCGGACTCCGAGCGCGAAGGCATCGTCATCATCCACCAGGAGCTGGCGCTGGTGCCGTTCCTCTCGATTGCCGAGAACATGTTCCTGGGCAACGAGCGCACCCAGAGTTTTTCGAGCAAAGTCATGGACTGGCCGCGCACCTTCGCCCGCGCCCGCGAGCTTTTGGATATCGTCGGCCTCACGGAGGATCCGCGCACGCTCATCAAAGACATCAGCGTGGGCAAACAGCAGCTCATCGAGATCGCCAAAGCCATCTCCAAAAACGTCAGGCTGCTGATCCTCGACGAACCTACGGCCTCGCTCAACGAAGTCGATTCCAAAAAACTGCTCGATCTGCTTGCCAAATTCCGCGAGCAGGGGATGACGTCGATCCTCATCTCCCACAAGCTCAACGAAATTTCCTATATTGCCAATTCCATCACCGTGATCCGCGACGGCGCCACCATCGAGACGCTCGACAACAGCAACCACGATGTCTCCGAGAGCCGCATCATCTCCGGCATGGTGGGCAGGGCGCTTACCGATCGCTTCCCCAAGCGCGAGACGAAGCCTTCCTCCGAGGTGCTCATGGAAGTGCGCAACTGGACGGTGCACAACCCGCTTACCCCCGAGCGCAAGACCTGCGACAACGTGAGCATTGTCGTGCACAAGGGCGAGGTCGTCGGCATGTCCGGCCTCATGGGCGCCGGGCGCACCGAGTTCGCCCGCTCCGTGTTCGGCCGCATGTACGGCGTGAACGCCTCAGGCCAGGTGTTCTTAAACGGCAAAGAGGTAAAACTCCCGACCGTGACGTCATGCATCAAACACGGCCTCGCCTATGTGACAGAAGACCGCAAAGGCGACGGCCTGGTGCTCATGAATTCCATCGTGCACAACACGACGCTGGCCAATCTCCCCGGAGTGTCCAACCACGGCATTTTGGACAAGGACGCTGAAAAAGCCGGGGCTGAAACGCTGCGCGAGGAGCTCAACACCAAGTGCGAGAGCGTGCAGCAGGATGTGGGCAACCTCTCAGGCGGCAACCAGCAGAAGGTGCTGCTGTCTAAGTGGATCTTCGCAGAGCCTGACGTGCTCATCCTCGATGAGCCGACCCGCGGCATCGACGTGGGCGCCAAATACGAAATCTACTGCCTCATCAACAAGCTCGTGGCGCAGGGCAAAGGCGTTTTGATGATCTCATCTGAGCTGCCGGAGATTTTAGGCATGTGCGATCGCATCTACGTCATGAACGAAGGGCGCATCGTCGCCGAGATGCCGCGCGAGCAAGCCTCGCAGGAGAGCATCATGAGCGCCATCTTAAAATCGCCCAAACCTGAGGCCAAAGCCTCGGCCTGAGATCTCAGGGACACGAACAAACACACTGTATAAGGAAACACAATATGAACCAGATTACGGACATGTTAAAGCGCAACTCGCTGCTTTTGGCCCTGGTCGTCGTCATGGTGCTCTTTGAGGTCACCATTCGAGCCACCGGCCACGGCTCGATGTTCTCGCCGTCCAACTTCACGAACATCATCTCCCAGAACTCCTACGTGATCATCATGGCAGTCGGCATGCTGTTCTGCATCATCGGCTGCGGCAACATCGATCTGTCGGTGGGCTCCATCGTCTGCCTCGTGGGCGCCATCGCGGGCACGCTGATCGTGAACCTTGAGTGCAACGTTTACTTAAGCATCATCATCTGCCTGGGCATCGGCATCCTGATCGGCGCCTGGCACGGCCTGTGGATCGCCTATGTGCACATCCCCTCTTTCATCGTGACTCTGGCCGGCATGATGCTCTTCCGCGGCATCGCGCTGCTGGTATTGGGCGGCCTGACCATTTCGCCGTTCCCGCCTGAGTACCTGCAGTACTTCACCTCTTTTATGCCTAAGCACCGCGTCGACGCGCCGACTGTCACCATGATCATCACCGCCGTGATGTGCCTTGTGTATATCGGCATCGTGCTGTGGTCGCGCAAGAGCAAGCAGCGCAAGGGCTATGAGGTTGAGCCGGTTTCCTCCTTTGCCTTCAAGATGGTGATCGTGCTCTTTGCCTTAATCGGCTCAGGCTGGCTTTTAAGCCAGAACAAGGGCATCCCGGTCATCCTGATCCTGCTGGTGGTCATCGTCGCCGTGTACGCCTTTATCGCCAATGAGACGATCACCGGCCGCAGGCTCTATGCTTTGGGCGGCAACGAGAAGGCCGCCAAACTCTCAGGCGTCAACACGAGCCGCATCCTCTTTATGACCTACGTCAACATGGGCTTCCTCTCCGCGGTAGCCGCCCTGGTGTGCGTGGCCCGCTTTAACTCCGCGGCCCCGACTGCCGGCACCGGCTACGAGCTTGATGCCATCGGCGCCTGCTTCATCGGCGGCGCCTCAGCCTACGGCGGCGTCGGCACCGTGGGCGGCGCGGTCATCGGCGCCGTGTTCATGGGCGTGCTCAACAACGGCATGTCCATCCTGGGCATAGACGCCAACTGGCAGCGCACCGTCAAAGGCGCCGTGCTGCTCATCGCCGTGGTCATCGACGTGCTCTCCAAAAAACGCGCCAGATAAGTAAACCGGAGGGCGCTGCGGCGCCCTCGTCATGAACAGACATCAGGAACTGAATATGAGATATTTGCTGGGTGTGGATCTGGGAACTTCCGGAACCAAGACCGTGCTCTTTGATGAAAAGGGCAAAGTGATCGCCTCGGCGCTTGAAGAGTATCCGCTCTTGCAGCCGCACAACGGCTGGGCCGAGCAGGATCCCAAGACCTGGGCGGACGCGGCCGTGCACACGGCGCGCGACGTCCTGAAAAAATCCGGGGTGAACCCCGCGGACGTCAAGGGGCTGGCCATCTCCGGACAGATGCACGGGCTGGTGATGCTCGACAAAGACGGCAAGGTGCTGCGTAACGCTATATTGTGGTGCGACGCCCGCACCGGGGCGCAGTGCGCGGAGATCGAACAGCGCGTCGGCAAGCGCCGGCTCATCGAGATCTGCGCCAACCCGGCGCTGCCAGGGTTCACCGCCCCGAAGATCCTGTGGGTGCGCGAGCATGAGCCTGAGATTTATAAACGCTGCGCCCATATCCTGCTGCCCAAGGACTACGTGCGCTATGTGCTCACGGGCAAAATCGCCATGGAGCTCTCGGACGCCTCGGGCATGAACCTTTTGGATCTCTCCAAAAACGCGTGGTCGCAGGAGATCCTGGAAAAACTCGAAATTGATCCTCATCTGCTCCCGCCGCTCATCGGCTCAGCAGATGTCGCAGGCTGTATCACCGCGGAGGCCGCGAAACTTACAGGGCTTGCCGAGGGCACCGTGGTCGCAGGCGGCGCCGGCGACAACGCCGCGGCCGCGCTGGGCACCGGAGTGTGCCGCGACGGACAGGCTTTCGTGACGCTGGGCACCTCGGGCGTGGTCTTTGCCCACACCTCAAAGCCTGCCATCGATCCTCTGGGGCGCGTGCACACGTTCTGCTCGGCTGTCAAAGGCGAGTGGACGGCCATGTCCTGCACGCTGGCGGCCGGGCTCTCGCTGCGCTGGGCGCGCGATGAGCTCTATAAAAACGAAAAGACCGAGTGCGCAAAACAGGGGAAGGATGTCTACGATCTTATGACCGCCGAGGCTTCCAAGATCCCCTCAGGATCCGACGGGCTCATCTATCTGCCTTACCTCATGGGCGAGCGCTCGCCGGTGCTCGATCCTGATGCCCGCGGCGTGTTCTTCGGGCTCACGGCCCGCCACACCCGCGCCCACTTAACCCGCGCCGTCATGGAAGGCGTGACGCTCTCCCAGCGCCACAACCTCACTGTGTTAAACGAAATGGGCATAAAACCGCAGACGCTCACCGCCTGCGGCGGCGGAGCCTCCTCGCCGCTGTGGCGCCGGATGCTCGCCGACTGCCTCAAGGTTAAAGTGCGCCTTACCGAATCCAAAGAAGGCCCGGCGCTGGGCGCGGCGATCCTCGCCGGCACGGCCGCGGGGATCTTCTCCTCGGTGCAGCAGGGCTGTGAGATCTGCGTAAGGCCCCGCGAAGGCGGGGCGGATCCTGTGAGCGCAGAATCCTCGCGCTATGACAAAATCTACGCGCTTTACGCCTCGCTCTATCCTGCGCTGCGCGGACGCTTTGCCGCGCTCTCAAGGCTGCGCGCCGAACTTGACGAGGCCCCGAAGACCCCAAAATATCCGCTCGTGACCTCCAAGGAGTTTGAGCGCTACGGCAAAGTCATCGAGGGCATAGACACGAAGCGCGTCATTGAGCTTTTAAAGACACTCGTGCTTCCTAAAGCGGGCACGGCCTATGTGGCCTCGGAGAAAGCGCTTGAGGAGCCGGCGCTGCTCTCTGACATCCAAAACCGCGTTTTCGGCGGGCTGCCGGTGCAGATGGGCTGGTGCGCAGGACACAACCGCACGCTCAACTGCCTGGAGTACCACCGCAACAGCGAGCTCAACATCGCCGAGCGCGATACGCTTTTGATGGTGGCGCCGATGACGGCGGTGCGCGACGGGATCGTCGACACGCAGGAGACGGAGATCTTCCTAATGCCCAAGGGCACGGCGCTGCTCTTTTATGAGACCACGCTGCATTACGCCCCGTGCACGGCCGACGGCGAGGATTATTTCCGCGTCTGCTGCGTGCTGCCGCGCGGCACTAATACACAGAGGCCCGAGGGCGTATGCCGCGAGGGCGAGGCCGGGTTCCTCACCCACAACAACAAGTGGCTCTTTGCCCATCCCGACTCCCCTGAGGGGCGCTCGGGCATGACCACAGGGCGGCTTACGGGCGAAAACCTGGATTTAGGTCCGGCCAAATAAAGGCACAAGCACAATATTCTGAGATTTAACGTTAATTTAAACCGGTCGGCTGACACTGCGGCCGCCCGGGATTTAGGAGAAACAACATGCAATTTAAAAACATCCCCGAGGTTAAGCTCGGCATCATCGCGGTCTCCCGCGACTGCTTCATCCGCTCGTTATCCGAGCGCCGCCGCGCGGCGATCGTCGCCTCCTGCAAGAAGATCGGCATCGATCTTTGCGAGGTAAAGACCACCGTCGAGAACGAGCCTGACGCCGTAAAAGCTGTCGCGGAGGCCCAAAAGGCCGGCTGCAACAGCCTGCTCGTGTTCTTAGGCAACTTCGGCCCGGAGACCCCTGAGACCATCATCGCCCGCGACTTCAAGGGGCCCGTCATGTACGCGGCGGCGGCCGAGGAGACGGGCAAAGATCTCGTGGACGGCCGCGGCGATGCTTTCTGCGGCATGCTCAACTGCTCCTACAACCTGGGGCTGAGAAAGCTTAAGGCTTACATCCCTGAGTACCCGGTGGGCACAGCCGATGACATCGCGGCCATGGTCAAAGACTTTGTGCCGGTCGCCCGCGCGCTCTTAGGCCTCTCCTCTTTGAAGATCATCACCTTCGGCCCGCGCCCTCAGGACTTCTTTGCCTGCAACGCCCCGATCAAAGGGCTTTATGACATCGGCGTTGAGATCGAGGAGAACTCCGAGCTTGATCTGCTTGTCGCCTACAAAGCCCACCAGGGTGACAAGCGCATCGACGCCGTCGCCGCCGACATGGAAAAAGAGCTCGGCAAGGGCAACACCTACCCCGATCTCTTAAAGCGCATGGCGCAGTTTGAGCTGACGCTGCGCGACTGGGCCGAGCAGCACCGCGGCCAGAGACAGTACGTGTGCTTTGCCGACAAGTGCTGGCCGGCCTTCCCGCAGCAGTTTGGCTTTGAGCCCTGCTACGTCAACTCCCGTCTGGCCTCCGAGGGCATCCCCGTGGCCTGCGAGGTCGACATCTTCGGCGCGCTCTCCGAGTACATCGCAGCCTGCATCACAGAGGATGCCGTGACGCTGCTGGATATCAACAACTCCGTGCCCGCCGATCTCTTCGCGCAGGACATCAAGCCTAAATATCCGCAGTACACGCTCACAGACACCTTCATGGGCTTCCACTGCGGCAACACGCCGTTCTGCAAGCTCACCAGGCGCCAGGACTGCAACCAGCGCCTGGGCGCGATCAACTACCAGATCATCCAGCACCGCCTGCTCGAGCCTCAGGGCTCGCAGCCTGATTTCACCCGCGGCACGCTCGAGGGCGACATTCAGGAAGGACCGATCACTTTCTTCCGGTTGCAGTCCACTCCGGATACCGTGCTGCACGCCTATGTGGCAGAGGGCGAGGTGCTTCCGGTGGGCACGAGATCTTTTGGCGGCACCGGCATCTTCGCGATCCCGCAGATGGGCCGCTTCTACCGTCACGTGCTCATCGCGGGGCGCTATCCGCACCACGGCGCCGTGGCCTTTGCCCACGTCGGCAAGGCCCTGTGGTCCGTGTTCAGCCTGCTGGGCGTTGAGGACATTTCCTACAACCAGCCTGCCGGAGTGCTTTACAAGGGCGAGAATCCGTTCGCATAATTAGAACAGGTATGGCAGGGGGCCTCACCCCCTGCTTTTGCAGGGCGGCCTGCGCAGCGCTTTTTTCAAAGAGGCGCTGCGCAGCCTGCCCGAGGGAGGATACATGAGCGTTACCGTAAAAGATCTGGCCGAGGCCGCCGGAGTGTCCCGCGGCACGGTCGATCGCGTGCTGCATGATCGCGGCGCCGTTAAAACCGACGTGGCGCTCAGGATCCGCGCGCTGGCCAGGGAGATGGGCTATGTGCCAAACCGCGCCGGCAGGGCATTGGCCGCGGTAAGGCGGCGCTACCGCATCGGCGTGCTGCTGCCCTCGGTGGGCAACGTGTTCTTTGACGCCGTGTTAGACGGCATCGCCAAGGCGCAGCAGGAATTTGCCGATCTTGGCGTGGATGTCGTTATCACCAAGGTGCAGGGCTATGAGGAGAGCACGCACCTGCGCGCTATAGACGGGCTTTTGGCCCAGCAGTGCCAGGCGCTGTGCCTGGGCACGATCTCCACCCCCGCCATGCGCGATCGCATCAACGAATGCAGCGCCAAAGGCATCCATGTCGTGCTCTTAAATTCCGATGTGGAAGGGGCAAAAAGGCTGTGCTACGCCGGATCTGACTATTTAAAGGCCGGGCGCACCGCCGCGGGCATGCTCGCGCTGATCTCCGGGCAGCTTAAGGTAAGGCGCATCCTGATCATCACCGGATCGCTGCAGATGCTGGGCCACAACCAGCGCATTTCCGGGCTGCGCAATGAGCTGGAACGCTTAAACGTCCCTTATGAGATCGCGCGCGTCTGCGAGTGCAACGACTCGGACATCGCCGCGCAGAAGCTTACGGCAGCGGCGCTTGATGAGGATCCGTCGATCAACTGCGTCTATGTGACCGGCGCCGGCGTGCAGGGGGCGGGCGCGGCGATCATCAGCTCGGGGCGCACGGATCTCACGGTTTTTGCCTACGACGACATCTACTCGACGCGCGAGCTCGTGCGCGCCGGGATCGTGAAATTCGTGGTCTGCCAGCAGCCCGAGCGCCAGGGCTACCACGCCGTAAAGCGAGCCTATCAGGCGCTTGCCGGGATCATCAAACCGGGGCAGGCTGAGGATTTCATCACCGACACCCTCATCAAGATCCGCTCGAACATCGACTGATCCCAACCCGGCGGCAACAGCGCTGCGCTTTTAGCTGTATCTCCTGCTGACGTATTCCTCCTCCAGCCGGTTCTGCGACACTTCAAGAAACATTTTTTCGTTGTCGATGCCGATATACCGGCGGTTTAACTGCTCGGCCGCCACGCCGGTCGTCGAGCTGCCGCAGAAGGGATCGAGCACCAGATCGCCTTCATGCGTGGACGCCTCAATGATGCGCGTGAGCAGATAGAGCGGCTTTTGCGTGGGGTGGCGCCCGAAGCTCTTCTCTTTGGGCGGCGTCAGCGTGCCGGTCCACACATCCTTCATCTGCTTGCCGCCGTTTTGCTCTTTCATTAAGGCGTAGTTGAAGTAATGCTTGGCGCCTGCCTCGTTTTTCTGCGCCCAGATGATGGTCTCAGTGCTGTGGGTGAAGCAGCGGCAGGCGAGGTTGGGCGGCGGGTTCGTTTTCTGCCAGGTGATGTTGTTGATGATCTTAAAGCCCTCCTGCTCCAGCGCCCAGCCGATGCTGTAGATGTTGTGCAGCGTGCCGCTGATCCAGATGGTGCCGCTCTGTGTCAGGCACTGGCGGCACAGCCTAATCCAGCTGCGGTTGAACTCGTGCTTGTCCTCAGAGGATTTGATCTTGTCCCAGTCGCCCTTGTTCACCGAAGCCATGGTGCCGGAGCGGCAGGTGATCCCGCCGTTGCTTAAAAAGTAGGGCGGATCGGCAAAGATCATGTCAACTGAGCCGGGCTTAATCTCCTTTAAAAGCTCCAGCGAATCTCCAAGGTAAAGTGCGGAGAGATCATCCTGATAAAAAGGTCTCATTTTGGGTTTCCGTTTGCGTCAAACGCCGTCAGGGTTTTTCAGAGGCTCATTATCACGCCTCTCGCACTCTCTTAAAAAGTCCCGGGTCCTGCTTTTGACCTTTAAGCCGTAATACACTGACGCGGCGCTCAGGCCTGCGATAAAGCCTGCCCAAATCCCGCGGGCGTCCATAGGCGTTGTAAAGATCCCCAGCGCGAGCGCCGCGCCCAGGGGCATGGAAAGCGCCCAGTAGGCGATGAGCGTGCCTTTGAAGATGCTCTTTGAGTCCTTAAAGCCCCTTAAGATCCCCACGCTCATCATCTGCACCGTGTCCGGGAGCATGTAGACGCAGCAGAAGGCTAAAAGCAGCCCGGCGGTGGCGGCGACTTTAGGATCAGAGGTATAAAGCGCGGTAATGTCAAAGCGCCAGCACCACAGCGAGGCCACGCAGAGAAGATAGAGCGCGAAGTTTACAGCGTAGGCGGTCCTGAGCAGGTTGAGATAGTGCGCGCGATCGCACGCGCCGATGAAAAAGCCCGAGCGGATGGTTGCGGCCATGGCCAGCGCCAAAGGCACCATGAAATAGAGTCCTGAGACATTGAGCGCCACGGAGTGGGCCGCGACGATCTCCGGGCCAAACGGGCTGATGATGAGCGCGGAGAGCGCGAAGGCCGCGCCCTCGATGGCAGAGGACAGCGCCAGCGGCGCGCCCAGCTTAAGGTAGGAGACGCAGCCTTGTAGGCCTGAGCTGACGCTTTTTTGCCAGAAACGGTAACGCGCGCAGAATTTGGCCCTCGCAATCCACAGCGCGAAGAGCAGCGCCGCGATATTCAAGGTCAAAGCCGTGGCAACGCCGCAGCCGATGCCGCCCAAAGCGGGCATGCCGAATTTCCCGTAAATGAAGATCCAGTTGAGCGGCACATTTAAGGCAAAGCACACGAGCCCGAACACCAGCGTGGGCAGCGTGCGCGAGAGCGACTCGCAAAAACCGCGCAAAAGCGAGCACACGGCAAGGGCGGGCAGGGCAAAGCAGACTGCGGCAAGATAGCCGCGCGCCACCTCGAGCATGCGCGGATCCGAGGGGATCAGCGCGTAAATAGGGCGCAACAGCAGGAGCAGCGCGATGAGAAAGAACGCAAAGCCCAGGAGCACCAAAGCGGCCTGACGAACCCTCGAGGGGATCTCGCACTCCCTGCCTGCGCCCAAAAGCCTTGTCACCGTCGGGTGGATCCCCAAAGACATGCCGGTCATGGCGAGCATGCAGGGCACAAAGAACGAAGCGCCCAAAGCCACGCCTGAGAGCTCGGAGGCGCCGGCGGCCCCGGCCATCACCGTGTCCGTAACCCCGATCGCCTGCTGGCACAGCTGCCCTGAAATGATCGGGAAAAACAGCTTCAAAAGCTGCCTTAACTCAGCGATCCATGAGGGTTTTGGCTGATCCATGCGCGTTCTTCTCCCGTAAACCGGCGTAATTCTAACAGTTATGGCGCGGCGGTTGGCGCCTGAACGGACCTTTTTGGTGAGTTCTTTGTTTCAACTTGGTGCATTACCCTTTTTTGTGCATCGGCATGATCCCTTTTGCGCGTTGCATTTGCTCCCTTTTCGGGCGCGGCTTATTGTTTAATCGCAGTTTTGATTTGCCTTTCATACAAGGAGATTACATATGCGTTTTTCAAAAGTTGTGCTGCCTGCAGCCGCGCTCTTAGCAGCCCCTGCAGCGCTTGCCGAAGAGGAGGCGCCGACTCTCAGCACGTCTGACAACGGCTTCATCCTGATGTCGGCAATGCTGGTGCTCCTGATGTCCATCCCGGCCATCGGTCTGTTCTACGGCGGCATGGCCCGCGCTAAGAACGTCCTCTCGGTCTTAGAGCAGTGCCTCGTGGTCTTCTGCCTGGCCATATTGCTGTGGTTCATCATCGGCTACAGCTTCGCTTTCGGCCCGACGGACGGCTTCCTGGGCGACTTCTTCGGCGGCTTTGGCAAGATTGGCCTGGCCGGCATCACCGCGGATTCGCTTTCAGGCTCGCTCTCCGAGTACACCTGGGTGATCTTCCAGGCGGCCTTCTGCGCCATTTCAGCCTGCCTGATCGTCGGCGCCACCGTTGAGCGTGTCAAGTTCCCCGGCCTCATCCTGGCCGTGGGCATCTGGATCGTGCTCTCTTACGCCCCTCTGGCTCACCAGGTGTGGGGCGGCGGCTTCCTCGACAGCACGTTCCACTGCTATGACTTCGCCGGCGGCAACGTCGTGCACATCAATGCCGGTGTCTGCGGCATCGTGGGCGCGTTCATGATCGGCAAGCGCCATGATCTCGGCCGCACCGTGATGGCCCCGCACAATGTCGCCTTCACCTATATCGGCTCCGCACTGCTGTGGATCGGCTGGCTGGGCTTTAACGCCGGCTCCGAGCTGACCGCTGACGGCATCTCCGCCCTGGCTTTCATCAACACCGTGCTCTGCCCTGCGGCAGCCGCCCTCTCCTGGATGGCGGGCGAGTGGATGCTCTTTAAGAAGCCTTCCACTTTAGGCACCTCCTCAGGCGTCGTCGCCGGCCTCGTGGCCATCACCCCGGCCTGCGCTTTCGTAGGCCCTGTCGGCGCCATCATCATCGGCATTGCCGCCGGCTTCATCTGCCTGTGGGGCGTCCACGGCTTCAAGAAGCTCACCGGCATTGACGATTCCCTCGATGTGTTCGGCGTCCACGGCATCGGCGGTATCACCGGCGGCCTGCTCACCGGCATCTTCTGCGCCCCGTCCTTAGGCGGCCAGGGCTTCAAAGAAGGCTGGGAATCCATCGCCGGCCAGTTCTACGGCCAGTTCATGTCGATCGTCATCACCATCCTCTGGAGCCTGGTGGCTTCCGTCATCGCCTTCAAGGTTGCCGATCTGCTGGTTGGCATCAGGGTCTCGCCTGAGGAAGAGTCCGAAGGCCTGGATCTTGCCTCCCACGGCGAGCGCGGCTACAACATCTGATGAGGTAATCGGAAATGAAAAGAATCGTTGCAATTATCAAACCATTCAAGCTTGACGATGTGCGTGAAGCACTGGCTGACATCGGGGTTTCAGGCATGACCGTTTCGGACGTCAAGGGCTTCGGCCGCCAGAAAGGCCACACCGAACTCTACCGCGGCGCTGAGTACGTTGTCGACTTCCTGCCCAAGAGCAAACTGGAGATTGTCGTCAAAGACGGCGACGTCGACAAGTGCGTGCGCGCTATCATCGGCGCGGCCCACACCGGCAAGATCGGCGACGGCAAGATCTTCATCTCTGACGTCTCCCGCGTCGTCCGCATCCGCACGGGTGAAGAGAACGAAGAAGCGGTTTAATCAGGCCGTTTAATGAAAAAGCCGTCCGGCGCGAGCCGGGCGGCTTTTTAAATGCCTGTAATTAAAAAGCGCGGCTCTAAGCCGCGCCGCTTTTTACCTGGGGATAAATTCGACTTTCCTGATCTCCTGCAGCTTTGAGGGATCTTCGCCGTCGATGATGCGCAGCAGGAATTTTGCGAGCTGCTCGCCGATCCCGATAAAATCCTGCCTCAGCCCCGGCACAGCCGGGAGGTATTGCGAAGGCAGATCGCAGCCTTCAAGGCAGATGAGATGCAGATCTTTGCCCACGGTGCGCCCGGCGTCGCGGGCGCCGGCGAGGAAGCCTAAGGCCGAAACCTCGGATCCGCAGAAGATCCCGTCAGGGGAGTCGGGCTTTGAGAACAGCTGCGCGGCGAACTTGCGATAGTTTTCCGAGTAGGAGTCGTAAATGAGGCTGTCGTCTGAGAACTCAAAGCCAAACTCCATGGCCGCGCGCTTCATGCCGTAATATTTATGCCAGACGTAGGTGTAGTCCTTAGTCGAGGTGATCATGCGGATGCGCTTGCAGCCTTGTTTGCTCAGGTATTCGCAGGCGCGGTAGCTCGCATCAAAATTGTCGACGTCCACGAAGGCGTGCTTGACGCTCATCTCGGTCTGCCCGAAACAGACAAAGGGGAAATTGTGCTCTGAAAGGTAGGTGACACGCGGATCGTTGGGCTTGGTGAGGTTGAACACCAGCCCGCCGGCCAGTCCGCTTTCCACAACGTAGCGGATCGGCTCTAACATGTTGTCGCCGATCTCGGCGGGGAGCACGCACACATGGTAGGGCGTGCCTTTGAGCCCTGAGGTCAGCCCGGTGATCAAAGGCAGCGAGCTGATGTCGCCGCACACGTCGCCCGGTTTCATGACGGGCACGACCGCGGCGATGGTGTAATTGCGTCCCGTGCGCAGGCTCAGCCCCTGCAAATTGGGCGCGTAGCCGAGTTTCTCGGCCGCCTCGCGCACTTTCTGCTTCGTGGGCTCTTTGACATCGTCGCCGTTTTTTAAAGCGCGGGACACCGTGGTTACGGAAAGGCCGGTGTATTCGGCTATGGTTTTCAGCGTTGCATGCGCCATGCGCGCCTCCCTTAATATTTCTTATATTTGAGCACTGAACGTTTTTATTTTAATCAAGAAAACTTAGATTTCTAATGAAAACGTCACGATTTTGGTCAAAAAGCGCAGTTAAGCTTATGATATTTATCTATGAAAGTCTTTTTCACTTCCGATCAGCATTTCTTCCACATCAACATCATCAGGTACTGCCAAAGGCCGTTTGCGCCGGATCCGCAGGGGGCTTTGGAGAACGTTCAGGATCTCGTGAGGCGCTACCGTGAAAAAGTCGGACCTGATGACGCCGTTGTGTTCTTAGGCGATGTGGCGCTGGCCAATTCCGCAGCCAAAAAGCAGCTGCACCTCGTGTTCAATGAGCTGCCCGGCCGCAAGTTCCTTATCATGGGCAACCATGACGAGTTCAGCATGAATTTCTACAAAAGCCTGGGTTTTTTGGAAATCACCGATCACCTGAGGATCGGCCGGCACTTCCTCTGCCATCTGCCGCTCTATGCCCCGGAGGATCCTCATCCCAAGGCGGCCAGGCTTTTGGCGCTTTTTAAGGAATGCGGCTGCGACACGCTGTGGCACGGGCACATCCACACGCTGCCCTCGCCTGAGGGCGACGGGATCATCCGCAGCAATGTGTGCGTCGATTACGCGCCCAATCAGGCCGCGCCCGTGGAGATCGACATTCCTGAGATCCGCAAATTCTTTGAGGATTATTTTCAGGGGCGGATCGGCAAGGAGGCCTTTGCCCCATGCGATCCCGATCTGGCAGCTGCGCTTAACAGATCAAAAAAGAAGTGATCGCCTTCTGTAATGGAAGCCGGATAAACGCCGCGCGCTGTTTAAGTTTGTGATCCCGCCTGAATTGTTTTCCGCGCGGGGCGATCCTGCCGATCCCTATAATGGATGCACGAATTTAAAAACATGAGGTTTGCCATGAAGTTCAAAGCGATCTCGGGCGTGCTGCTGGGCGCGGCCCTGGGTTTTTTCAGTTCACAGGCTTGCGCGGGCAAGGCCCTGGTGGGAATAGCGTTCCCGAACCAGGACAACGCTCGCTGGTTCTCTGAAGGCCCGGTGCTCATGGACACCTTAAAGCAGGCCGGTTTTGACGTGACGCTGTTCTACGGCGGCGATGACGATGTGCCCATCCAGCAGCGCCAGATGCCGCGCATGGTCGAAAAGGAGAAGGTCGACATCCTCGTTGTGACACCCATAGACGGCAAGGCGCTTACGGACGCGCTCAAGGCCGCCAAGGAAAAACACATCCCGGTGATCTCCTATGACCGCCTGATCATGAACACGGACGCCGTCTCCTATTACGTGACCTTTGACAACGTGCGCGCCGGGCAGATGCACGCCGAGGCCGTGATCAAAGAG
This sequence comes from Succinatimonas sp. UBA7265, assembly GCA_002473165.1. GTDB lineage: Bacteria > Pseudomonadota > Gammaproteobacteria > Enterobacterales > Succinivibrionaceae > Succinivibrio. The sequence continues at coordinate 32,760 of DKSD01000021.1, forward strand.
CTCGATCTCGACAACCGCGCCGAGCCTGCCAATATAGAATTCTTTGGCGGATCGCCCACGGACAACAACGCCAAGGTGCTGTGGAAGGCCATGATCTCAAAGCTGCAGCCTTATATAGATTCAGGCAAGCTCAGCGTGCCTTCCAAGGAGATGACTTTTGACAAGTGCGCCACGGAGTTCTGGAACGCCGAGAACGCCTTAAAGCGCATGGACAGCCTCATTGAGAAATACCATTACGCCCCCAAAGGCGGCACGAAGCTTGACGCGGTGATCGCCCCCTCAGACGGCGTGGCCAACGGCATCGTGGCCGGATTGCTAAAGGCAGGCTATGACGCCTCGACCATGCCGGTGATCACGGGCCAGGACGCCAAAAAAGAGGCCGTCAAGCGCATCAAAGACGGGCTGCAGACCATGACGGTCTTAAAGAGCTCGACAAAGCTCGCCGCCAAGGTAGTCGACATGTGCAACGCCATCGTCGCGGGCAAAGAGCCTGAGCTTAACAACACCACGGACTACGACAACGGCACGGGGCCGGTGAAGGCTTATCTCTGCGAGCCGGTGTATGTGGACAGGAGCAACTACAAAGAGCTGCTCGTGGACACCGGGATGATCAAGGCAGAAGATCTCAACTGACAGGGGGTTCAAGCTTAAAAGGCGGGGCAGGGGCTCCGCCTTTTTACATATTGCCCGGGTACACGTATTTAAGGCGGCGCCTGGCGATGTCACACAGCGAGAGCACCGTTTCAGGCGGCGTCGGGGGCAGATCGGCGCATTTGTAGCGCGGGAAGAAGCGGGAGAGGTGCAGCGGGATCTCAGGGGAGAGCGCTTCCAAAAACGCGCACTCCGCGTCCATTTCCTCAGCTGAGTCGTTTTTGCCCGGGATCACCAGCGTCGTCACCTCAAGGTGGATCTTTCCCGCCATTAGCTCCAGACTGCGTTTCACGCTTTTAAGCGAGCCGCCGAGCCATTTGTAAAAGCCCTCGCTGAAGCCTTTTAGATCGACGTTGGCCGCATCGATCAAGGGCAGCAGTTCCAAAAGCGGCCGCTCCTCGATAAAGCCGTTGGTCACCAGCACCGTCGCCAGCCCGCGCTCTTTGGCAAGCGCGGCGCAGTCGCGCACGTACTCGTAATGCGGGGCGAGCATCTCGTTGTAGGTAAAGGCCACTCCGAGGTTGCCGCGGGGATCGCTCTCTTTGAGCTTTAAGGCCAGCGCCACAAGATCCTCAGGCAGGAGCGTTTCATCCCGCGGATCCGGGGCGCGCATGGAGATCCCGCTGTTCTGGCAGAACGGGCAGCGCAGGTTGCAGCCACAGGAGCCTAAAGACAGGATCCAGGATCCGGGGTGAAAGCGCCGCAGCGGTTTTTTCTCTATGGGATCGAGCGCGAGCGCGGAGATTTGGGCGTAGGCAAGATCAATTACCTTGCCCTCGCGGCAGATCCGGGCGCGGCACACGCCGCAGCGCCCCTCGGCGAGGCGGCAGCGGTGCGGGCAGAGCAGGCATTGCGCCTTCTGCGCCATCAAAAGTGCCTCACCACGGTAAAGCGCTCAAGCGCGCAGCCTTCCTCGTCAGGCTCGAGCCCGGCCTTGCGCTTTGCGATCTCAAGCTGCTGCCTGACGCTGTCGACGCCGTCGAGATCGGGCAGCAGCAGCCCGCGCCTTGAGCCTTTGGTGACGATCACGCCGTAGATCTTCGGATCGAGCCGGGATTCAGACTCAATCTTTTCAGGATCGGAGAGCACGTCGACGCTGTACTCAAGATAGGGCAGCTCCGCGGCGCTGACAGCGTCAAAGCGCGGATCGGAGGTGCAGGCGCTCACGGCGTTGTGGATGATCTCAAGCCCGAGGTTGCCCTGCACGGGCAAAATGGTGCCGATGCAGCCGCGCAGCCTGCCGAACTTGTGCAGCGTCACAAAACAGCCGGCGCGCTTTTGCAAAAGCTCAGGCGGGATCCTGCCCTCTAACTCGCGTTCGGCCTGATCCCAGGCCGCATCGCCCTTTAAGCCTTTGCAGGTGTAATCGACTGTCGCCTTGGCAAGCTTTACCAAAGGATCCATGGCCTGCTCCTTTTTTTGAGCCTGCGCCTGCTGTATCTTGCAATAGGCTTTGCCAAAGGCGCGGGAAGGATCCTCGCCTGCAACCGCAAACGAGGCTACGGCATAGCCCACGCCAAAGGGGCCTTCGTAGGAGCGCAGCTGCGGTTTTACGGCAAGGGAGTCCAGAGCGCCTGCCATCACGGCAAAGGGCAGGTAGCCGCAGTTCATGCTCTTTTCAACGAGCTCCTCATCCATGGTGAGCAGCTTTAAGAAATCCCCGCTTTTGAAGATCCCGCAGATCTGCGCGTCAAAAACCGGGCCTTCTTTGACAAAGCCGTAGGGTCCTTCAGCTTTCAGGCCGTGGGAGAGATCGCCTGAGGCGATGAACAGCAGCCGCTTGTCCTGGGCTTCCGCAACCTTGGCGATCGCCTGCCCGGCGCGGTAGTGATCGAGCGGGCTGTAGCCGGAGATCCCCATGCGCACGACTTTGATGTCAGGCAGGAATTCCTGCAAAAAGCGCAGCGGGATCATGGTGCCGTGATCGAGCGGATCGCTAAGCCCGATGAAATTCCCTGTGCCGCCTGAGATCTCAGAGCGCTTGAACGCCTCGCCGAGGGCTTCGACAAACTCCTCGTCATAGTCGCATTCGATCTGAAGTTCCGAGGCGCGGAACGCGCCGAAATCGCCACGGCCGAAATGCCACTGCGAGATCAGGAAGTAATCCTGGTAGCAGTGCGCGTGAGGGGAGACGATGAAGGCAACGTCAGGCCTGAGCGCCGCGGCTTCCTTCATCACGGCGCGATAGGCTTCAATCGTCTTTGAGATGGCCTTTTCATCGCCGTGTCCGACCTCAGGCATGATCAGCGGCGGATGCGGCACCGCAACAGCTCCAATAACCGGCATGATCCCTCCTTAAAACAATCCCGCGAAAACGCGGGACCAGGTTGCAGGCCGCAGGATGCGGCCTTTAAAGGCAGTGTAGCAGAACTCTTGGAGCGCACAAGCCGGATCCGGCGGCGGCGAAAATATTTACTGCCGCTGCCAGATCTCCTGGAACTCAGGCAGCGGTACGGGCTTTGAGTAATAGTAGCCCTGGAAAGATGTCACCTGATCGGCCTGCAGCAGCTCTTTCATGCGGCGGTTTTCTATGCCCTCTATGCACACGTCCGTCCCGAAGACCGAGGCCAGATCGGTGATGCAGTGCACGGCGGCCATGTCTTTTTTGTCATCGACCACGTTGCGCACGGTGTCGCGGTCGATCTTGATGGTGTCAAAGGGCAGGGCTTTTAAGATATTGAGCGAGGAGAAGCCGGTGCCGAAGTCATCCAGGGCAAAACGCACGCCCAGGGTCTTTAACTGCACCATGATCGACTTTAACAGCGAGAGATCCAAAAGCCGGCAGCGCTCCGTGACCTCGATGCAGAGGTTCTGCGGCGGGAAGCCGGTCTCTTTTAGGATCTCATGCAGCGACGAGACGAAATCGCCGGCGAGGAACTGCGCGTAGGAGGCGTTGACGTTGATGACAAAATCCGGGCACACCTTCACGATCGGCAGCACGTCCGTGAGCGCTTTTTTAAAGATCCAGCGGCCCAGTTCCGGAAAGATGCTGTCTTCCTCGAGCACCGGGATGAACTCCACCGGCGGCACGAGGCCGAACTCGGCGCTGCCCCAGCGGATCAGCGCCTCGGCTCCTGAGATCTTTTCCGTGCGGGCGCTGACCACCGGCTGGTAGTAGAGCATAAAGCCTTTGCAGTGATCGGCGACATGCACAGGATCATAAAAACTA
>DKSD01000074.1 GCA_002473165.1 Succinatimonas sp. UBA7265
AAAAACGCGGGAATTAGAGATAATCCGGCGACGACGAACACTCGCATGGAGCTTACGGCAGCCGTCAGGGCGCTTACCGAACTTTTAAAGTTCGGGCGCAGCATCAGGATCAGGCTGTGCTCTGACTGCGAGAACCTGATCACCGGGCTTAACTGCTACCTCACGCAGTGGGCGCTCCAAGGCTGGCGGAATCTGCGCGGGCAGCCTCTGCGCAACGCCGATCTGTGGAAACAGCTTTTAGGCTTGAAGCGCCGTGTTAATATCGAGGCCGTGTGGGTCAAAGCCCATGCCTCCGATCTTAAAAACCAGGCGGCCGATGAACTGGCGGGCAGGGCGCGTCACGGGCTGCGCCTTTGCGGCAATTCGGCGTTTTGACAGGCGGGTGCGGCAAAGAGGTGAGCGCCGCGGCGCAAAAAATGGCGATGGAACTACAGCAAAACCAATTAAAGAACCATCGCCGGCTGAGACTTTATCATGCGCCGCCGCTCCTGTGTTAAATGACGGGCTGGCTGCTTTTGCAAACGCCTGTTCGCGCTTTGGCTCAAACCTGCCGCCCCAGGCTGTATAATGGGCGCAGTTTTCTTTCACACTTCATCTAATTAACCGTTCCCTATCATGCAAGACACTATCTACCGCAAGCTTGAAGTGCTCGAGGAGCGCCACCAGGAAGTCGAGCAGCTGCTGGCCCAGCCTGAGATCATCGCCGATCAGGAGAAATTCACGGAGTTAAACCGCGAGTATGCGCGCCTGAGCGCCACGGTCGCGCTCTTTAAACAGTACAAGACGGCCAAAGCCGACTGCGAGGAGTGCGAGGAACTGTTAAAGGGCGATGACGAGGAGATGAAGCAGATGGCGCTCTCCGAGCTTGAGGAAGCCCAAGGCAGGCGCGAGGGGCTTGAGCATGAGCTGCAGCTGCAGCTTTTGCCCCACGACGAGCGCGACGACTCCGACTGCTTTTTGGAGATCCGCGCCGGCACCGGCGGCGACGAGGCCGCGCTCTTTGCAGGCGATCTCTTTAAGATGTACACGCACTATGTCGAGGCCAAAGGCTGGAGGCTGGAGATCCTCTCGGAGTCTGAGGGCGAGATGGGCGGCTACAAGGAGATCATCTGCAAGCTCTCAGGCGAGGGCGCCTACGGCTATATGAAGTTTGAGTCAGGCGGCCACCGCGTGCAGCGCGTGCCCGTGACCGAGACCCAGGGGCGCGTCCACACCTCTGCCTGCACCGTGATGGTTCTGCCGGTGATCCCGCCTGCCAAGGCCCCGGAGATCAACCCCGCCGATCTGCGCATCGACACCTACCGTTCCTCAGGCGCCGGCGGCCAGCATGTCAACAAGACGGATTCGGCCATCCGCATCACCCATCTGCCCACCGGGATCGTCGTCGAGTGCCAGGACGAGCGCTCGCAGCACCAAAACCGCGCCCGCGCCATGGAAGTGCTGTACTCGCGCCTGGCAAAGCTCGAGGAGGACAAGCGCAGCGAGCAGGCCGCGCAGATGCGCCACAGCATCCTTGCCTCAGGCGCGCGCTCAGACCGCATCCGCACCTACAATTTTCCGCAAAGCCGCGTCACCGATCACCGCATCGGCCTGACGCTGCACAGCCTCGATCAGGTGCTCTCAGGCGATCTCGATCAGATCCTAAAGCCGGTCATAGAGCGCTATAAGGCTGATCAGCTCGCGGAGATGGCGCAGGAGCAGGCGCTTTAATGACGCTCAATGAGGCGTTTTTAAAGGCGCGCGCGGATTTGGCCGCGCACGGCTCGGACAGCGCCGGGCTGGACGCGCAGCTGCTGTTATCGAAGGTCACTGCTCTGTCGCGCACTGCGCTCATCGTGCACGATGACAAGGAGCTTTCAGAGGCCGAGTCGGCCTCCTTTGAGGCGCTGATTAAAAAGCGCGCCACAGGCTATCCTGTCGCCTATCTGCTCGGCTACAAGGATTTCTGGGGGCTGCGCCTTAAGGTCACCGAGGACACCCTGATCCCCAGGCCTGACACCGAAACCGTGGTTGAGGAGGCCTTAAAAGAGGACTTTCGCTCGACGCTTGATCTGGGCACAGGCTCGGGAGCGCTCATCCTCGCCTTAAAATCCGAGCGCCCGGATGGCGCCTGCTGTGCATGCGATCTCTCGGAAAAAGCGCTGGAAGTAGCCAAAGAGAACGCGCAAACCCTCGGGCTTGAGGTGGGGTTTTATAAAAGCTCCTGGTTTGCCTGCCCTGAACTCGCAGCGCGCCGCTTTGATCTCATCGTCTCCAATCCCCCTTATATAGAAGCCCGGGATCCGCATTTGCGTGAGACCTCGCTGCCCTTTGAGCCTCGTCAGGCTTTGGTATCAGGCGAGGACGGGCTTGATGATCTGCGCGCGATCACCGCCGCGGCTCCCGCGCATTTAAATCCAGGCGGCAGGCTTTTGACTGAGCACGGTTTTGATCAGGGTGAGCGGGTGAGGGCGCTCTTTGAGATGGCAGGTTTTTCTGAGGTCAAGACGGTGCGCGATCTCGGGGGCAACGAGCGCGTCACCTGCGGGCGGAAGCCGCGCTAGGCGGCGCGCGCAAAAAAGGCGGCCTGCGCCGCCTTTTATTGAGCTTTGCTCAGAGCTTTTTGGCTTTGTCCTTGTCCAAAGACACCGACATCTCCATGATGGAGGTTTCATCCTTGTTGGCAAAGCTGATCTCCAGATCTTCTTCCGTGACCGGCACGTATTTCTTTAAGACCTCGATGATCTCCTGGCGCAGTTTGGGCATGAAGTCCGGGGTGTCGCGGCCGGCGCGATCGTTGATGAGCACCAGGTGCAGGCGCTGTTTGGCAGATTCCCTGGCGGTCTCATGCTCCCGGCTGCGGAACACCGCGTCGGAAATGGTTTTTAACAGTGACATGGGGCGTCCTCCTTATTTCTTGCCAAAGAGCTTGCTTAAGAAGCCCTTTTTGTCGGAGACGAAGCGCAGCGGCACTTCGTTGCCCAGCAGGCGCTCGACGGCGTCGTCATAGGCCATGCCGGCGTCGGAGGCCTTATCGAGGATCACCGGGTTGCCGGAGTTTGAGGCCTTCAGCACGTCCTGGGACTCAGGGATCACGCCCAAAAGCGGAATGGTGAGCAGCTCCTGCACATCCTCGACGGAGAGCATCTCGTTCTTTTTGACGCGGTGCGGCAGGTAGCGGGTGAGCAGCAGCTTGGCGGCCACCGGCTCCATGTTGAGCTCGGCACGGCGGGACTTGGCGTTGAGGATCCCGATGATGCGATCGGAGTCGCGCACGGAGGAAACCTCAGGGTTCGTGGTGACGATGGCCTCGTCGGCAAAGAACAGCGCCATGAGCGCGCCGGTCTCGATGCCGGCAGGGGAGTCGCAGATCACGTACTCAAAGCCCATGTCATCGAGCGTGCGCAGCACGCCTTCGACGCCTTCGAGCGTCAGGGCGTCTTTGTCCTTGGTCTGCGAGGCGGGGAGCACCCAGAGGTTGTCGACGTGGCGGTCTTTTATGAGCGCCTGATTGAGCTTAGCCTCACCGTTGATCACATTGATGAAATCGTAGACGACGCGCCGCTCGCAGCCCATGATGAGATCGAGGTTGCGCAGGCCGACATCGAAATCGAGCACCGCGGTCTTGTGGCCTTTCATGGCCAGTCCCGTGGCGATGGCCGCCGACGAGGTCGTCTTGCCGACGCCGCCCTTGCCCGAGGTCACGACGATGATGCGCTCTTTAAAGGGCTCGCGGCTTAAACCGTGCTTGTCAACTGAGGTCTCGGCCTTTTCGGCTTTGTCCTCTTTGCTCTCTTTTTCAGGCTCTTTGGCCTCAGCCTTGGCAGTATCTTTAGGTTCTGCGGCTGTCTGTTCTTTTGCAGCGGCCTCTGAGGCTTTCCCCTCTTCAGGTTTTGCGGCCTGCTCTTTGGCTTTTTGCTCTTGCTGTGCTTTCTTCTCTGACATGTGCGTCTGTTCCTTTGGGTTGAATGATCGCAGCGCCGGTTACACCGGATCCTGCGCGGCGCCTGAACCCAGTTTGGTCAGGCGCGAAAAATCTTTTGCCGGGGAGTATCTTAAAGCCTTGCCGGACAAAGAGACCACGAGATCGCGCTCATGCCCCTGCACGGGGCCTGAGAGCGGATCGCGCTCCATGTCGTCGGCCGTCTGGTAGTTGCCGGCTATGGCCACGAACGTGGGCTTAAACGCCCCTTCGGTAAAAATAAACGCCTCAGGCTGCCCCGGATCGTCGGCGCTGCGCGGGGAGCCGGCGTAGACCTCGCCCATGAGATCGCCGAAGATCATCACGTTGTGCGAGGCGATGATGCGCGCGCCGTTGGCCACGCTGCCAAACACCGCCACCGAGTTGCCCGGGGCTTTGATGATCTCGCCTGAGCGCACGTTGCGCTTTAACACGATCATCGGCTCCTGCACGGCGACTTTGGCGGGCACCGGCACCTCGACAGGCACGCGCACTTCCACGGGAACTTTGACCTCAAGCGTCTTCGTGATCACTTTGGGCGTGAGGTTCTCCTCGCGCACGCGTGCGTAGCGGCTTGAGTTCACGACGGGGATGCCGCGGTCCGTGAGCGCGCGGGCGCGATCTTCGGTGACGGCGCCGGAGAGCCCGATGAGAAAGAGGCGGTGCGCGCGGCAGCGCGCGGTGAGCGCCTCGTAATCTATGGCGGAAAGATCTTTGACCCCTGAGATGTCCAGAACGATCGGGGCGTTGCGGTAGGCGTCAGGGGCGCGATCGATGCGCTCGCGCAGGATCTCCTCAAGTTCGCCGCCAAGCCCGGTGCTCATGGCGATGGTGTCGAAGGAATATCCGGTGCGGGTCAGGCTGCCGCCTGCCGCTGCTCCTCTGAGATTTTCCCCCGCCATGTTCGCTCCGTGTCGCCGGACTGCCGGCATTGAATTTATAATCTAAGCATTGTAGCACATGCAATTTTTAAACTTGCCCGGGCATGAGGGCTGCGACGCTAAAATCAAAGAAAAATTTCGGGGGATTTCCATGAGCGAGAGAATGGTTTACGTCTACAAGAGCTCAAAGAAACTGCGCACCTACCTTTACACGGCGCAGCGCGACGATTTTGCCGGCATCCCCGGCGGGCTGATGGACGCTTTCGGCACCCCGAAGTTCGTGATGGTGTTCGCGCTCTCCAAACACCCTGAACTGCCCAAAGTGACGCCTGAGGAACTCGAGCAGGCGCTCTCAGAGCGCGGCTATCTGCTGCGCATCGATCTTGAGAGCGAGGAGGAGAACCTCATAAACCAGGAGCGCCGCTACCGCGGACTGCCGCCGCTTGCCAAAGAGCAGATAGACAAGTTCTTCCACTAAAAGGCCGGGGTTTCTTAAGGCCCAAAGCCTGCCTGTTACCTCGCGGGCTTTTACGCGCCTTTCTTTTGGGCTGCCGCCTGCCGGCGCTCTTCTTTCCTGCGGCTTTCGCTCCCCCACAGCAGGACGATGCAAAAAAGCGCAAAGATCATGGCAGTGATAAGGCCTGCAGGCGGCCAGGCAAACGTCGCGGCGGCAGCCAGGGCAATGCCTGAGAGCGAGATTTTGTGAATGATCCCGATGAGAGTGCTGTCGGTCATGCGGCTTAAGTCTTTGCCGTAGATGAGGCGGCACTCGAGCATCAGCGTGAGCGTGATGAGCGCGAGCAGCCCCAAAAACAGCAGTTCAGCCTCAAGGCTTTGAGGATCGCGCCCGGCGCAGCCTGCGGCAAAGGGCAGCAGCGTGATGAAAAACAGCCACAGCGTGTTTAAGAGGAAAGCGCGGTGGCTAACCTCCCTGACGCCGTTTAAAGCGTCGTGGTGTTCATGCCAGGCCAAAAAGACCTGCGCGTAGCTTACGGCGCAGGCGATGAGCACCGGGCCCTGAGAGGAGATCTCTGCAAAGGAGAAACGCTCGGGGATCTTAAGCTGCAGCGCCATGACCGTGGCGGCCACGGCGATGATGCCGTCGCTGATGGCAGCGAGCCGGGCTTTGGCGATCATGTCTTATCCATTTGCCTCAGATGCGGCAGGGTTAAAGTGCCTGCCTCATGCCCCGGGAGTCAGCGCAAGGCCGCGCAGAAGGGGTTATTGCGCCTCTCAAAGCCGATCGCCGTGTCATTGCCATGCCCGGGGAGCACTTTCGTGTCATCAGGAAGCTCCATGAGCTTTTGCAGCGAGTTAAGCAGCGCGCTTTCATCGCCGCCCGGAAAATCGGTGCGGCCTGCGGAGAGCTCAAAGAGCGTGTCGCCCGTGAGCACGAGCTTCTCCTCTTTGCTGTAATAGCACACGCCGCCCGGGGTGTGGCCCGGGGTGGCGATGACGTTAAAAAGCAATCCTGAGGCCGGCTCGATCACCTCGGCGTCGCTTAAAAACCGAGGTTTAAAGCCCCGGCTTTGCGGCAGCCCGAGCAGCGCGGCCTGGCTTTGGGCGTCGTCGGAAAACGCCGCCTCAAGCAGCGGCAAATCGGCCCTTCCCGGTCCGAAAATTCTCGCGCCGGTGAGCGCGGCCAGTTCCGCAACGCCGCCGATGTGGTCGAGGTGGGCGTGGGTGATGAGGATCGCTTTGAGTTTAAGATCCGCGCCTTCGATGGCTGTCGCCAGCGCGGGGGCCTGATCGCCCGGGTCAACGCACACGGCCTCGCCGCTGCCGCGCACGCTGAGGATGCGGCAGTTTTGCATATAGGGTGTTACCGGGACCACCGAGATATCGAGCATCAGACCACCTCTACGTCGAGGCCTTTTAAGTAGAAAGTCTCAGGGCAGGGGAGCGACACGGTGTGATCCCGATCCTGCCTCAGCGCCGTGCGCACGATCCCGGATACGTGCGCGTCCAGGGCGGCGTCGGCGACGATCTTCTGGAAAAGCTCCGGACCCACAAGGCCTGAGCAGGAGAACGTGAGCAGGTGCCCGCCGGCCTTGGTGAGCTCAAAGCCCAGCCGGTTGATGTCCTGGTAGCCGCGGCAGGCACGCTTGAGCGAGGCCTGGCTTTCGGCGAATTTGGGCGGATCGAGGATCACCAGATCGTATTGCTCGCCTTTTTCAGCCTGCTCGCGCAGGAATTTGAAGACATCGGCGCGGATAAAGCGGCAGCGGCCGGGATCGAGGTGGTTTTCGGCCACGCCTGCTTTGGCCTCGTCAAGCGCCTGCCTTGAGAGGTCGACGTTGTCGACGCTTTGTGCTCCGCCTTTGAGAGCCCACAGCCCGAAACCGCCGGTGTAACAAAAGCAGTTGAGCACCCTGGCGTCATTGGAGAGCGTCGAGGCGTAGATGCGGCTGGCGCGCTGATCGAGGTAGGCGCCGGTCTTGTGGCCGTTTTTGATGTCCACGGGGATGCGGATGAGCGCGCCTTCTTTGACATAGAGCGTGTCAGGCGGCTCGTCGCCTTTGATGACGCCGCAGCGCTTTTCGAGCCCTTCTTTCTCGCGGGCCTTCGTGTCAGAGCGTTCATAAACCGAGCAGTCCGGGAACAGCTTTTCCAGTTCGGCGATGACGGCGTGCCGGAACGCCTCCATGGCCTGCGAGGAAATCGAGATCACGAGGAAATCGTTGTAGCGATCGCAGATGAGCCCGGGCAGGAAGTCGCCTTCAGAGGCAATAAGCCTCACGCCGTCGTTGCCCTCTGAGACCAGGCCCTCGCGGCGCTTGCAGGAAGCACTGACGCGCTGGGCGATGAGCTCAGGGGTGATCTGCTCATCCTCGGCAAAACTCAGGGCGCGCACGCGGATCTGCGAGGCAGGGGAATAAGCGCCGCGGCACAGAAATTTTCCCTCCGCAGATACGACTTTGACGATGTCCCCGCCCTGAGGATCGCCTTCGGCGCGAGCTATGGCTTTGGAAAACACCCAAGGGTGGCGGCGCAGCAGCGATTTCTCACGGCCGGGATTGAGAATAACGGTTTTTTGCATGATGGGTCTCTGAAATTGAAGCTTGAGCAGCTTTCGCAAAGCATTTCCTCAGCAGCTGCAACATTCACGCAGCGCTCATGAAAGAGCCTGAGCTGTGAGCGGTTTATGCTCAGTGTCCAGACGGTCTCTAGTAATGGCGAAGTCAGTCGGTCGCAGGCAGCGGATTATTGTTTGATCGGAATATTACGCGCTCTCGCAAAAGCAAGAGTCTGCTCTACAGACCAGCAAGCTTCCTTGGCAACTTCTACAACGCTTTTTGTTTCCAGCAATTTCTCCACCAGGTAGTTTTTTATCTCTTTCAGTTTTTCGAAACGTGCTAATCTGGCTTCGCGTTCAGCTTTGGTTTCTCTTTTAGCCATCTCGATTTTTGCCTCCTGCTCGGAGTTGTACTCAAGCCGGTCCAAACGGTAGTTGTGATATAAACTCGAACACTCTTTGTCACTGAAGAATTCATCAAGCGCCTCAAAGACGTCCTTAGCCTCCTTGAGCCGGAATTCACGGTCTTTGTTCAGCCATTCTCTAAGATCTTGGGCAAATTTATTCATAGTCACTCGGATGTATAAGTTTTTGAGAAATGTTGTTTCTGAAGCTGGATGAGTGCTTCCGTCTCAAGCTTCGGTTCGCTTTACTGCTTTACCGGAAGGCTGTGCTCCCGGGCGAAAGCCAGGATTTGTTCGGCAGGCCAGCCAGACGCTTTGGATATTGAACTGATGTCAAATCCCATATTGAGCATGTTGGTTACGACTTCGCTTTTGCTTTCAGCTATACCCTCAGCTCGGCCTTCTTTTCTACCCTCAGCTCGGCCTTCAGCCCTGCCTTTCGCTTCACCTTCTTCTTTGGCTGCCGCGATGCCGGTGTTGTAGTCGAGGATCTCCATCTGACGGTTGAGGCTGCTCAGCCGCTGAGAAAGAACTCGCAGATATTTTTCCTTGGCATTGGCGGGATCCGCCGCTGCCGGATCTTCTCTTTCCGGGTCACTGTGGCTGCTCATCAATCGCTCCTTAGCAGGTAACAGAACAGGAGACGATTGCGCCTCCTGCTTAGGTTCACCTTACTGCTTTACCGGAAGATTATGCCCCTGGGCAAAGGCCAGGATTTGTTCGGCAGGCCAGCCAGTTGCTTTGGATATTGAACTGATGTCGAATCCCATATTGAGCAGATTGGTTACGACTTCGCTTTTGCCTTCAGCTATACCTTCAGCTCGGCCTTCTTTTCTACCCTCAGCTCGGCCTTCAGCCCTGCCTTTCGCTTCCCCTTCTTCCTTGGCGGCCGCGATGTTGGTGTTGTAGTCGAGGATCTCCATCTGGCGGCTGACATAGCTCAGCGCCTGGGATTTGTCGCGCAGAAACTCGTCGGCGGCGGCAAACGCCTTGGCAAAGGCGGGATCCGCCGCTGCCAGATCTTTTCTTTCCTGATCGTTCAGTTTTCCTGCCAGATATGACATCCATCGCTCCATCCTGCTTTGCTTGGCAACAGGTTTTCCGGGCTGTCTGCGGTATTTGGGGATCTCGATGAAGTGCAGCCTGAGATCATCGAAGAACTCTTCCTCTCTGTCATCCTGATTATATATGCGGTAGACGCTGTGCGGCGCTTCATGGGGCAGGAGATTGAAATCGAGGATGTTGACGGTTATGGCCGGGTTGAGCGCGCGGTAATCGTCCCCCGCTTCGAGGCTGCACGTGTAAAGCCTGGCCCAGTAATAGAGCGTGCGCTGCTGCATGTTCTCTTTGTTGACCAGCTGGACCTCGATGTCGACGTTCTCCCCTGTGTCCAGGGTGCAGGCGACATCAAAGCGCGTGAGTTTGCCCCCGATCCTGTCCGGAGTCTTTTCGATGTTGATGAACGTCAGATCCTTTACTGCGCTGATGCCAGATTTGGCCAG